>JAUPKU010000155.1 GCA_030837285.1 Thermoproteota archaeon | reverse complement strand
CGCAGCCGTAGGTTTCTGCGATACCAGCTTTTAATTGATTTGCATCGCCATAGGCTGCAGTGTTCGTCCCTGTGGAAACGCAGACTCTTGTTCCATCCACCCACATCTCAACCAGGCCGTTTGCCGAATCTTTCATCCAGTGAAGTTCAACACAGTACCAGCGATTAATAGAGGGTGCAGATGAGGAATAGATGTCTACGTAGCCTGTTCCACTTCTTGTGGTTAAGCACCATCGGATGCCTGAACTTGTCTGCCTAATCCCAGCATAAGCCAGGTTATTGCTTCCAGAGGAAAAAATCAGGAAGAAGAAGCGATCATTCACATCAACTATACCCGATTGTGACACATAGAAGTAGCCCCTAGCATAAAGCTCCGAAGATGCTGACACAGTCTTGGAGGCATATGCTTTTTCATATCCTCCACCTCCATTAGAGGTTAACTTGGCACCATAGGCTCCATCACGAACAAATGCAGAGCTGACGGAAGCAGCTTCTCCTGAAGTAACAGTTGTCCCGCTCCATGCTGCAAAATTGTCAGACTCGAAACTATCCGCAAACAGCTGTCCACTTGGAGTCTGTTCGAAAGTCACAGTAACAGTCTTATCACCGGTCATCGTAATCTGAATCGGGTTAGTACTGCCAGTCAAAGCACCACTCCAACCACTGAAACTCCAACCAGCAGCAGGATTCGCATTCAACTCAACCTCACTGCCAGAAGCATACGAAGCCTGATTAGGATTCTTGGTCACAGAGCCAGAACCAACCACATTAACAGTTAGAGTATAGTCCTCTGAAGATGATCTAACATTTACAGTCCATTCTTGATAGTCGGCTAGGCTTCCGTCTGACACTGTAACTCTGATTGTATGGGTTCCTGCAAGTAGACTTTGGCTTGTCCAATTCTGTGTTGTTGCCTGGTTTATTGAGTCTAGTTTCCATTGGTATGATAGTGGATTGCCATTGAGGTCGCTTGAAACTTGATTAAAGACTATGCTTTCGCCTTCATTAACAGTGAGTACAGAGTTTGCTGGAGAATACCAGTCTATGTTAGGTCCAGTATTCGTGCCTATGCTGAGTTGGCTAACAGTCATCAGCAATGGAATCAGCTTTGCTGTTATTGAAGGCAATGTGCTATAAGATGGATTCTGATTAGTGCTACACTCCACGACCAAAGCGTTAGATTCATGCGCCCAGTAAGAGTCACAGTACGATTGCCCTCCCTGAGTCTTATAGTCCAGTCCTCCGCTTGCAGTATCCTCTTGGTATGCTAAAGGTGAAACGTGTCTCTGGCGGCACAGGCTAGAATATGCTGAGTAAACCATGTTCTTGTAGAAGGTCCTATCAACTGTCTTTCCATTCGCGTCTATAGGTGGAGTTATCCTTGCACCTCCCGTATGAACGTCCAAGTACCAAGCCGGATTAAGTGACATTTGATTATCTACTGCTAAAGCCTCCGGCTCACTCAGAGGATACTCACCAATGTTAAAGGTGTTTGCTGTATTCCAGAATCCCCAAAAAGTAGGATAATTCCTGTTTAGGTTGACACCGTGAGCATTCCATTGGTTACGTGTCTTGTAGTTATCCATATTCACTATGTAGACAACACGGATAAGATTCTTTGACAGTATTGTGTTGGAAACGCTCTCCTTCCCTGAGAGAAGCCAAACCAAGGTAGAATATATCGCCTCTGTTCCTACATATTCCATTCCGTGTTGAGCACAGGTTATCAGTATTGTCTTGTTTCTTGGAGCTGAGAAGTTGCCAACTGAAAGCAAATAGATAGGAAGTCCATTTACACTCTGTCCTATCACCTCAGATTTAACAAGAGTAGGGTACTTTACGGTAAGATCCAAGTACGCCGCTATCATCTGTGACCTTGTTGACCAAGTGGACTGCACAGCTGCATGAGTCAAAGCCACATTTCCACTATTTAGAGATACAAGAAGGATTGAAACAACTAGGATTGAGAAAAGAAGTTTATTTTTCATTTAGTATACTTATGTGCTTTCTTTAATATAAATGAATTTTTCCATTCATTTCCTTTTTTGTACCCCAATTTTATGGTCAAGCATGTATTTCTGAGAAGCAAGAATAATCTAGTGTTCAACCAAATCTTCATGAGATATTTCAACAACCTATCTTAAGATATGGTTCTAGAAGTATTCTAATAAGCTTATTTTTGACTGATTCTAATTTAACTTTCACCCATTTCAATCTTCTTGAACCCAAAAAATAGATCTGCTCAAGTGCTATATTTTATTTTTCGAGTGCACGTTTGTCCCTACACATGTGTGTTTTTGAGTGTGTAGAGAGAGTGAGTGAGAGATATTGTGTGGAAGTGGGTTGGAGAGTGTTAGTTTGGGTTTGGGGAATTAAAATTTAATCTAGTTTACCAACCAATACTACGACTTTCTTGAGATGAAACTGAAGAGAAGACTGAAAAAAGTTAGTATACACGATTTTTTGTTTAAAGAAGGATGTTGAATAATGAAAAGTTATGTTGCGAGATTAATCATATCCTTCAGACTTTAAGGCTTGTAAGAGCGCGCGAATATACCCCACATTCCATGCTAGAGTTGCTCTCCGTTTATCATCGCCAATGAAAATTGTAGGATGATCAGGGCTTAATGTCCCATCATACCCCGTTGCTTTCAAAGCCTTAAGAATCTCAAACATATCCATATCACCCTCATCTAACATAACCTCTTCATACTCTCCAGCACTAGGAAGAGTTCCTCTCACATTTCTAAAGTGGACAGCAAATATTTTTCCCATATTCCCAAAGAGTCGAATCTGATCATAAATATCTACCCCAGTTTCATATCTTGTTCCCACACAGAAAAGCAACCCCAAATTTTTACTGGGGATTGCTTCGAAGATCCGGTTGATCAGTACGGGATTCATGATGCCTGGAAGGAGATTGTCAGAATCCGGAACAGGTGGATCATCTGTATGGAGCATCAGCTTCACATCTGCATCTTCAGCAATGGGAACAAGTTTTTGTAGAGCTTTAACGAGATTGTCAAAATATCCCTCAATGGTGATATTATTTGTGAAATGATGGGACCATCGACTGGTTAGATCCCGCTTGCTGAGTTCCTCCTTCATCAACTTCACACTGAACGCACTCATCAGGTAACCTCCTCTATGAGCACGATTATATCGACCTGGGACACCACCCGGTCCCTGCCGAATTCCAAGCGGTCGAACCCAGATTTGAGAAACCGCGGCATCACCAGCTGCTTTAATCAATGCTTTTGCAATGTCTAACTCTTTGTTACCTTCAGCTTTCCCTAGAAGGGCATTGGTAATATCAAAAGAGAATTCATTGGCTTTAAGACTAGCTTGTCGAATCATTTTTACCGCTGCATTCAAATTATTCATTAACTCGTCTAGTTCATAAGGACGGGGAGATTCTAATACTTGACCTTCTCGAGGACCAAACATGGGTCTTAACGAGAAGGAGACGGTATCAATACCTATCTGCTGTAAAAAAGGGATGTCTTCAGCAACATTTTCTGAAAAATTATTTAAATTTGTTGTTATTTTCAAGAAACACACCATATTAGAATCCTAAAGTGAACATTTAAGATTTTTTCATGTCATCGTCACGTATTCCTTGGTGAACTCGCTTTAATTTGAACATTAGTAGTCGTTGTATGTGTATACTCTGATGCGCCGATAGCATTTTGATCGATCGATAGCTGGTCATGATTTGTATCTCTAAGATTTGAGAGATATCAGAACGCCTTCTTTACGAAACGACCTGTTTTAACATCTCTGTATCCGCTTTGAAGCTTTCCTTTTCTAGTAAAAGTCTCATATCGCCACGTTCTCGCGATTGCACGATTTTTTGCATATTTTCTCATTATGCTAGTTGGATAGACTGAAATCTGATTCATTTCTAGTAAAGATATCATGCTGGCAGCCATGGCGATCAACGGTGTTGCCGCAATTATGGTTGAGGTGAATTTAGGTGCTACTGTTCTTCCTGAGTCTATCATTACAGAATGCATGCTTTCGTTGTAGGTGAGGTGTAGCAGCAACGAGTCAGATGTGGAAGTTGTAGTATAGTTCAATTGGTTGGCGTCCAAGTAGACTTTGAGGTTCGTGATATCCTCTACCAGGTTTTTGGCGATTGCCACGTCAGCGAAGCCCTTTGTTCCTGGTGGGCTTAACTGTGAAGCTGAGTTCATTGCTTGTCTTGTTAAAGGCTAGTGCTGAGATTGTTGAGTTTGATGATACAGAAAAAACGTACTGGTCATTGAATGTGGTCATGGAAAGGGCTCTTGAAGCATTTGTTGATGGAAAGGTGTTGTTGCCTGCCCAGTGAGCCCAGACTAGGAATGTGTCTGTAGGAGATAGTGTCCAAACTGTTGAGTAACTTCCATCCGGGGAGGTCCATATCTCTGTTATGTCGTTCCATGTTTGGTTCCCTGCATCGCTATAGGATAGAAGGATTTTAGCGCCACCGATTCCTTTGTTGTTGAATTTCAGGGTGCCATTTATGTTGACTTGAAAGCCCGGAAGAGACGTTTGGGAGTTCAAATGAAGCGTCAAGTATGTTGGAAGGAGACATCTTACTTGAGGAGCCCAGGTGGTGTTTCCAGTTAAGGTTATTGTTGGATTAGCTTTCGGCACTACCTCCCTTCCCTTCAATAAGATGCTTGTTATGGTATAATTCCCATACTGAACTTGGTTGTGGACAAGCGATGTGGACGATGTTCTGACAGTGCCGTTTGGGAATGTGAGAGAACATAAGTCGGTAGTTATTGTCGTCAAGCCCAGATTGTCTTGAAATGTTGGATTCACCTGTAAGCTGTAGACTTCGCAGTTTATGGTTGGATTTCCATTTGTTGTATCAAAGGAAGTTAATGTTGAAGGTACGATATTGGTGTCTTGCCAAAGTATGCTATACCATGTTGTCGTCCCATTCTGGATGCAGTAGTTCTGGGATGAGTTTAGAATGGCTGATGTCGTACCGTTTGAGAATATGAGTTTGAAGCTGGAGGGATTGGTGTATAGACGGTTTCCAGAGGTGTCTCTAAAAGAGTTGGCTAAGCTTATGTTGTATACTTGAGTTCTTATGGTGGATGTTACGTTGGAGTTGTTTACCGTAATCGATGTTTGGTTTATCGTGCTCCCTTGCCAACTAATTGTTACAAGATATGTGCCACTGTTAATTCCTGTAAAGTTAGACCATCCATAAGCATTGCTTATTATGGTACTGACATTAGAAATAGTCACAGTGCATGAAGGAAGAATATTTTCTGACCAGTCTACAGTTTTCAAACTTATAGAGTACTTAGATGGAACTGATCCGATTATCTCTATTTGGTGGGTGTTTTGAGTATAGGTGAAGCAGACGGAAGAATGCGTTGTATTAGAGGTTACAGTTGCCGGAAGTGTAGTGCCGTCTATAAATATTGTGAATGAGCTTCCTAGAAGCTGGGTTGGAAATGAAACGTTGCTTATTCCTACTGTTCCTGTGTCTCCCGTGACATTGAAGCCGATCTCTTTTGTCGACTGATTTAATGTGAAGTTGGAGACTAGTGAGTTTGAGGTAACTGTGCAAAGATACGTTGAGTTGCCTTCCTGCATGGAGTAACTGGAGGTAACAAGGCTACTGTAGTGGAAGTAAGAGAAGGTGGACTGGAATGAGACGTTGTTATGCGCGTCCGCGACTTCCAACCCTACCATAAGTGAGCCTATGAAATGCTGAGACCAAGAATAGTGTTGAGTCCAAGTTGAACCGTCTAAGCTGTAATACGCTAGGAAGGAATCACTATTCCTAACTACCATCAACCACACAGTAGAAATGCCTGCTGGGATGGGCGTGAGCTGCTCCACATTCGCCACACCATTCCTGTTTATCCCCGTCTTCACGCACAACCCATCCGATTATCCCCGTCTTCACGCACAACCCATCCGAATATTCGAAGCATATCTTGGCAAAGTTATTAGCGTCCTGCCGTACCATCAATCCAGTCTGCTGAAAGTTTACAGAGAGCGTGGACGATACCTTTGTTTCAACCGTGAAGCTGCCGTTAATCAACTGATAAAGGAACTGCCCCGTTTCAACGCCTGCCCAGAAATTAGAGTCCAAAGTAGGTGTTACGGTTAGACCTTCTGAAGTCAGGCTATAGTTCTGGGGCGGATTTATCCAATTCCAACTACTTGATAACATGTTGGGATTAGAGGGATCATCAAAAGAGCTAAGCACTGCCTCAGCGTTCTCAGGGCGAAAATATAAATTATTAGCTAAAATTATAAAAACCATTAAAAGGAATACTAAGACCTTTAAGCCCTGCACTACAACTCCGACAATTATTTCCCTTTGGCTCATCATCTATACTGGAACTTCGCAAATTGAATAAAGTCAGAATATCAATATCTTAATTATGAACCAAAAACCTAGATTAGAGCTTCAGCCCATCAGGA
Source organism: Thermoproteota archaeon (assembly GCA_030837285.1). Lineage (GTDB taxonomy): Archaea > Thermoproteota > Bathyarchaeia > RBG-16-48-13 > JAUPKU01. The sequence continues at coordinate 2,593 of JAUPKU010000155.1, read as the reverse complement.
GCGAGCGCGCTTGTTCATTTTTTCGGGCTGTATATTTCTAAGCCTTTTTGTGAGCCAGTCTTAATCCAATGATGTACTAATCCATGCTCTTGTGCGATTTTCTTAATACAGTCGAGAGCTGATTCGTCAATGACTGAAGCATTAATCCACAAACTAAGACTCTCGTTTATTTCATTATAGGCATGTGAGAATTGCTGTATCTGATGCATATCATCTATATCCTTAGATTTCAGTTTGCATTTTCCCCATATTTCTTCCATTAATTCTTTGATTTCTTCTTTGTTCATTTAATCGCAACACTATATGCTTGATTATCTTGATGTTTTCCTTAAAATTTAAGGTTTAAAGTTTTTGAAAAGGGCTGTACCACATCATGGTTTTAATAGATTGATATCAAGGTAGTTGTTGATAGATTTTTAACCTTGAGGCCAAATTGATACAAATTTGCAAAAATCTTGGAAATTCACTAAAATTTTATCTAGCCATCTCAGGAAAATTTCAGATCTAATTTTAGCTTGAAATCCACGTTTAATTTTTTTAATTGAATTTTAATTTTCCCTTTCCATACGATGACGATTGTAATGGGTTGATTCTGTGAAGGGGTTGCTAATGAAAGCACCCATTGAAGAATAATTATTGCCTCCAAGTCAAAACATAGAGCCTCTAAGGACATTGGAAAATGGCATTTTGCGGATTAACCTTTGGAGCATACAATGACAGTTCACGATTTAATATTCTATACGCAGCTAACTAGCTAATATAATCAGTGTCGCAGATTTGCTTAAAACGGAGCATATCGTAATATTTATAGGGAATTGCGATTATATTTATGCTCAGAAGCTCTCATTTTTCTGTTGAATTACAACGGATTTTTGATTGTTTTCCATAATATAGTTGGTGTAATGGTGAATTGAAATGGACATAACTATAGGTTACAATAATATTTGTTTGAAGAATGCAAATCTGGGTAAAAGCTTTGAAGATATGAAGGCTGATTTGATTATCGATAAGTATGGTAGGGTAAAAGTCATTATGACTAAAACTTCATTTAGCACGGGATTAGACAATCTCCCTTACGAGATGTTGAGTGCCATATCTAAAGTACTTGAGAGCGGAGCAAAAAACAAAATCCTAGAAAGGATAGAAGAAAAGGTCAAATCCAATATGTGTATGAGAGATGATGAAAGCCAAAAGATTATTGAAAAAGACCTTGAGTTGAGCTAATTATGGTTAAAATATTAGATTGGAATGAAATTATTGATCTATGTAACAAGTTGTATGCCAAGTTAATGCTAAAAAACTTTGATGGAATCATTTCAATAGGGCGGGGCGGAACCATAATAGGTGCCATATTGGCAGCCAAACTTGGAACTAGACTATACTGTCTTCGTCACTCATAGAGGAGAAGGCTTAGACAGGGAAACAAGAATAGTCCGATTAGATGTTGCTACAGAACTGAAGGAAGGTCAATATTTACTAGTTGATGATCAATGCGTCTCAGGAGAGACCTTTGAGCTAATCAAGAAAAACTTGTCCCATATACATTTGGAGACTGCTTCTCTAATTTGCCATGAAAAAACATATCGACCAGACTATTACGAACTGTCCACAGATGAAGAAGTAATGTTTCCATACGAACTATAACACTTTAGACTAGCTAGCTTTGGATTAAAATTTATTTTTCCCTCCCAGACGTAAAACGTTTATTTGTTTCTAAGCAGTTTTGTAAAGATTTCCTTCTATGAAGGGTTTGATCCTGAGAGTAATCGACATGAAAGCACTAATCGGGATTAAAATTAATCAAAAAAATCAATGTGCATTTCTGACTAAATTTAGACCTGAAATAGCGTGTGCTATGAAAAAATAGAAAATCGTTAGCGATCGATAGATCTATGGCTTGCCTTTTAGTGCGTTAACAAGATCTTGTGGGGAATTGTAGGTCATTTCGGGCAGTTTGTCTAGAGTTGATATTACCTCTGATGGAGCGTTGTTATTCTTAAGTGCACTTATTAGATTTTGTTTGCTTATAGGGAAGTTGATTCCTCTCACATACTTCATTATCTCATTCTCTTTTCCGGATGCTCTTATCCTGTCACTTATATTTTTGAACATTCAATCACCTCTTCAACACCAGGTTATGAATACGTACCATTCTATATACACACGATAAGTTTGTTTGGAAGAGGCTTAAAGAGCTTTAGCGTGTGCTAAAACTTAATCCAAAGAAAATTAAACGTGGAGTCAAGACTGAATCTTAACTTGAATTTCACTGAAGCGCAAGCACATTTATTGACTATTAGAGTACCCATTTTCTCATCACGATGTAACACTTTTTTCTTTCTTACTTACGTAGCGTGTGCTAATTTTTTCGTAACTGTTTTCTTAACTTTTTTTTCACAATTTTCTTTAGCTTGCGCATTATTATAGTTTGGATGAGCGGTAGCGGATGCTACGTTAGCATGTTAGTTTTGTGAGGTGTTGGCTTAGTTGGCTGAATATGTGTCGGTGAATCTTAAGAAGACGTTAGTTGAAAGGATTGAGCGGTTCATGAAGAAGCATCCTGAATATGGCTTCAAGGATGTTAACGATTTCT
>JAUPKU010000154.1 GCA_030837285.1 Thermoproteota archaeon | reverse complement strand
AGACATCGCTCGGCTTCATATCAAAGTCGGCTGGACAAAGACCAGGCTGAATCAACACAACAAGATCAACGCTGTCTCCCATGTACTCCTGAACCACGGAGCCCACCGCACTCGTTGTGCAGACAATGATAGGCTTGCTAGTTTCCGTATGAACAAAAGTCAACATCGGAACTGTTGAGGATAGAGTCAGCAACAAAGCGATCATCACGAAGCTCTTTGTTTTCAATGATTCACCTCCAATGTTTCGTTCTCCATTTTTCTTCTTTTCTTCGGTGAAAGGAGAACTAGAATGGCAAAGGTTACTGTGGAGACTAGGACAATGCAGGATCCCACTGGGAGATCAAGGAAAAGGGACACTATGAGCCCTACGATGTTGGTAGTCACGCCGATTAGGGGTGAAAGAATGATGATTTTTCGCATGTCCTCAAGGAGCTGGAGGGCTGAGGCTGCAGGATTGAAGAGGAGGGCGTAAATGAGTAGCCCCCCAACCAGCTTCAGGGAAAAGGTTACGACCACTCCTGCGAGGAAGATGACGAGGTAGATGAAGGGCTTAGCGTTGATCCCATCTGCTTCTGCCTGTTTGCGATTGAACATGATGGCGAAGAGCTCCTTCCAAGCAAAATGGACAATTGCCATAGTAGCTGCGCATAAGGTGACGAGGTAGACCATATCAGTATTTGTGAGCGAGATGATGCTACCCCAGAGCACGTTGGCTACTTGGCTCGTGAGACCGATTTCAGGGGTGAGCGTGAGAAAGATAAAAGCTAAGGCCATGTTCAGGGGAAAAATGATGCTGGTGATAGTATCCGCATGCAGCCTCGCTTTGTCGGCAATGGGTCCGATGAATAATGCGGTGGTTGAGGCGAAGAGCATCGCAGTAACTAAAGGATTCGCTGAGATAGCGACGCCGAGAGAGGCGCCAGCGAAGGCGCCGTGGGACATTGAATACCCGATGGCTGTGAGTCGCATTCTGACCACGAAGACACCCATTAAACCCGTTAGGAAGCCTGTTAGGACACACGCGATGAGGGCTCGCTGCATAATTCCGAGCTCAAGCCAGATCATGAAAGGCTCCTCCATTGTTCAAGGGCTTTATCAGGAGTATCATTGACCATGACTCGTCCATTATTAATCACCACTACTCTTCCACAGTTTTCGAGCATGCCCTGGAGGTCATGCGTCACGATGAGGGTGGTCATCTCTTTTTCCTTGTGGAATGTGTTTATCAATAAGGGGATGTTTTCCCGTGACTCGGGGTCGAGGTTGCTAAATGGCTCGTCAAAAAGGAGGATTTTTGGCTCCTTAGCGAGAGCTCGAGCAATCATGACTTTCTGTTGCTGCCCTCCAGAGAGTTTTCCCATCGGTCTTCGAGCAAGGTTCTCTATTTCGAGGAGTTTCATCGTTTCCGCGACTTGTTCGTGGTCTCTTTTGTCGGGCTTATTGAGCACGCCTATCTTGCTATAGCGGCCCATCATCACGACGTCAAAAGCAGTGTAAGGTTCACCTGGTTCTACCATGAAGTCTTGCGGGACATATCCGATTTCGCATCTTGCTCTTCTCCCCTGCGTTGTTATGTCCAATCCGAAAACCGAGATCTTTCCATGAAAGATGGGAAGAAGACCGTTGATGGTTTCGAGTAGGGTTGTCTTGCCAGACGCATTTGGGCCTAGGACGTAAACAAGCTCGTTCTTCTCCACGGTCAAATTGATGTCTCGGATGGCGGGTCTTCGCTCGCCCTCGTAGACCGTAGATACGCCTTCAAGCTTGATAGCAATTTTTGAAGATATCATCCCATCCAACGTCCCCTTTTACTGATTTTTGGATATGTTAAAGAAACACTCATTAAATTAGTAATACTTTTTAGCAAAAGAGTATTACATTCATTATTAAAGTTAGTATTCAGTAATACATTCTCTTATAGGGATAAAAAATTGGTTGATGAGCAAGTAGCCCGGATCAGCATCTCTATTCCTGTGGACTTATTGAGGAGATTTGACGATCACATCAAGCGGCTGGGCTATGAAAGTCGGTCGAAGGCCGTGCAGGATGCCTTGCAGAGCTTGATTACTGAGTCGAAGTGGATGTGCGAGAAGATGGGCGAGGGAATAGGCGCTATTACCATGGTCTACGATCATGAGGTGAAAGGTTTAGAAGAAGAATTAACCGATATTCAGCACCGATTTGAGAATATCATCCCTTCTTCGATGCATATTCATCTAAGTCAGGATAATTGCCTCGAAATCATCGCGGTGAAAGGAAAAGGACAGGATGTACGAGATCTCGCCCAAGAGTTGAGGACAAAGAAAGGCGTTAAACATATCAAACTGGCAATAGTGACACCGTAATCGCTTCCTTTGGAGATAGATGGAGAAGAAGGTGTGTGCTAAAAAAGTGAAGGGGATGCTTGTTGTATGCATGAGTGGGCTTTAGCTGAAGCCGTGCTTTCTTCAGCCACCGAAATAGCTGAAAAGGAAGGATTAAGCGAAGTCACCGAAGTGAAAATCACGGTTGGCGAATTACAGCAGATCGAAGTTGACATCCTAGAATTTGCTCTATCGCAGCTTAAAACAGCCAAATTTGGGAAAACAAAGTTTAAAATAGAAACCAAGAAAGCAGAGTTGAAATGTCGAGTATGTGATCATCGCTGGTTTTTTGGCGAGCAGAAAATAGATAGGGAGACCGCTGAAGCCATACATTTTGTCCCAGAAATCGCCTATATTTGTACAAGGTGCCCCGAATGTGGAAGCCCCGACTTCGAGATCATGCAAGGACGAGGAGTATGGCTTGAACGCGTGAAAGGCGTGAAATAGGAAATGGTTGACCCGAGAATCAGCAGTATAAATGAAAGTTTGAAGGAAATTCGCAACATTATTACTGTAGTTAGTGGCAAAGGTGGAGTGGGCAAGAGCTTAGTAGCATCCACACTCGCCTTAACACTAGCTAAAAAAAACTATAAAGTAGGCCTTTTTGATTTAGACTTCACCAGCCCATCCACCCACATAATTCTCAACATTCAAGGCCTACAGCCAAAAGAGGAGAAAGGCATCGTTCCACCCAAAGTTCACGATGTAAGCTACATGTCAATAATTTTTTACTCAGGTCAATACTCGTTACCATTAAGAGCTGCCGATGCCTCCAACGCGCTTATAGAATTGCTTTCAATAACACGATGGGAACAACAGGATGTTCTGATCCTCGATATGCCCCCTGGAATAAGCGACGCTACTCTTGATATCATACGATTCGTTAAACGGATCCAATTCTTCATAGTCACAACTCCTTCCCAGTTAGCGTACGCAACTGTTGAAAAACTACTGGATTTATTGTCAGAGCTGCGTATGCCAATCATTGGCATCCTTGAAAACATGAAGAGAACATCATTACCATCAATTGAGGCACAAGTTGAACAGAAGGCCATTCGTTTTTTGGGCGATCTCCCTTTCGACGAAAAGATTGAGGAAGCCATAGGAAACACAGAAGTGCTTTTAGATACAGCTTTCGCCAGAAAATTAGAGGAAATTGTCTCAAAAACCCCATTATTCTAAGAGTATCGCGCATATGGGCAATAGTTACACTAACTAAATTCTTTGGAGATTGCAATCTTAACGCGGACCTTTGAGGATTAATGTTTTTTAGCTACCCTATTTTCTGATTAGATGATTTAAAAAATGTTTTTTAATCTAACGTAGGATTTTATAACCTTTTTCGGATTATTAATGCATGCTTACAAGTTGCGGAGCAAAGTTATGACCTCGTTGAGACTTTTACAAAGCTTAGTCACCGATACTGCTAACATGAGATTAACCTCTTCCATTCCTGAAAACGTCCGATAATCCGTCTTCAACCCAACAACTGGTTTACCTAGTGCCTTTGCGTACCCCATCTCATATGCTACACCAACATCCACGTCTACCCCGTCTAGAATAGCGACGACTACATCGCTTGTTTTCAAGGCTAAAATATCATTTTCATAGATTTGCTGTTTCTCCTCATTATGGTCGTGCTGAAGAAAGGGTGCTTCTTGGGCAAGCCACACCTCAAACCCATTTTCCATCAATTTTTTGGCAGTTTGAGCATTGAATGCTTGCTCGGCTTCGTTGAATAAGGGAGCTGCAAGAAAAATCTTCATTTCATTCACCTTAAAATAATATTAAAATAAATTGTTTGATTGTGATATGTTTTTTGATGCCTACTAATATCTAGTTCATATTTGAAAATGGTTGTGAAGCGAACATCTGAATCTAGCTTATTTATGTATGGGAAATATTGTCCGAGAATAAATACTCGGATTTAGTTCGCGCGCATGAGCGTAGCAGTAACCATCCCAGGGGATGATTCTTTTATCTCGAACTCTTTCAGCCACGAAGGAAGCTAGATTTCTATCGAGGAGGAAAAAGATATCCTCGTTTGGTAGCGATTTCACTAAATCAACGGCATTGGATGATGTGCAGCAGATGTCTGACAACGCCTTGACGGTGACAAAACTGTTGACGTAGCTAACCACTGCAGTTCCTGGATGTTTCTTTATTTCTTCTTCTAATTCTT
>JAUPKU010000153.1 GCA_030837285.1 Thermoproteota archaeon | reverse complement strand
TATGCTGACTTTGGTTCTAATTTTAACTACAAAGATAATCTTGAGAAGCTGCTAAAAGCTCTTGAAAAAAGACTTAACTAATACTTTTCGCAAAGCGCTTACTAGTAATCGTATGGAGACTTCTCTATCACTGAAAGCTCTTTGAAGCTATCTATACCCTCTTTTTGTGGAAAACTGCGTTTTTGAGACAGAGCGACTAAAAACTGCAATAAACTACCGAAACCGCAACAAAGTGGAGATAGCTACACGCGAAGCTACCCCTCACGTGGTTGGTTGGGCTAAATTTTAATCCCAAACCCACTCTCACTCTCTACCACTCTCCAAAATCTTCTCACCTTATCCCCAATCTCTTACTCTCACTCTATCACTCACTCTCTACACACATGCATACACACAAAAACACACAAACCGCGAGCGCGAAAATTTAAAAGAAAAACCCACTCTACTAATATACGGTGAAGAATGTGAAAGTTGGTTTTGGGATACAACTCCCGACATGGGCTAATTTTTCCTATGAGGAGAACATTGAATACGCGAAGCTTGCGGAAGATGCGGGCTTCGACTATATTTGCGTGCCTGATCACTTTTTCTTGCACGTGGAGAGGTGGACGGCAACGTGGGACAAGGCGGATCCAACTCGACCAGACATGTTTGATCCATACACCATTCTAGCCGCTGTTGCTGCCGTAACAAAAAAAGTACGGTTGGGTCCAGGATTCACCCCGCTGGTCTATTATAATCCCGGTCGATTAGCCAGGATTATTGCAACAATAGATCAGATATCTAATGGTCGTTTTCTGATGGGAGCCGGTGCGGCAGCCAATCGAGACGAAGAAGCGAAAGCCTATGATCTGCCTTATTATGGCTTTAATGTTAGGTTTCGGATGATGCAGGAAAGCATCCGGTTGATGAAAAAGCTCTGGACTGTGGACGGGCCGGTCACGTTTAAAGGGAAATACTATAAAGTGGACAATGCTCCCGCGTGGCCAAAACCTGTTCAGAAGCCGTATCCGCCCATTTGGTATGGAGGTAGTGGTTCTAAGATTATCGAGGAAGTTGGAAAGAATGGCGATGGATGGGGCCCAGGCGGTATTGGAACACGGATGTCACCCGCATTGTATACCGAGAATATGAACCAGATCAAGGCGTTTGCTAAGCAAGCCGGAAGGGATCCTGAAAAAATCGTTTTCTGTGGCCACGCTGTCATGTCAATGGAAAAGACCTATGATCGAGCCTTCGAAAAATTTAACGCCCAGATGAAAATAAGTTCAGGTGGTAAAGACCTTACTGACGAGGAGTTAAAAAATAGCATCGTCGGGACATCGGATGACTGTATCGCGGGTATTGAACGATATGTGAAAGCAGGATTAAATCACTTTGTTAGTAATCCCTATCCACACCCAGACAATCTGAAAGACTGGTTTACTGAATTCAAAGAAAAAATTATACCCTACTTTAACACATAAACAAGAAAGAAGAACGCTCAGAGTAACAATACAGAATGTTTGTAGGATCTTTTTTTCGATTTAATAATGAATGGAATCATGTGCGCTATTGCATTGATGAGTTAAAGCGCTTGAAGGCAAGATTGTTAATTTAATCAATCGTCTGCTTTCATAAAATTAGATTCAAGCGTGCTATTAGTTCGCTTTTTTAGCGAATGCTATGAAAATTTAATTCCCATATAAAAATAATTAAGACTTCCTTCTTACATAATTGTTAGGAGGTATTTTATTTTGGGAAAAGGAGCGAAAACTAAGGTGTATCTTTCCGTTCGCAAAAAATTGCATTGGTTGCCTTGTCATTAATCATTTTTACATCAATGGAGGTCTACGCTCATTGTTATTTACAGATACATAGTCTTCCAGTTGTAAATGAGGCGGAAGTTCATAGATTCTCAAATTGGAACTATTATACAGGTACAATTACATTTTCAAGCGGTGGTGACCGTTGGCTTGTCGGATGGATAGTGAGAAGACCTGCACCTCAATATGGTATGTGGATATATTCAAAATTGAGCAAAATAAGAGTTACTTTGTTCTGAGCACTGACTTTCTGGTTTTGGTCTTGAAGCTACCTCAAATCATTCAAGTGGCTTCTGGGCTCATGTGGACGAAATTGGATATGAAAACAACTATAATTCCATTAGGATAGATTATGAGTTTGGAGAAATTGGAACGTATCAAATCAGTTTCATGTTGCACATCAGGATTTATGAAAGAACATTGTTGGGACTGATGCCGAAGGAAGATATTACGATTCCGATAAACGCAACAGTCTATTATGGATCTTGAACACCTATCTTTTCGCCTTTCCTTTGGATTAAGATCAAGTATAAAGACTTGTTATCTTCAATATTTTCTTTTCGGGAAACTAATGCCATTAATTAGTTAGAATTATGTCGCGCATGATTGAACAAGAATTAGAAATATTCTAATCTTAGCGAACGCTAGTCTTCTGTTGACATGGTAATAAAATCTGACATCTCTGGTCTACTCACAATTGAAAGCCAGTAGTTTTCAGTTCAATTCCCAGTTTTCTATTTCAGGGTAGTTCCCCGTCAGTATGGTTAGTTGGTCGGATTAAATTTTAAAAAAAAGGTAATGAGTTTATATGACCGTTACTAGAATGGTGATTGGATAGTAAAGAGTGGCATGGTTTCCTGACGTGTCGGTGGCGTAGAGGCGAAGGTTATAGTTTCCCAACGGAACAATCGTTCCTAGTACTGGATCGTCCATCCCAAGTTAGGCTATGATCACCGCCTGGGGTGAGGACATTATTCAGAAGCGTTCGAACGGATATGCCAGAGCTATTAAAAACTCTAACTGTAACGTAGCAGCTTTCAGAAAGAGTATAGCTCAGGCGAGTGACTTGCCCAAT
>JAUPKU010000152.1 GCA_030837285.1 Thermoproteota archaeon | reverse complement strand
TTGTATTTATCTATAACTCCTGCATAACTTATTTTTGGTATAAATCTCTTTTAATTTAACTGAGTTTGAGATTTGAGACTGTATCTGGTTTGATAGTTAATGTTTGCACGCAAATCTTGTATTTTGGCTTCGCTGTCCATTTTTCCTTGAATTTTGCTAATCCTTCAGCTCCACAGGCTGATCCAACATCCAGCCACACATATCCATTTTCTCTTGCATATTTCAAATTCTCATGCATCTGAAAATAGGATATAAGTGGAACATCAAGGTATACGCCCAATGGTACTGCCATTATCCTACTCTCTTCAAAAAAATCAACAACGTCAAAACCTACCAGTTTATCATCTTTGTATACTTCCATCATGAACCCATGGTCATGCTCCCTAAAGAACCATTCAAGAGAGAGGAGTTCCTCATAGTCCCAAACCGTGAGTTGATGACAAGCCATATGTCTCGAGAGAATATAACTATGCCTCGATGTGAATTCTCTCCCAATCTTTGCTTTATATCCCATTCTCTCAACTTGTCTAAGACGATAACGAATATCTTTATACTTGCCTCCCTTCAACTCAAAATCAAATTGTTCTACGTCTATATGGAAATCCCAGTCAACATAATTGACCTTCAAGTTAGGAAACTCTCGAAAGATCCTAGAAGATATAATATTCAACTTATTGATAGGCAGTTTAGCTAATTCTTTTAAACATTCTAATTCATCATATCTCTTCTTTTTGAAACCATATAGGATAACATCAGCTTCTGAATCATTTTGAAAGAAAGGTAAATCATCATTATATAAGAAGGTCTGATCCACGAGGACTGAGTACAAGCAGAGAAGATGCTCACACATGTACCCTCTCTTCTGCACTTCTTCTTTCTCATTTTTATTCAGCAGTTTAAGCGTTGTAGAACCTCCCTACATTCAAGTATGATTATCCACGTGTTAACATCCCATGTTGATTATAGTTGGTTTTTGCTTTAGTAGATCAAGATAGATCTTTCTTTTTTACCACATTGAAAAAAGATTATTACTTTCTTAATTAATGCTTGGAAACATCCAATTTATAAAAATGAAGGACAATTCACTAAGTGAAAGAAAGTTAATTTGAGGCTATCGACATGAAACATCACTATCTGAAAGAACCAATTAGACCTATTAACTTGGAAAAGATCAGAACAATCTCAGAATTATTGGAGGCATTCAGTAGGACTTCATTTCAATCTCGCACTCTAGCTGCCTGTGCAGACATTTATGTTTCAATGCTCGAAGACAAGGATAGACCAACAATATTCCTCGGACTTGCAGGAGCCATGGTCCCAGCGGGTATGAAGGGAGTAGTGTCGACTATGGTGAAGAAGAATATGGTTGATGTCATAGTGAGTACTGGCGCTAACATGTATCATGATGTTGTGGAGGCACTTGGAGAGCACCATTATCTCGGTTCGCCAGAGGCTGATGATGTTTTGCTACACGATGAGGGAATTGACAGAATCTATGACACGTATGCTGATGAATCAAGATTCAGAATGGTTGACAATATGATAATGTCTCACGCTGATGAACTCGCAGAAGAAGGAGTGACAGGTATTTCGTCAAGATTCTTCCTTGAGAGCCTTGGAAAATTCATCGATGGAAAAGGCTCAACTGAAGATAAGAAACAGTCCATTGTCTGGAACTGTTGGAAGAGTAATATACCAATATTTGTGCCCGCATTGAGTGACAGTTCAATAGGGCTTGCCTTGACCCAGCATTACATAGGCCATTTAGAAAAAAAGGAAAAACCAATCGTTATCGATGAGATAAAGGATAATTATGAGATTTTCCAGTTCAAAAAGGAAGCGCCAAAGACAGGAGTTATATATGTGGGAGGAGGCGTCCCAAAGAATTATATCCAGCAGACCGCTTACCTCCAAGACCTATTTGGCATGCCTGACGCGGAACATGATTATGGATTTCAACTCACAACAGATAGTCCTCAGTGGGGTGGTCTCTCAGGATGCACCTTCAAAGAGGGCTTCAGTTGGGGAAAGGAGGGCCCAGGTGGCAAGTACACAGCATGCTACTGTGACGCAACAATTGCGTTACCCTTAATCGTTAAGGCAACACTTGAACGATGCAAAAGCCTAGGAAAGAGAGAGAGATTGAACATCAAATTCTAAGAGGCGTCTACACTCATAGGCTACAGTAGATTATTCAAAGGATAAAGGAAGCTTTTTGCTGTATGTTTCATGTTGAGAAGTTGAGAGAAGAAGATTTCGAGTTCGCTGTTCATCTAACTGATACTATGAACTGGGATCTTGTGAAGGAAGATTTCGAGTTTGCGATGAAACTTGAACCTGACGGGTGTTTTTTATTATTCTCTGATTCAGAGAAAATCGGATTAGCTACGACGGCAAGTTTCGGTAGGATAGGCTGGCTTGGAAATGTAATTGTAGATGAGAGACATCGAGGAGGCGGAGGTGGATCAGTTCTCGTGGAACATTCGATTCAATACTTGAAGAGTAAGAATGTAGAGACTATCGGTTTATACGGATACATTGAGAGGATTCCCTTCTACATGAGATATGGTTTTAGGTATGACTCAGAATTTGTTCTTTTGAAGGGAAAAGGATTTTCATCTCAGACTGGAAGCCATGTGCGAGAAGCTGAGAAAGAGGATAGACGTGAAATCGTCGAACTTGACAGCCTTTGCTTCGGCGCGTCGCGAAAGAAGCTATTTGACCATCTAATCGGGATTTCAGGTAATATTTGCTATATTCTTGAGGATAATAAAGGAATGCTGGGATTTGCTGCTGCAAAGGTTTATAATGAATCAGCAGAGATAGGACCACTTGTGTGCCGGAGAGAATGTGGAGATGCCGTCTCTGATCTTTTAAGAGCGATTCTCGGCAAGCTTAAGGATTTAGATGTTTTGTTATGTGTCGGAAGAAAAGACTCGGAGATCATGATTAATTTGAAACTTCACAGATTTAGAGAGGAATTCCCTCTGGCAAGGATGTTTCAGGGACCACCAGTCAGTAACAACTATTTCTATGTAGCCGAATCTTTGGAAAGAGGTTGAAAAAATCATTGTCTAAGCTAAGCAGAATAATTGTTGAAGATTTTTTAAAGAATTCAAGATTGTGTATCGAAACGATAGTAGAAGAACTCAGGATATTTCAGAAGAAAAATGATAGAGAAATTCAGCTACTAAGAATAAAAGATGAGAAAGCTGAGACCGTCACATTAAACAGAGATCATTTCTTCCTAAGGAGTTCGGTTGAGTACTCAAATCCTCAACTAACCGTTGAAGAGGTCCAAGGTATCATAGCTGCTAGACTGCTTGAAGTGTGTGGAAATTACTTTTTCGACTATAGGATTAAAAAAGCCGATAATGGAGATGTCTCAGCGATATGCGAGTTGCTTGAGAAGCCTCCTCAGGGAAAAATTACTCCTTTCCTTCTTAATACTGACGATGTGGAACCGGATAGATACTCAATGAATCCTCTGAAGGAGTCAATAGTGAAGAGTGGTCAAAGCGCTTTTCCCTCAGCTTCTGTCAAAACTGAGAGGCTTAGAATTGACAGAGAATTCATGAAGAAGTACAATGGAAAACTCATTTCGAAATTTGAGGCGGAACTTGTGGAGCGTCATCTCTCCAAATGTAACAATAGTTACATGAATATGGTTGATGCTGTCAAAGCGGAACATTTGATGATTCTCTCGAAATCCTTTGGGATAGATTTGTCCCTCCCCATACTTCGAATGCCTCTCACTGTTCTAAAAAAAGAGAATACAGGAGATTTACTGCACTACATTATAAGAAACGTTCACAAGGACTATGATTCGATTGAGCATATCTACAATTGTATGGGCAGAAGTATGAAGAATAGGACGACTCTCCTAACAGTTCCGCATTCAGAGAAGGGATTTGGCTCAAAACGGGCTGCTAGAGGCAAAATATATTTTAAAGATACAAGATTGGATAGCGTAAGAACAGTCTATGAAACAACACAATTATATCCGAATGCGATTGATCCAAATGATGTCAGCATTGCAGAGTGTAATGACCAGTTTATAGTTGAAGGGTCAAATCTTGTAAACTATGATTTTCAACAGACACCTTCTTCTCCCCAATTTGTCTTGTACTCTCTAGGATCACCCGAGGATGCTACGTTATGGCATGGGATAGGGACTTTTGCTTCTTCTCAGTTGGTTAAGAGTTATGTCTCTGTGAGGCTGGAGCCTACAAGGAATCTTTTGGGTGACGACTTTGGAAAATACGATGTTACCCTGAAGATGCCACCTCAATTTAATCTCAAACCAGAAAGCATGTGGGTTCATCCAATTTATCGTAATATAGACGCAAGCATGGGTTGTGTTGAGAATCTAGAAGATCTTGCGAATATGGGTATGAAGCTTGAGTGCCTTCTGGCTTACGAGTATAGGAGAAAGATATAGTCTGACTGGAAAAAAGATTTTCGAGATACAGCGTATGTGCTAGTTCTCCTGTGTCTGTTTCTCTCTGAAACTGAAGCTCCTTTGTTGAGGAGGTTGGAAGGGTAGAATACGCGGTTTTTAGCCTTTGTTTTTTGAAATAGGCTTTTTTTATGGCTTTTAGCTCTGGGAAAAATGCAAAAATGTATTCAAATTCATGTGATTCAGTATGGAAAGGGACTGTTATTCATCATGAATTTTTACACAGCTCTTCTATTGTTTTCTGAGATGATCTATAGAGTTTTAAAGTCGAAGTTTCAAAGT
>JAUPKU010000151.1 GCA_030837285.1 Thermoproteota archaeon | reverse complement strand
AGATTATGGCTGGCTGGGTACAACGTATGGCTACATATCCGTCAATAATAATCGCATTCGTCGCCCTAGGAATAATATTCCTAGATGTCTTCATCCGAAGATCAAGACAGACCAAGACAGCACAGCCGATTCAACCAGCAAAGTAGTAAAAAACCCTTTTTTTCTTTTTTTAAAATTCTGATTTATAGCGTAAGTTCTAAAAAAATTTTTTATTAATATTAAGAGTTCAATGTTAATAAGCAGAATTTTAAATATCTTGCTTATTCATCAATTTGTTGTAAGAAGGTGATAGAAAAACCGGAAAACTCATTCTTTTGAAGAAAGCGATTTTTTCGGAAAAGATGATCTGACTTTCTTCCAGAATGGCATACGAGATTTATTTCCCATAGCAACCCGTTTAGCTGCGTCTTCCTTCTTCTTCTCTTCATTCAGTTCTCTAACCCTGTCCATAATCCGCTCCATGCTTCCCTTAGGATCGGACTGGAGAAAAACACACATATCTAGACCTATGTCTCCGAGCACGAAAGAAAATGGGAAAAGCTCAATCATAGTTGTTGTTGTTATAATGTTTCCAAAATATGAATATCCATAATCATATGCTGGTTGGAGAATTCCTCCGAGGTTTTGTATACCATTGTTCACAACGACTTGGGCAACTTTTTCGATTATTTCTTTCTCTCTTTCAGGAGTCAGTTGGTCGAACAAGAATTCTTTATCCCTCAAAGAGTGTATTACTAGAAATTATTTAAGCCTTATTATTCATAGCTTATATCAATAGTTTTCAAGATACTAAGCTATTTTAGATATTTATCTGTGAATTCATATGCTATGAAAAGGTTTTTTCTAACAGGTAGTTTTGTATTCTCTGATTGTCTGACTTGGGACTTAGTTCAGATTCTTCTAATCCAAAAAGCAAAAATCCAAGAGGTCTTCTTCTAGAGATAGAGAGAAGTATGGAGAACTAAAAAATGCCGTTCTGTCCGGAATGTGGAGGCGAGCTAAGTTATGACTCGTCTAGTAGGCACTATATATGTAAAAGTTGCGGATTATCTCTATCAAGTCAGGAACTTATGGAACTAAAAGACAAGTTTCAACCAGAGAATGAAAATGAAGATGACAAAAAAAAGAAGCGGCGAAAAGAATACTTAGACTGGTGGTTCTCAAAGAGAGAGTGACCCAGACTATTGACCTGTACCATTGAAGTACTTTGTATAGGAAACGAACTTTTAATCGGCAAGATCCTAAACACTAATGCCCAATGGCTAGCAAGATACGTTTCAAGTTTGGGAGGAAATGTAAAAAGGGTAAATACGATAGGAGACGACCTGAATGAAATCTCATCTGCATTGCTTGACTCTCTATCACGAAAGCCAACATTCATAATTACTACAGGAGGATTAGGTCCAACCTTCGACGACAAAACACTAGAAGCAATAGCAAATTCTCTTAACAAACCGATAGTATTAAATGAAGAAGCTCTAAGTATGGTCAAGGAAAAATATCACCAGTACGAAGCCATAATCTCAAAGAAGCTAGAACTAACTCCTGCCAGACTGAAAATGGCTAGTCTTCCAGAAGGTTCTAAACCACTACAAAACCCTGTAGGAACAGCCCCCGGCGTTCTTCTAAAATATGACTCTTCACAAATTATAGCCTTACCTGGGGTTCCAAAAGAGATGGAAGCGATATTTGAAATAAGTCTAGCTCCCATGATAAAAGCAGCTGTTGGCAATGTATTTACCTACGAAAAGAGTTTAAACGTATTTGATATAATTGAATCGGAACTAGCACCATTAATCGACAAGACTATGCATGACAACCCTTATGTATATATTAAATCTCATCCTAAAGCAGCGGAACCAATTCCTCTGATAGAACTACATTTAACAGCAACATCTGAACTAGAGGAAAAAGCCCAAGAAAATGTTGAAAAAGCAGCCAAACAAATCTCCCAATTGATTCTCCAACACGCTGGAAAAATAGAATCGGACTAACTATAACACAATAGTTTAGAAACCATTTATTAAAAATTCTTCATTCTTTAAAAAATAGATTTCAAACAAATAATATGATCCTAAGAAATTACTCGAGAGAAAAGAGATGAGAAAAGATTGTACCTAATCTTTATCGTAGGAACTGCTGGAAGTGGTAAATCACATCTTACAGCAGCCTTCTCAGACTGGCTTAAACTGAAAAAACAGAATGTAACATGCGTGAACCTTGACCCCGGTGTATTAAGAACACCATACACTCCTGAAGTGGATGTCCGAGACTTCATCTCCATAGACGATCTGATGGAAAAATATGAACTGGGTCCAAATGGAGCTCTTGTCATGGCAGCAGATCTCATAGCCACAGAAATTGATTCTATAAAGAAGGAAATTGAAGAGTTGAACTCCGATTACGTTCTAATTGACACACCCGGCCAGATGGAACTCTTTGCATTTAGAGCAAGCGGTCCATATATTGTCAATGAGCTAACAACAGATCCGAAAGCAATGGTCTACCTCTTCGATGCCCCATTCTGTATTGACCCAATGAACTATGCATCCAACATGTTCCTTGCAACAGCAGTTCACAGCCGATTCCTCGTTCCTCAAGTCTATGCTCTCTCGAAAGCTGACTTGATTCCCAAGAGAGAGTTGAAGAAGATTATTGACTGGGGAACTAGGACAGACGCCCTAGAAAACGCCATAGAAGCGCAAGCCTCTGACACAAAGCGTCTATTAAGCCACGGTATTACACGACTTATCTCACGTATAGGTCTCTCCTTCACCCTCACTCCAATTTCCTCAACAGAAGAGACAGGATTCATAAATCTTCACGCCATTCTAATGAGAATCTTCGCTGGAGGAGAAGAAGTGATTTAACCATATTTTAAAAAGTTTCATTTATTTGAAAAAGATGATTCCTCTCAATTCCAATTCAAAAATCTATTCTTTTAACAAAATTGAGTGTGCATTCAGTCTTTGTTTTCTCTTTCATTGATCATCTCAATCCGTAAGAAATCTAAGTAACCTACAGAATACGAAGTTTCATGAGGAGGAAACCGTGGTTCAAATCGAAAAGGGAAATCACAGCAGAAAAATATCTGAATTGAAGATAGTTCTCACACTCATTATACTAAAACTTAGGGGACCTATAGGTAGATATCGCTTGAAAGAGATGCTTAGTCTTTCTGAGCGAGAAGGTATTGTGAGACTCATGCTCTCTGATTTAAAACAAGAAGGTTTTCTCAGGACAGGAAAAATCGGCTGTGCGCTTACACCTAAAGGAGAAGGATACCTAAAAAAAATCTTAGAAAAATATGGGGTTATTGACATACGCGAGATGAACCTGGAACCGCTAAGGATAGGGCCTGAGAATTTTGTCATTCAAATACGTGGACACCATATCAACCAGTCAATCACTGAACTGAGGGATGTTGCTGTTAGGGCAGGAGCCTCAGGTATAGTACTTATAGTCTACGAGAAAGGAATACTTCAGATACCTCCAATATACTCTGATTTAGAGAGGGAGTATCCCAAACTCGCCACTGACTTTCATGAAACACTGATTCTACACGATGGTGACACAATAATTGCTTGTTTCTCTAGAGACAAATGGCAAGCCCTTGAAGGAGGGCTTTCTGTCGCGATTGTCTTAGCGAAACCGTAATATCTAATGATGAAGCTTAACTACCAACTATCATATTTGACTGGATAGGATAGATTTTTATCATCCTTAGACATAATACCCTGATCATATCCGACAGTCTTTTGCGATAATTCTCAGATACTAACATTCCATGTAATCTTGAATTCATAAGCAAAAGAGTATCATTTAACAGACAGGGATAGCTCCAGATGAGAATCACAGTACAAACAGACAAACCAGAGATGCTCGATGAGATTCTGAAGAGCAACTGTGACGGGATAAGACTCGGATCAGATTTCTGCGAATGGAAGATACCCCGTCTAGATGCCTTGAAGAATGCATTCATTCTAACTCAGAAGAGTAAAAAAACCTTCGCCTACGTTACACCACGATTATCCAATAACAGCTTCAAGAAGGCAGAAGAAGGGCTGGCTTTCCTAAATGATAGTAATGAAGTTGAAGTTGTTATAAATGATCTAGGCTTACTAGACATCCTAGAAAAGTACCCGAAATTGAAACCCCATCTTGGAAGACGATTAGTATTCATGCCAGCAAGATGCCCCTGGATCGATGACACTCTTAAGTTTAGGGCAGGACTTTTTGAAAGAAAAAAGTTAGAAGAACTATACTACCAGACAAGCCTCAATTATATACCTACTATTAACTTCTTCAAAAGATATGGGATAAGAGGTGTCGATGTTGACTGGATCCCTGATTCCTTCCCATTCTTCGTTTTATTCATAAAAAATGGACTTACTACGTCTGTTCACGCGCAACTAATACCTGTAACAATAACGCGAAGATGTCATACAGCACGCTATCTTTCTGAAAAAGAACCTTCGACCTGTTCGAGACCATGTAATAAGCGCGCGTTCCTTCTGAAACAACCAATTATGAAGCAAGAACTCTACTTGTACGGCAATACGGTCTTCCGTCTCATCAACCCCTCTTCGGATGATATGAAACAACTACGCGAGGGAGGAGCAGTAGAGCTTATTATAACTGTGAATCCCATTACAGGGATGACTTCCAGAGAGAGATTAGACGCTTTCATAGATGATCTTAAAAAGATGACTTAATAGATACTCATTTCATCAACACATAGCCATAAGAAAGAGTAATCCTAATCTGCTGGATCTTTCCGCTCTTAAACTCGAATAATCCATTGCAAGGTATAAGTCCTCTTTCGCCATCATTTGTGAGGATGCCCATGAAGAACTCGCTAGTAATCATACTTCCTTGAGCAGCCAGACTCTTTTCTCCGAACTGCAAGCCTATAGCCAATTCTCCGAGCTCTACCATCCACTTTCTTATCTCTTCCCTGCCCCGAAATGTAAATGGCCCCCAAACTAGTATGGCATCATCTGTAATGAATGAAAGTGCTTTGCCGACATCCTTATTCGATAAGGCCTTATAGAAACTGCGTATTACAGTCTTACTATCCTCTGCATCCAACGATTTGCCAGCCATCCTCAATTATTCATTATGCCTCTTAAATCTACTAATAAATAGGCGATTCCTATTGATGCAATAACTAATCTGATCCCTAAATAACCTTTAATTATTTGATGAGAAGATTATTACTAACCTATGTAAAATGAGTATTTCTTTCGGTGAAAGTTTGGAAAATAAACAAATACCTAAACTTCAATCTCCAATAAAGTCTCTTAGAGGTGCAACTAAAGTCGTTGATGCCGGTGCTGATGAAATCTACTGCGCCGTTGCAATTCCCGAATTAAGAAAATTCAGTCTATACCGGGGACCCCGATGTGCCGTATCAACCTATGATGAATTAGGCAAGATTGTAAATCAGGCTCATGACCATGGCGTTGAAGTCATAGTAGCTATAAATGAGCCCTTCATGGGCGAGATAATGGAGAAGAGTGTACAGGAGCACATTTCTTCCTGCATTGAAAAAGAGATAGACGCAATAATAGTCGGAGACCTAGGCGTTCTAAACCTCATTAAGGACAACAACACTGACATACCACTATACGCGAGCACATATTTTGCTACCATGAACGATTCGGCAATTGAATTCCTGAGGAAACAAGGCTTCTCGCGTGTGATATTGGAGAGACAACTCACGATTCAAGAATTATACGATTTAACCCAACATAGTAAAGTAGACGTTGAAATCTTCTTGGGAGGTGCTGGATGCTCAAACATTAATGTGGACTGCTACTTGTTCCATGCTGAATTCCCCGCAATGAACCAAGCTTTTCTAACGATAGACGGATTTAAATTTCCATGCGCAATGCCTTTTGAAATCTATGAAGTTGATGATAAAAATAAGTTAGTTGACAAATTGCCTATCCTCGACGCCTATACATTCTGCTCAATCTGCTTGTTACCGGAGCTAATGAAGATAGGCGTAACTGGCTTCAAGATAGAAGGTAGATGCCTTAACGACGAGTATCATGAAGCTACAACTAAACTCTACAGGGAACTCATAGACATTGCCACTATCAATGATGCGAAAAACTTCTATGATAGAGTTGAATTTCTGAAGAAGAGTTTCAAACCATTACCAGGCAACATGCCTCTTCCAAATCTTGAAGAACTCAGCTGTGAGCAGAAACGCTGTCACTACTCTGGGCTCTTTAGTGCTCCGTACAAACAGCCCATGTCATGGCAGACTTGGACAAAGCATCAATTCAAGTATATCGAAATTCCCAGAGGACAAACGAGGGAATGATCCAATGGTACAGGAAACAATTCTTTCTCTTGAAAAAAATGATATCCTATTTAATGATTTGAAGCAGAATTGTAATATCTCTCAGATAGTGAATTGGAAATACCGATTACTTTTTTATTTTCCTTTATAATAAGTGATTGTTTCCTTTCTTCAATGGGAAATAGTGGAAAAAATGTCAGGAAAAAACGTGGTAGATGGGCTCTTAAAGCGGATAGAAGAATTAGAATCTCAAGCCATTACCTTCAAAGAGCATAGAAACAACTCTAACGACGAAGCGAAGAAATGGGCTGAAAGAAGAGATCTTCTGAATTCGGAGTACAAGAAGGTTAGAGCTGAAGTAGACCATTTCAGAGCTCAACGAGATCAGATGAATCAAGCTGTTAAAGCTCTCAAGAATAATCGAATCGATGTGAAAACTCAGCTTGAATCAAAATGGGAAGAATATAAGAATCTGAGAGAAAAACACGAGAATCTTCTCAATAGGACTTCAGGAAACCAGCGTGAAACCGAACGACAAATAAAGGCTCTGGATTGGAGAATTCAGACAAACCCACTCAACAGAGTCGAGGAAAACCAGATAATCAATCAGATAAAAATCTTAGAAAGCGAGTCACTTGTTCACAAGAAAGCCTCAGTCGTTAAAGAGAAGATTATTGAACGTAGTGCAGAGATTGGAGCTCTAAGACTCCGAAGAGATGATGTCCTCCAACAAGTATCCGAATACGCTACTAGAAGTCAAGAATACCATAATCTCATGCTTGAAAAAATCAAAGAAGCAGAGCGAATTAAGAATGAAGCTGATAAAGCTCATCAAGAATTCGTAAAATGTAGAGGAGAGGCAGATAATAATCATACGAAGTATTCTGAGCTTTTAAAGGAAATCAATGAGCTTAACCTGAAAATAAGAGAATTAGAAGAAACCACCCGTAAAAAACGTATCAATGATGTACTAGACGCTCACGCCGACACCGGATATAAGAAGTTGAAGGAAAGAAAGAAGTTGACCTTTGAGGAGTTTAAAGCCTTGATGGAGAAAGGTCGTATTTAAATTGCACAAGATGGAATACGTAAGACACGGATAAAAGGACGAAGATTAGTGAAAGACCGATGTCAACGGAAAATTCGAGAATTCTAATTCTCTGTGTAGATAGAGATAATGACATCGGCGTTAAAACTGGAGTCAAAGCTCCGATAGTTGGCAGAGATAGAAATCTTGAAGTAGCTTCACTTTTGGCTGTTAAAGACCCTGAAGAGAGTGATTCAAACGCAATCTTTGGGGCTGTAAGAACCTATGACTCCCTCTCCTCTGAATCAGGGGACGAAGAGTACCAAGTAGCCACAATTACCGGTTCAGAATTAGGCGGAGTGAAAGCTGATAAACAGCTCAGAGACCAATTGATTGAGGTATTAAACAGTTTTCCGGCGAATAACGTTGTCTTGGTGACTGACGGCTTCAGCGACCAAGAAGTTATCCCCCTTGTTCAATCGCGAGTTCCCATAATGTCTATTAGAAGAATCGTGGTTAGACATAGCGAAGCAATTGAAGAGAGTTGGGCTCTATTCTATAGATACTTAAAGAGGCTTGTGGAAGACCCATACTATGCACGCTGGGCTCTTGGAGTACCTGGTATACTCTTTATTATCCTCTCTCTTCTCTGGTATTTTGAGCAGCTAATACACGCTGGAATATTTTCCCTCCTATTTATAGGAGGAGTTTTTCTAGTGAAAGGATTCAACCTTGACAAAAAGTTTATCGAATTAGTCTTTCCAAGCCCGCCTAATCTTATAAGACTGTTCACAACAGTTATTGCTCTTATAATCATTGGTCTTGACCTATATCTCACTTACGGGAATCTTATTGATTCTATTGGCAATCCAGAACTGTGGACATCGATGTTACCCAAGGTAGTTGGTCATATCCTGGGATCTGCTACAGATCTGATGGTCACGGCAGGATGTATCTTCTTAATCGGTCTCGGCATCTACTTCTACTTTATGCGCGATTCAAGAATATGGTGGACGCTAGTTGGCATAGTAGCTGCTATATGGATGCGGCAGATCGCATTAACAGCTTCGGTTATACTTCTGCTTCCTATGACTCCTCCTCCTTACGAATATATTCAAAGCCTCATTCTAGTAATCGGTTTAGGCATATCCACAACGGTCGCTGTTATTCTTGTCACAATGAAAGTATCAAAAAATTACGGCCAATATTTCAGAAGAAATGAGTCAGCAAGTGAAGAATAAAGTATATTGTTTAAAAATTGGATGAGAAAGACGGTTAATAATTCTTAAATCGAAGTCATGATTCTTTCCAATGAAAAAGAGAAGTGCAGACTTGTCATTCACTAAACGAGGCGAGTGATTGAATTTACGAAGATATCTATCATTTCTAGCAAGAAGAATTCTCTACAACAGAATTGTCTACAAGCTCTACGAGAAAATGTTATGGTATCAAATCAAAGACGGCTCCAAACCTGAGCACATAGGTGTCATCTTAGATGGAAATCGGCGATGGGCTTCAGATCATTCTATTCCATCATGGATAGGACATGAACATGGTGCGGATAAAGCTGAAGAACTGCTAGATTGGTGTCTTCAACTAGGAGTTAAAACCATAACTCTATACATTTTTTCCACAGAAAATTTTGACAGGTCAAGTGACGAAATAGAAGAAATAATGAATCTTCTTGATGAAAAGCTGAAAAGTGTTCTGTCCGATGAACGGACTCACAAGTATCAAGTACAAATTAAAGTAATAGGGCGAATCAACCTTATTCCAGAACACACTCAGGAAATAATTAGAAAGGTAGAAGAAGCTACAAAGAATTATAATCAACACTATCTTAATATGGCAGTGGCATACGGTGGAAGAGCCGAAATAGTTGATGCTACAAAGAAGATAGCAGAAGAAATAAAAGTTGGAAAATTAGCCGTAAACGAGATAGATGAGAAGGTTATAGAGAACCATCTTTACACTTCTCATCTACCAAATTCTGACCCAGATATAATTATACGCACTTCTGGTGAAGAACGGTTAAGCGGTTTTCTCCTATGGCAGGGAGCATACAGCGAGTTATGCTTCATAGATGTTTTCTGGCCTGATTTCAGGCGAATAGACTTATGGAGAGCCATTAGGACGTATCAGCAACGCGACCGCAGGTTCGGAACATAAGACTTCTAGAAAGAATAAGGAGTTTTAGTCAGCTTTTCGCCATGATTCTTATGAATGAGCACCGTGTCCTCAATCCTAACTCCACCGAAACCAGGAATATATATTCCCGGTTCATCTGTTACAACATCTCCTTCTAACAGAATCTCCTTACTCTTAGGCGATAATGTAGGAGCCTCATGGATATCAAGCCCAACCCCGTGGCCTAAGCTATGAATAAAGAAATCGCTAAAACCCTCGTTTGTAATAATTTTTCTAGCAACTCCATCAACATCGCTTGCCCTGACCTTTGCATGAATTGATTTAAATGCTTCTTCTTGGGCTTTCAAGACAACGTCAAAGATCTTTTTCTGTCTAATCGTTGGTTTTCCAACAACAGCAGTCCTTGTAATATCAGAACGATAACCCAAGTAGGTGGCACCTAAGTCGAGAACAACAAGTTCGCCTTCATTTATGATTCTATCAGAGCATACACCATGAGGGTAGGCAGATCTAGGACCTGATGCTACTACAGTCTCAAATGCTACTCCTTCAGAGCCTCGTCTTCTCATTGCATACTCGATTTCAGCGGCGACTTCGTATTCATGAATTCTAGGTTTAATAGCTTCCATTCCTGCTTCAGCTCCGAAATCCGCCAACTTTGCAGCCTCTATTAGGAAGGCGATTTCTCGCTCATCCTTTTGCCTCCTAAGTGACATAAGAATGTCTTGATCCTGTTTAAACTCAACTTCCTTCATTTCTTGAACAAGCTTCAGGTACATTGATGTGGAGAGGCTATCAAATACTACACTTTTCATTTGGGATCTTCTTATTTCATTGACAATCTTGTTCAAGATTTTTCCTCTGAAGCCGATGTTCTTCACAGTGCAGCCCTCTGCCTTCTCGTTTGCTGCGTCATAACTTAAAGGTTGAACTAGGAGGATGGCATCTCCGTTTACAGGTGTGATTAGAAATAGGGTTGCCTCAGAGATATCCATGAAGCCTGTAAGATAATAGATACTCTTTACATTTGTAGTTAAGTAACCGTTAATATTCGCCTTTTTTATGGCGTCTTTAAGTTTCTCAAGTCGATTCAAAGCATCAAATCCTTTTGTAAAGTATTAAGTACTTCATATCCTATTTTAATTAGGTAAGTTATGTGGCTTCCACATAATTAGAAAGACGTATTTGGTAGTTAAAAACTTAAAAAGAGCGTTTAATTGATTTGACTATACGGTGGTAGAACGTTTTTGTCCTCCCCACAATGCACTGAGATAGTGTCACCGCTAATAAAAATTGTTAACTCGGAAATAACTGCCTTCACTAATGAAGCTATAGTATTTTTTGCTTCAATCTCCAAGTTGAATTACTTTGGAGGTATCTAAATCATTGGTGTTTATCAAGCACATTGAGATGCGAGGATTCAAAACCTTCGGCAATAAGAAGGTGGGCATTCCCCTCAACAGAGGCTTAACCGTAATTACCGGCCCCAACGGAAGTGGCAAAAGTAATATTCTTGATGCTGTTCGCTTCGTTCTAGGAGACCTAAGCGCTCGCTCTCTTAGGGCTGACAAGATGTCGGATGTGATTTTTGATGGTGGCCAAAGTGGCTCCAGTGAAGCTGCTAGGATGGCTTATGTGAGTGTTCAGTTAGACAACTCTGATAGGCAGATACCACTAGATGTCGATAGTGTAACTGTGTCTAGAAGAGTTGATCGAACTGGGGGAAGTGAATATTTCCTGAATGGGAAACAGGCGTCCAGAAGTCAGCTAGTTGATATTCTGAGTATTGCCAACCTCTCTTCGTCGGGTTATAATATAATAATGCAAGGAACTATCACTAGACTTGCTGATCTCACTCCAGAAGAAAGGAGGAAGCTTATCGAAGGTCTAATTGGTATAGCTGAATATGATGCTAAGAAGACTGAAGCCCAGATTCAATTGCAACAAGCTGAGACAAACTTCAGAATTGCTTCGGCTAGGATTGGTGATGTCCAGACTAGAATGGAAAGTCTTGAAGAAGAGAGAAACGATGCCCTTCGCTATAATTTCATTCAAAAAGAGATAAAGCAGTTCCAAGCCATTCTCTGTTCACACAGACTCTCAATTCTTGATATTGAGAGGACTGACCTTCTTAATAGACTTCAGCAAAAATCCATCACGGTTGAGAGTCTCAAGAAACAGCAGAGTCAGCTTCAATCAGAGAGAGATAACGTCGAGTCTGAGAGAAGGAAATTCGATGAGGAAATAGCTGATAAAGGAAACGTTCGTCTGGTTAGCATTCAGAGAACTCTTGGCGAAGTAATGGCCAACATGGCTAAGTTTAAGATGGAGGTAGAAGCTGGAACTGCAAGTTTGAGGGGTCTCACGAGAATTCGAGAAGAACGTCTCCATCAGCTTGAGGTTATTGAGCGTACTATTCGCGACACACGAAAGAATCTTT
>JAUPKU010000150.1 GCA_030837285.1 Thermoproteota archaeon | reverse complement strand
ACTCCCATTAATAATTTCGGAAACATGAATCCAAAAATTAAACATGAACGTTAAGACCTTATAGATGAATTAAATGAGTAAAATGAAATTTAGCATTAGCAGATGTTCAAATAAAATGAGATATAAGAATAGTTGATATAATGTTTTACAAATATGTCTCATAAACTTCTATGCATATACTATTAATGAAGTGAGATTATCCATTCTTTAATAATTTCTGCAATTTCTGATTCTTTTCCTTCGAAGCTGTGGCCAATGCCAGGGATTTCAACTAGCTTACAATTTTTAAAGAGTTTCGCGATCTTTCTAGAGTTCTCAAGGGGTATAACATTGTCTTTTGTTCCATGAACAATTAGTATGGGAACTTGGATTTGACTGAGGCGGTTGTCAGACCTTGTTCCTGGTGCTAGTAGTACAAGGGCTTGGGCATCTTTGTTCTCAAACTGATAATTTACCGCAATTCTTCCGCCAGCACTCTTTCCAACTAGAATTTTTAGCTTGACATTCTTTACCCTTGATAGTAGATCTCGCTCATCTGCCCGCTCCAGTTCAATAATTTCAAACTCGGGTTTTAGGCTCGTATTGATCGCATCGAAAAATATCCTTGCTGCTTTTGGAGATGCGCCAGGTATAAGAAAAATCGTTTTCTTAGATTCGGTAGTCATCTATACTAATACCTTTCAATTACATTCTGATTGACTTTGCTAGGATGGTTCTTATGTTTATTCTAACTATATGGGCAGCGTTTCTAAAAAGCGGTTGTTGCTGTTTGCTCACAATCACATATAGTTATCAGGTACATGTCTTTAAATGAATATAGCCAATTGTTCCAGCCTAGTGATTTACATTCTCAAATTTCAATACTATGAGACGGGGAGAAAGATGAGGTTTGAAAGAGTAAAGTCAGAAGGCCTTGAGCACATATCTTATTTCGCAAGCTCAGAAGGTCAAGCTGCAGTGATTGATCCGCGTCGTGACTGTGAAGTATATCTTGACTTAGCAAAGAAGGAAGAATCTAAAATCAAATTCATCTTTGAGACTCATCGAAATGAGGACTACGTCATCGGATCCTTGGAGCTTGCAAAGCTCACCGGAGCTAGTATCTTCCACGGATCAGGTCTTGACTTCAAATATGGAGAGGGGGCTGCCGATGGACAAAACTTCAGCTTTGGAGCACTGAGGTTAACAGCCCTTCAAACTCCAGGACATACCCCTGAGAGTATGTCTTATGCTCTATCAAACATAGACGATGGAGAGAAGCCTTTTCTCGTTTTCACTGGAGACACTCTATTTGTAGGAGAAGTAGGCCGTACGGATCTTTCAGGTCCTGAGAAAGCCGAGTTGATGTCTGGGAAACTATATGATAGCATCTTTAAGAAGCTTCTTCCTCTAGGTGAGGGTGTGATTATCTGTCCGGCCCACAGCGGAGGTTCCATCTGCGGTCGAGCGATTAGCGACCGAGAGCAGAGTACTATTGGACTAGAGCAACTCAATAATCCAGCACTACAGAAAGATAAGAAGGACTTTGTGCAGACTAAGATTTCAGAACTCCTCGAGACGCCTCCATACTTCAAGACGATGGAACGATATAATCTCGAAGGACCTCCTTTCCTTAGCAAATCAAAGACCATCTCTCCTCTTTCCACCAGAGAATTTGAAATGAAGATGAAGTCTGGAGCACTGGTTCTTGACACCCGTAGTCCTTTAGCCTTTGGAGGAGCCCATGTTAAAGGCTCATATAGCATATGGCTGAAAGGGATTCCATCTTTCACAGGGTGGTTTTTACCATATGATAAGTCTATTCTACTTATACTGGAGGAAAAAGAGCATTTAGACCAGGCATTCCGCTATCTAGTTAGACTTGGATATGATCAGGTTGAAGGTTATCTAGGAGGTGGATTGAGTAGATGGTATGGTAGGGCTTTGCCTTTAGAACACCTCGGTTTGTTGACTGTTCAGCAGTTTAAGGGGCGATTGAGCGAGGGTGGAAGGATGGTGGTGCTCGATGTTAGGACAGAGGAAGAATGGGAAGAAGGACATATCGAAGGAGCCATTCACATCTATGTTGGTCATTTACCGGAGCATATTAAAGAATTTTCGAAGGATGAGCCTATCGCCGTGATTTGCAGTATTGGAAATCGTTCTAGTATTGGAGCTAGCATTTTAAGGAGAGAAGGTTACTTCGAAGTGTACAATGTGTTGGGCGGAATGACCGCTTGGAAGAATGCAGGTTACCTGACAATTAGATGATTAAGCTTATCCTCATAACATAGAGATTGTATTTATCCTGTTACCTTGAGTTCTTCGAGTATTTTTTTGATGCTGGTGGCGGGCTTGCCTTCTTCGTCGCTTATTATCTGTTTAGCAGGGGGATTCTTGAGGTAATTGGGTATTCCTTGGCTTATCCGCTCAGAGTATGTTGAGACAAGCTCATTCTGGTAGAAAACTCCTATAGGAATCCTGTCACCCCATTCTTGAGCTCTGGTTATAGCAGCAATGTACTTCGGAAGAGCCTCTTCTTGATTATGGACGACACCACTGTATCCTGTCTCTTCCAGACTATAAAGTCTAGAGATGAACTTCTTTGTCGTTGGGTCTATTCGGTCTTCGCCATTATACCACTCTCTTGTGTTAATGTCGTTGTAGCTTGGGCAAGGCTGTTGGACAACTATTAAGGATAAACCTCGGTGTTGAATACCCCTCTTTATCATTTCCTTCAGATGT
>JAUPKU010000149.1 GCA_030837285.1 Thermoproteota archaeon | reverse complement strand
TGATGTAGCAGACAAAGGGATAAGCATACTGTGTTCTATGAGTTCCCTTAAGAAAATGCCGTTTTCTCTTGACGACCTCCATTTTGTTCCAGCTCAAATTTTCAAGATTCCTCTCAATAGAAGCGAAAAGGTGAACACGGAAGTTGTAATTGGATCTGAAGCGAAAAGGCCCCTGAAAGTTTCTTCGCCTATTATATTCAGTGGAATGAGTTACGGGACAGTATCCAAAAATGTGCGGCTGGTTCTTGCGCAAGTCGCCTCGAAGTTAAAGCTTGGATTGAACTCGGGTGAGGATATCGTCCTGCCAGAAGAGATTGATATCGCATCCCAGCATCTTATTATGCAGTATTCTACGGGGAGGTTTGGAACTACCCAAGAAATTCTAAGGAATAGTTCGGCTATAGAAATTAGGTTTGGGCAAGGAGCATATCCTGGATGGGGGAGTCTGTTGCCTGCAGAAAAAATGTCAACGGAAGTAGCAAAGTTGATGGGGCTTAAAGAGGGGGAGGACGCTTATTCTCCCGCACATCACCCTGATATAAGAAACGAGAGTGAGCTTAAAGAAAAAATAAGATGGTTGAGGGAGTTAACTGATGGGGTTCCAATTGGAGCTAAGATAGGTTGTGGAAATGTCGAGAATGATATCGAGATTTTAGCTGACAGTGGTGTAGACTTCATTTCACTTGATGGCTTTGGCGGAGGAACAGGTGCAACTGAATCCTTCGTCAGAGAGAATGTTGGAATCCCTATTATAGCCGCTCTCCCAAGAGCTAACAAACATTTGAAGAAAATTGGTGTAAGGAATAAAACAAGCTTGATAGTTGGAGGAGGATTGAGGACATCAGCCGATTTCGCAAAGTGTCTTGCCCTTGGAGCAGATGCAGTCTACATTGGGACTTCCGTTTTAATAGCCATAAATTGCCAGCAATATAGAATCTGTCACACTGGACATTGCCCAACCGGAGTAACTACAAACGACACTGTTTTGCTTAACCGACTAGATGTTGACGAGGGAGTTCGTAGGCTGACCAATTTCATGAATGTTTCAAATGAAGAAGTTGCAAACCTAGCGAGGATTGTTGGAAAAGATGATATTCGAAAGCTGGGAATAGAAGACCTTGTTGCTCTGAAAAAAGACTTGTCTGAAGCTACCGGAGTCAAGTGGCTAAATGGAAAAAGCATTTAATCTTCACATGCTCCGAAACTTAATTCCAAACTAATGTCGAGAGACATATTTGATAAGCATGATGTTATGCAGTAGTGTTTCTCAGACTTTTGAATGCGCGGAAATCCGCTTAGTATGAAAACCAAGAAACCTCTTATTGATATATGTGAAAAAGCAGAGAATTGGCAGTAATCAAGCAATATTAAGATAAACTTCAGGCAAGATTTATAATATTTTGGTAAAATTAAACGGAAATATGTAGCTTCCCGCCCCCACCAAGCTCTTTTAGCTAAAATAGGTTGAAATTATGCTTATTAAGAGTTATAGACCTTAAATCTAGGCTCTTTATTTCACTTCTAGATTTAAGTTTATCCTCCAAACCCTTAAAAAAACACTTACAAATATCTTATGCACTGCGCGCGTTACATAGTCAAGACTAACAGGACATTCCAATACTGATGCTCTATTGAATACGTGTTGTTTTGGTGTCGGCTACTAAAATGTTGAGCATTGAAAAAGCAGAGTCTTCTGTAGCACCATGTGAATGTTTTTCACCGCCGGGTATTAGGACAATATCACCTTTTGTAACCTTTCTTTCTTCATTATCTGTTGTAAAAAAACCGTTTCCTTCTAAAGCATAGAGTACCTGATCATGGTCATGAAAATGGAAGTTACTCTTAACCCCTGGTGGAAAAATTACATTGATTATTTGGAGATCTTTAGAGCCCATATCTTTGTTTATAAGACTAATCATATCTATTGTACCTGTGAACATTCCGCTTGTTCTTTTTTCTACTTGAAAAGCCTTCTTCTCTATTATCTTCATAGATTTTTTTAACCCACCAAATAAATCTGAACTTCACAGATAAGGATTATTGTACAAATTAACACAAATTGCAGTTTCTTAGTTAAGCACAAGCTATGCGTGTACGCCCTAAAGAAAACTCTCTTTAAAGATGCGCTCGCTTTTGATTAAGCAGATTTTGAGAAAACAGGCATATTGTAGACTACAATTTGGAATATTTAATTATTTAGAGAATATAAGCGCGCACTAATGGGTTTGATACAGACTAGAGTGGCCAAATGGACTGGAGCAACGGTCATTGTTACAGATATTAATGAGTCCAGATTGGAGCTTGCCAGAGAATTTGGAACAGACTACACCCATTCAGCGTGTGCCTAGACAAATGTTAATTCTTTATAATCACATATATAGCGTGTGCTACAAATCAAGTAGAACTGATTGTTAAAAATGAAAGCAACCAAATTTATACATGTCCTAAAAACCCCATGTCCAGGGAACAACAGTGTTGACCCACTGGTCTGGACTAGCGTGAGTGTAATTCTCGGTGATGAGATAACTATAATCGACTCAGCATATGCAGGATTCTGGAAGTCGAAGATCATCCCCTTCCTGAAGAGGGTCAACCGTGATCCTCACGATGTCTCCTTGATAATTCACACACACAGCAACGGCGACCACATCGGTTCAGACGAGGAAATTCGGGAAGCCACAGGTGCCAAAGTGGCGATATCCGAAGCTGGTGCTGAGGCCTTAGAAAACCCAGGGAAAGATCGGGAGCGGCACCTAGCAGTCTTTGCTCACATCCTCTCCAAGAAAGAGCAGGAAGCGCGTAGAGAGCGTGCATTTCGCCGACAACTAATAACACACCACGTGGATCGCCGATTAAAGAACAATGAAGTCTTGGACCTCGGTCCTCTTAGTTTAGAGTGCATTATGCTCCACGGTCACGAGTTTGACCAACTCGGCTTCTACGATCGGGATGAGGAAATCCTCTTCTCAGGAGACGCTTTGTTCGGGCGAGGAGCAATCAGAGACACCTTCGTCTACATGAGGGAAAACAACATCCACGGCTTTTATGAGTCCATGGCGATGCTAAGCGAGATGAGCATTATAATGCTCATTCCATCGCATAATTACCTGCCGTATGATAGAAAGCCTATTCTTAGAGATCGGGAAGTTAAAGATATGATTGAGCAAACAGTCTCCATCAACAATGAAGTTAGAGAAATGATACTTATGCTGCTCAGAACATATCCCAGACCATTAGGTGCAGCGGAGATGTCAAGCTTTATCATCCCCAGACTTGGACCCGGCTATATTATTCCCAATCCTGGACCTGACGATGTAGTTCTTTCCCACCTTGATGCCCTAATAAAAGAGAATAGAGTAGAGCTTGTTGAGAAGGAGGAGTCAATCTTCTTCAGATTAAAACACTAAACCAAAATAGGGGTAAGCGCACGCTAAGATGTATCATTCTATTTTCTATCGTTTAGTCAAAATCATCAAGCATGAGAAGAAAGAGAAGAGTATGCTGTATGATTCTAACCGACTGACTCCGTTCGTCGTTGTTTTGGGTTTGGGGATTTAAATTTTTTATAATGCCCAAATTTCTATCTCAGCACGCGCTCTACTAGCATAAATCAGGCAATTTTATAGTAAATTTAGAGCAATTTTTATAATAATTTGATAAAATTAAACGGGAACATGGAGTTCCCCGCCCCCACAAACTTCTCCTCACACACAAATTGGGTATGCTACGTAGGCCTAATAATTTAATAAGTATTATCAAAAATAGTTCCTTTCTATGTCCAAGCTCTTTGAGACGACTAGAATAAAGAATCTGACGATTCCTAACCGGTTCATCCGCTCTGCAACATACACTGGTATGGCTGGTGACGATGGAACCGTCACACCCAGGGAGATCAGATTTATAGTGAATCAAGCTAAAGGAGGCGTCGGGCTTATCATAACAGGCTACGCATACGTCCTAAAAGATGGACAAGCACGCACGCGGCAACTAGGCATCTATAGTGATGCGCTGTTGCCAGGGCTTACGCAAATGGTCAAAGCGGTTCACGAAGCTGATACCAGAATCGTAGCGCAGGTCGTTCATGGAGGTGCTTTCAGCGCTAAGGGACTCACAGGTGTTAAGGCTATGGGACCATCGGCGATCCCGGCGACAGTGGGGAAGATGGGATCGTTTCCTAGATGTCGTGCTATGACGCAAGACGATATCAGTGGGATAGTCGAAGGTTTTCGACAAGCAGCAATTCGAGCCAAGAAGGCGGGATTCGATGGCGTCCAACTCCACGGAGCCCACGGCTACCTATTTAGCCAATTTTTATCCCCGTTCTTCAATAAGAGGACGGATGAGTACGGTGGAAGCGTCGAGAATCGTGCACGCATCGTGATCGAAACCTATGAACAAGTACGGAAAGAAGTAGGCGAAAACTATCCAGTCATGATCAAGATGAATGTCACCGACTTCCTAGATGGCGGCATCTCGACTGATGAAGCGGTGCAAGCCGCGTCTATATACTCCAAGGCGGGAATAGATGCCATAGAACTGAGTGGGGGTACAGGTTGGGGCTGGCTCATTTTAGGAGACTACAACAGAACGGCACACAGGATCATCCAAGACGAGGGATACTATCGGGACGTCGCAAAGCTACTCAAACAGAAGGTAAGTGTTCCCATCATTCTCACGGGAGGGATCTTGTCATATGATGTGGCTGAACAAATCGTGCGCGATGGTATTGCCGACTACGTTGGCCTCTGTCGCCCCCTTATTCGGGAACCTAATTTAGTGAATCGCTGGAAATCAGGTGACACAGGCAGGTCCGATTGTATATCCGATAACGGATGTGTCCTTGAACTCTCAAGAGGCAAAAACTTAGAATGCGTCCATCTCGCAACTAAAAATAACACATAGGACGCGCATGAGAGATCGGTTGATTCGAATCTCGAAGCGCGCACTAAATTCAAAACGATTTTAAGTTTCTTGATGATTAACTTCCCAAGAGTAACGAAGCAAAGTGTCTCACTAGGGAGAAAAATGAGTTCATCAATTTGGATTGTTAGAGATTACGAAAAATGTACAGGTTGTAGACGCTGCGAACTCGCTTGTAGTATGGCTCACGAGAATTGGATGTGGCCTGAAGCAAGTCGCATAAGAGTTTTCATGCCTTTTCCAGGCCTCGAGGTGCCGCACCTATGTGCCCAATGTGACAATTATCCTTGTGTTACTAGCTGTCCATTTAAAGCTCTCTCAATTGACAAGAATACAACTGCAGTTGTAGTGGACAGGGAAAAATGTACTAGTTGTGGTCTATGCATCAAGGCCTGTCCTGGGACTGTTCCTTTCTTACATCCACGAGATAACAAGGCCACGATCTGTGATTTGTGTGGAGGAAATCCCGAGTGTGTTAAGGTCTGCAGAGAAGCGGACTATAACGCTCTTCGACTGGTCCACGAGAGAATGAATACCAATCGGAAGCTATTTGCTCGCAATCCAATCGATGTGGCTCGGTATCTGGCTTCAAAGATTTTCGGAGAAAAAGGCAAGGAGTTGATTGATTAATGCCTCGAGGATATGCCGGGAAATACCTGGAAGTCGACTTAGCAAAAGAGAAGACAACAGACATCAACGTGCCCGAGTCTGTTTTGCAGGAGTACTTGGGTGGGCGAGGACTAGGAGTTAAGATTCTGTGGGATAGGATAGGCGAAAGGTGGAGTACAATAGATCCACTGGGGCCGGAAAACATACTGCTGGTATTGACTGGCCCGATGACTGGGATTTATCCGGGAGGCAGAGTCTGCGTAACTGGAAAATCACCTGTAAGCAATGGGGTTGTCGGATCTACAGCGAGCACCGAATTCGCACATGAGCTCCGAACAGCAGGTTATGATGGTATAGCAATAACAGGGAGAGCAATCAAACCCGTCTATCTCTTCATTACTGAAGAGGGCTGCCAAATCAATGATGCCTCGCACCTGTGGGGCAAGATGGGTGAGGAGACAATCAAGATTCTCAACAAGGAAATCACGATTGCATTGCTTGGACGCAAGCCCAATGTGGGTCTCTGGAAGGAACCAGGAATAATGTATATCGGACCGGCTGGAGAGAACATGGTTCGTAACGCAGCGGTTATGACGAAGCTCTGTCACGCGTGCGGGTACGGTGGTTACGGATCCGTTATGGGCTCAAAGAACCTCAAAGCCATAGTAGCCAAGGGCAGAGGTCCTCTTCCAGAAGTCTATGCTCCAGAAGCTGTGAAGCTTCTGTGGAAGAGTGCTCATGAATACCTCATATCAAGAGATAGCTTCAGACGTCAGGGAACCGGCTACGGCGGCTTCGACACGGGGAATACAATGAGCTCCGAACCTGTCAGGAACTGGCAAGAAGAGTGGCATGACAAGAAGAGTTTCGGAGGCCCCATGTTTGAGACACAATTCTGGGTCAAAAAGTATTGGGCGGACTTCAACTGCACAACAAGCTGTATGAAGCTAGCCTGCATCAATAGTGGAAGATGGAAAGGAGACATTACTGATAATCCGGACTATGAACTTGAAGCCTATTGCGGGACAAACTTTGACATATATGACCCCGCAGTTAGTATCCACCTGAGCGCGCTCATCGACAATCTAGGTCACACCGGAATAGGGGCTCCAAACGCCATTGGCTTCGCAGCAGAGCTCTATCAGAGAGGGATACTCTCTGAAGAGGACATTGGTTTCCCGCTGAAGTGGGGAGACGTTGAAGGATTCGAGAAGCTAGCTAAGATGATAGCATACCGTCAAGGTATTGGGGACATTCTTGCAGAAGGAACTTACCGGGCAGCTAAGAAGATAAGTGAAATGAAGGGCGTGGATTGTCTCAAATACGCAATTCATGTCAAGGGCATAGAAGTAGGCGCTCATGGAACAAGAAGTGACGCTGACTTCATAGCCCACAACATTAGCTATGCCGTCAGTGTTCAAGGCGGAGATCACACCAGCGTCGCATCAGACGGATATAACGAGTTGTCAGGATCAGTATTCACTGACTCAGCGGTTGTATGCAACTTCTGTCCAACACCCCAGAACCTGATGTTTGACTATCTGAAGGCGATCACCGGATTTCCAATAACGATTGAGAGCTGGAGAAGAACAAACGGTCCCAGAATCGTAACCCTCCAAAGAACTCTGCTGCTATTGGGAGGACCAGACATAATTTGGGAACCATTAAAAGACGACGAAAACCCTCAGAGATTCTACGAACCACTTCCCAGCGGCCCATACAAAGACAAGACAACAGACAAGGATCTCGTGAGAAAACGAAGAGCCGCATACTTCGAGACTCTGGGCTGGGACGAAAGAGGCATCCCCACAACAGAGACACTGACCAAACTGAATCTAGCTGACTTAGAACATAGCGTAAAGAGGCTCCGAAGCTAAACACTCTTCCACTATCCATGGTGTTTAAGCGATATGAAAGTCAGCATTCATATCTACGGTGAAATGGCCAAGATCTACGGAAAAGAGCAAGTCATAGAACTTGAGGAGGAAGAAACTGTTCGTAGCCTCCTCAATAGCATTCAGAAAAAAAGAGAAATGGCTCCTGGATACCTGGGCGAGTTTAGGATAGACGGTGCTGATCTGGCAATTCTGGTTAATGGAAAGAACATAGCTTTTCTAAAAGGCTTGAACACCACACTAGCAAATGATGATAACGTAGTGATTATGCCCTTCATGGACGGAGGATAAGCACGCGCTAGCTGCCGGATGAAAAATCTGACAAAATCAGACTTAATGTATCGGAAGATTCTTCTATTAAAGTAATTACGCGCATAAACGTGCGCTAAATTAGCACAAATTAAGCAATATCATAGCAATTCCAGAGTAGTTTTTGTACTAATTTTATAAAATTAAATGGGAACATGTATCTTTCCGCCCCTACCAAGCTCCTTTTTCCAAAAAAAAGTTGAAATCATGCTTATTTTGGGTACCATAAATTCTGGTTTTCTATTTCACTTCTAGATTTAAATTTATCATAACTACACTCGCGCCTCATAAATCGAAAGCTTTATGGGACGAATATGTCTATTCAGACAGAAAAATGAATGGTTTGGGAATTTGAAATGTCGAATATTGAGACCAAAGTCACCTATTTCGAGAAACCAGGTCGCACAAATACTGACTTGACTCTAGGATTAGTGAAGCAAAGAGCTGAGCAACTGAGAATCAAGAATATTGTTGTGGCCTCATCCACTGGTTCTGTGGGTGTCAAAGCATCAGTAGTCTTTGAAGGATATAACTTGGTTGTAGTTGCGGGCGTTATTGGAATGAGGGAACCCAATGTCCATAGTCTATCCCAGGAGAACCGCAAGATAATAGAGGATCGTGGCGGAAAAATCGTCCAAGCTGCTCATTCCTTTGGCACTCTAGGTAGAGCCGTGAACAGGAAATTCAATACAATTCAGATCGATGAGATCATAGCTAATGTCCTCCGTCTCTTCGGACAGGGCACCAAAGTCTGTTGCGAAGTGACTTGCATGGCGGTTGACGCGGGACTCATTCGAACAGATGAAGAAGCCATTGGAATAGGTGGAACTGGCGGCGGAGCAGATACTGCTCTTGTCCTAAAACCTACTAACACTCACACGTTCTTCGATATCAAGATCAGAGAAGTCATCTGCAAACCAAGACTAAATGACTAACGCCCGTAC
This sequence comes from Thermoproteota archaeon, assembly GCA_030837285.1. Classification (GTDB taxonomy): domain Archaea; phylum Thermoproteota; class Bathyarchaeia; order RBG-16-48-13; genus JAUPKU01. The sequence goes on along the minus strand of JAUPKU010000149.1, from coordinate 2,856 downwards.
TATAATGTGCACACTGTGGTATCACCTGAATCTATCGAACTCCGTAGAACAAAATGTGAATCAGACAACTGAACCGAAATAAATAGGACACAGCTAGCGCACGCCTTTTCGTAGTTGTCCTTGATGGGTTTTATCAACAAAATTGATAGCTTTCTCTATCCTCATTTCTGTACCTCCTTTTTGCGCACGCTATCCCAAAGGCTTGACTACCCCACCCATACTGCCCAGCGTAAAAGCTTTTGCTTTAAAGTTTTCGGAAAAGTCAGAGAAGGCATCACTTGTTTCAATGTTATGTAATAATAGCAGCCCTCCACTCTTTAAATGCGCCCAAGCTGTTCGATATTCAAATAGCATGTTTCGATAAGAATGCTCACTATCATGCAAGAATATATCTATCGTAACCAACTTTCCAAGAAGAACCGGCAATTCCTTAGCGCTTCTTCCCAGTGTCAATTCCCATCGTTGCCTCAAATAATCGGGAATTAGCCAGCCACTAGCTTGCCCACTCGACACCGAACGTTCTGATCGTTCAGACCCCAAATAGCGTCTCGAATAAGAAAGTCTCTTCCCAAGGAACATCGATAGAGTAAAGTCTGCCGTACTTGTTTTCTTCCAGCGCACATAGTATATAAGATGAGGACATACCTCCCGCTACTCCTGTTTCCACAACTACATAGGGTTTCAACTGTCTGCATAAAACATACAATACAGTACCCAATCCTGTGCCGATACTTGGATACCAAGAACCACAATAGCGCGAACGCTTGTTCAGATTCTCTTCTAAATGACTATGGAACTCCCTGTTCGATGTAATCTCAGAAGCATATTCCTCTATTTCCCTGACACTTGCACCAGTCAGGCTCTCTAGGAAATCTTGCATCGTTTCCTTTTCCATCTAAGATTCACTCGATCAATCGAAATTCTTGCGCTATTCCCAAATGAACCTATGACACACAACCCAGTTTCATACGACTAACCTCCAAAACGGTGTTTGCCGCGGAAAAAGAAGACAAGAATACTCGCTTGAAGAATAAAGTACAGGAATTATCCTCTAACTTACCCTCTTTCTCATCCATACCACAAAATATTCTGATTCTAACTTAACGTAGCACGCCGCAGTGTCCGGATCATGCTGTGCTAGCGTTTCAATCTGAAGAGGATCGAGTCCTCCTTCTCGATACGCTCTATCATATTCTCTTGTATCAAGGCGTCAAGGTGGGCAAGGACAACTCTGTTAGGCTCAGGAGGAGGAATAATGTAGCCGGGTCCGAGACGTGGAACAATAAGGCTTGACATCTCCGCCGCGCCCAATAGCCTGCGATAAGTCCTCAGCAACCTGAGAATCATCTCTCTGATTTCGAGGTTGATAGAGAGCGTATGCTCAATCATGCCTCTTGCCTCTTCGTCTCGTAGTATGGCCTTTGCATAGGGGAGGTAGTTGTGGGCGGGAAGAATCATCCTGATGCTCATATCTTTTAGCATCGCCAAGGACTCATAGAAACCATGGATATCGCTGGCCATCGTTATAACAAATGTATCTCTGATCGCTCCTCTTCCGAACAGAGCATCTCCCGTGAACATTATCTCCTCATCACGGTCATACAAGCCGAGACTGCATGCGGAGTGGCCGCGGAGCGGAAAGCATTCTAGACTGAAGGGCCCAAGATCCACAACATCACCGGTCTTCAGTCGGCGATCCACGTGACGCGGCTTTGGCTGTCTGCGAGGCCGGCTCCTCACGGCCTCCTGCTCCCTCTTGGAGAGAAGGTGATCAAAGAGCGAGAGGAGCCGCTCTTGCTCTTTCTCTGGATTCTCTAACATATCAGCGCCAACTTCCGATATTGCTACTTTTGCGCCTGTGGCTTCCAGAATTTCATCATCGCCGTCGACGTGATCGAAGTGGCTGTGGGTGTGGAGGATGAGGGATACGTCGTTGGGGTCACGTTTCATCCTCTTGAGGAATGGTAAGACTCCTGTCTTCCAGAATCCGTTGAATCCAGTATCGATAATCGTGATCTCGTCACCAAGAATTACGTTTACGGTTGTGTAGATTAGTGGGTCAACGTTATTGACCACCGGCACTATCGGGCATTTAAGGACATAGATAAACTCTGTTGCTTTCATAAGAAATCCTCAGTCATACTACTCATTCTCATACTACTCATTCGTACTTCTTGATAAGCTTGATAGCGCGCTTCGTTCTATTAATAATCAATTTAAATTTATTGCGATTCAATTAATTTCTAGGTGAAACAAAAAAGTTTGTAGACAATAGAAACTTTATTTTAAGAAAAATTCATTTACATCCGCAGGCGCGATATTATTATGGATAATTTGTTGAAACAGTCTCTGGCGAGTAAAGCAATCGTTCCTGGGCCTAAATACTTTGAGGCGGGATGCATGAAAGTGACGAATGCATTATAATAGTTGATTTCTTGCATTTGTCTCCGACCAGAAGGAACAGCCAAGCGCGCGCTATCCATTTACAAACTACATTGCTTTTCATCCAATTGTATTTATCACTAGTTTTTTAACTTCAATCCAAAATGTCGAAACAATTACAATAAATAAAATCTCCGACCATATTAAAAGAGATAACGAAGACGTCTTTATGAAAGGAAAAACAGTTGTAACATTAGTTATTATGATAGTTAGGGCAATCATGCTCAGAAGCCAGAAAGTGCCAAAGCGGTTGGAGAGAATTCCCTGCTTCAGAAGAGACACCTTCTCTTGCTTCAAATTAAGGGCTAAGAAGATGTGACCAAGAAGCCACGTTACAAACGCAGTTGTCTGTGATAAAACAATATTCCCTGTCTGTAAGAAAAGAGAGATATAAACTACCAAGATTCCTACTAC
>JAUPKU010000148.1 GCA_030837285.1 Thermoproteota archaeon | reverse complement strand
TGGATGTTCAAAGAGCGATTTTCGAATCGGTTAATCTGGCACTATCCTTTTTTAATTATGTCGATAAGAAAGAATTTTATCGCATCCTTAAAACGCAGTATAATATGAGGCCAGAGGATGTTGCAGGCTGCTACCCACTGTTTCATAAGGCTCTTGTTGACGTGTACGGAGTAAACCACGCTACTATAGAGCGTGAGATACTCAGACTTTTACATGAACGCACCCGGACAGACGAGTATTCAACAAGAAATGAATTATCCACCTTTAAAGACATCGTTGAAAGCTCTCTTAGAAAGTCCGAAAGAAGCAAGCAGTAATTGGAACGGGTAATTGTATAATTTTATATTATTTCCTAAAGATATTGAATTTGCGCACGCTTCACGTTAGATGATTATATTTTACTGAAGATAACCAGTACAGAGGAGTCTAAGAATGGTTAAGAAGATTCATCATCTCGGGGTTGCAGTGAAAGATCTTGATGCTGCTATAAAATTGTTTAAGGAAGCCTTTGATCTAAGTTCTTCCTCTATTCGAGAGGTCAAAGAGCGCGAAATAAGAATTGCTTTACTGAGCTCTGGTGGGAACGAGATTTTTGAACTAATACAGCCTACAACACCAGAAAACTCCACTGCTAAATTTATTGCTGAGAAGGGAGAAGGCTTCCTACATGTATGTTTACCTGTTGAAAATGTCGAAGAAGCTATAGTAGCTCTAAGGAAGAAAGGGGTTGAGGCACTGGGACCACCTAGAGTAGGAGTTCATGGTGTGAAGATTGTTTTCATAGATCCCAAGACCACATATGGCCTCCCGATAGAACTTATTGAGCAGCAGGATAATGGAGGGATAGGTAACTCACTTGATTAGTGTGTGTACGCTAACCTGTTAAACAAGAAATTCTGTAGGTATTGTGGTTCAAGTAATAGAATTGAAGTTATATATTGCACAGAATGCAGGAAGCCTGTGTCTTAATGGTTAACCGTTAGATTTCTTGGTGTTTGTTTCTCTGTCGATTACACACGCAGCAAATCGATAAATCATTGGAAAAATCTGTAGATAATTGAGGTAATGAGAAATGGCTAAAAAAAGCAGTGTAACGAGTCCTGTTAAAAGAAGTAATGTTAAGATAAAGGTAATGAAAACGCTGGGGACTAAAGAGTTATGGGGTAAAGATGCTCCTAAGTCGTCGGCTGAAGATGTTTGTCAACGATTTAAAGTTGGTGAAGTATACGTGACTGAAGGCACGTCAATGCCGAAAAATTGGCCCTGCGGTTGGGCATGGCATGATATTTTCAAGGAAGTGATGCATTTAAGCCTAGAGGGTAAATTCTTCATTGAGAGGGGGAACTTCATATACACGTGTTGCACAGACGGAATGAGACCTGTCTTCTACAAAATAGAAAGAGTAGAATAAAACATTCAATAAAACATTTTTTTTCTCATTTAGCGCGCGCTAACCAAATGTTAACTAATTTATGCTTAATTCCAAATCTGTTTACTACCGAATGCCAACCCGCTATTGCATTTCGTTCATCCTAGCTCATGCCAATGATTGTTTAAGTACACCATTATTCCTCTCCCAGGACTGTAATTGGGAAATATCTTAATGAAATCTTGAAAAGCTCTTTCATAAGTTTCTCCATTGATGGCTCTTGCGCGTTTTGCTAAGTATAGAAGTGCTATTGAGGGTGCACGAGATAATCCAGAATTGCAGTGGACCAATGTTTTTCGCTTTGAAATGTGTTTTTCTATAAAATCAAGCGAAGCTACAAATAACTGTGGCACGAATAGAGGTTTATCAGGATCGATAATGTTTAGAAAAAGATAATTTCCATGCTCGTAGACAAGGTAATTGGGATGAGTATTGGGAAGATTGCCTCTATAACCTAATGCTTGTTGATGACAAGGCGACTTGCAGGCATGGATTACAGCCCAATCATCTATTTGACTGAGAAAACAATCGTTTTCTGTCCCTATGAAAAGATTTGGATGTATTTGGAACATGTTGAATCGATCGATTTTGAATAAGGAACTAATCATTCAGTTTCATGAATATCTGAAATAATGATTCTAGACTTTGGGTTATTATCTCTAGAAGACTCTCCTGCACTTTCACATAGTCTTTCTTACTGTTAGGTAATGGTTTGTTTATTAGTTTTCGATATATATTGCCTATCTCTTCCCAATCTCTCGCTGCTTTTGAATGACTCAACTTATTTCTCAAATTGTTCAACAATCGCAGATCTTGGATTGCTTTTTCAAATTCGGCCTCAAATTCGGGAGGTATGCTTCTACCTTTCTTGATTATTCTTTCTTCGATAGATGATGTTTCACCGCTCTTTAGGTCGCCTATTTTCAGTAACCAACCCTTAGAACGATCTATAATGTAATTGTAAAGAATCTCGATGAATTCTTTTTGTTCTCCATCTGTTGTTGGAACCTTCAGCATACGGGTAATACACACTTCAATGTCTGGGGTGCTATCGAAAAGATCTATGCCAAAGATTCCTGCATTCTGTGTTAATGTGTACTTAGCCTCGACTAACCTAATAACTCGTTGTAGAATTTGCGATTGTTCAGATTCTACTTTTTCATCTCCTATCTTTGGTTTACCTTCTAATAAATTTGTAACTATTGGTTCAATTAGAAGATTTTTTAAAGAAAATTGGTAGCTTATTCTATCTTTAATAATAAATGGTTCAACATTTGTTACAGTGATACCATTGTACTGATCAGTGATTCCTTCTTTAGTCAATTTATCAATGACCGCTTTTACATCTGATTCATTTATGTTCAGTCTTTGCATTTCGTCTATGTATCTTTTCCTTGTCTCTTCGATAGAGGGCCAATCTAACCACCAAAATACATTTTCTACTAGAAAATAATTGAGCCGACAATTTCTATTTTCTTCTTCAGTAAGACCATAAGACGGAGTTATTTCAAGCAACAATTTTCTAATTTCAGGAGGAATAACGTATCTTGATTCTCGAAGTTCACCGCCTCTTGTAGAAACATAATTTTTTGTTCTTATACAGAGACCTAGTTCCTCAAGTTTAGAGAGAATATCCGTCCTTTTTGACCATATTCTTGCGTCTTTCAAGATAATAGCTTTCCATGGATCAAGCCATGACTCAGAGATATATTCGGGCATATTTTCGGGAAAGTCAAGCGATTTTGCAAGATAATCATTGATTAGAAACCCAACTAATCTTGGTGAAAAGGTTGCCAGAAAATCCTTTATCTTTTCTTTATTGAATTCAATTCGTTTATTGATTAAAGATCTGGAAATTTCAGAGCCATTTGAAGTTGTAAGGTATAGATAGTGAGAATACCAATGGTTCACCCAGATCAGTTTTTTATTAACGAGATTATTATGCTCATCAGCCGATATTGAAAAAGTAGACTCAAGAACACCTTCATTTCGAATATTCTGGCCAATGTAAATCTTAATCAAGAGCTCATTTTCATCCAAGGTAAAAGAATCACCCTCGGAGTGATTATCCTAATTAATAATCCTCAGTTCTTAAGAGTTAATCAACCATATATTCGCGCGTTCTTTCTTTTGAATAGCGTTAGTTCGCCCTATTTGAATTCACGGATTATTTGTATTCTACTAACATCAATATTTAACCAATCATCTTCCGTAAGATCTTCCCCTTCAATTAGTTTATAGACATATGGCGGGGCTTCCTCAATGATGAATCGCCTCTCATCATATGAATTGGAATTTGCCTGATCAATGTGATCTCTAAAAGTCCCATATAAGAAATGAAATGCTCTGAAAGGCAGAGAGAAATTATCTGTGGAATAACCTTTACAACAAACAAGGCAACTCCACGGATACATACTAACCGAGACATCTTTCAAATTACGGCTTTTTTTGTTTAATACGCTTTTTATGAAATCGGCATGACTCAAACCGCAACCAAGCATTTCTATATTTGGGGGATAAGTTTTACACAACCATTTTGGACTAAACTGAGTCTGATTCCAGTAGTTGTAGAAAACATATAGTGGAATCATTGGTGTTCTATTTGAACGTGAACCTTTAGTTAGAAGATCTATCTGTCTTCCGTTTGTATTCCATTTATCCAAGTTTCTATAGGTTAGATTGTTTGAATTCAACTTCTTTGCTTGGACTCTCAATCCCAACCAAGAACCGTTTGAACCCAGCCACCACTCCCAATCTGCTCCAGTTTTAGATTCTAGTCCCTTAGGATGTTTTTTGGTTATTATTTCGGAGGATGTATGTCTACTTTGAAGTTCTAGCAAATTTAGATCCGTTACTGATTCTTCAGATATATTGATGTGAGTCTTCTCGCTTGAATCAATCAATTTCCATGTTCTCTCAGCTATTGCTATAAAATCTGAACACAAATCTTGCGACATATAATCACTAATAAAATCATTGTCTGATTTACATATAAAATCTGTAATGATTCTGCAACAAGCGACCTTCCAGAAGTTCTGATAAAACCTTTCCAACTTTCTTCGAAAACTCAAGTATAATAGGCATTATGTCGAGAAGGCTGTAGTATTCCAATTTAGTTTGGTTAGCTCCATGATTTCACTGCAGATTTCCCTTAACTCAGAGTCACCTTTGTGGACTATTAGTAAAGGTTTGGGGATTCTATGCCCCGGATAGGTTCGGACTCGTGAAATATAGCCAGTGGTATATAACAAGTATTCATTATCTTGCAAATAGATTATTGTTCCCCGAGAACAGGATACTGCTCCCAACGCGCGAAGCGGAAATCATGCATAGCATTAATCGCAACAAAATCGATCGATTCTCTGCAATCCTCTTGGCCTTATAGAAGTGCTCAATTTCGCGCGCACGATTAATAAAGTGCAATAGTTGGTGACAAAAACCATTAAATCTAGAATAGATAATGGGTTCTACTAAGGGGTAAGTGTTTGGTTGAAGCTATTAATGTTGTTCTAAAACCTGTAGGTGTTAGGTTGGATTTACAGTGAGACCCTGACTTCGTGAAATACGTTAAGGCTAAGATGCTGGACTCTACTCTAAACCAAGGAAAAACAATTTCATTATTTCTTATGGCGTCCTCTATTCCTTTTTACGTAGACATGACAAACCCTGAAGGCGAAGTCACTGTCACAGAGAATACAAATCTCCAGATTGAAGGTGAATTCCTGCATGACAACGTTGAAGTCATGAGTGGTTTTGTAATGCCATCCCCTTTTCTACTTGAAGATTTTTCAATATTGCTAACCACATTAAAGAACCATGAAAAAAGATTCAATGACATCTCAAACAGATTTGAAATCCTACTAAAAAGGCTTGAAGACCTAGAAAAGAGACAAGAAAAAAGCATTTAATAACTCCAAGAAATCGTCGAGATTGTGACTTCGCGCTTCTTCTCAAGAAGGGTTAGTGGTGCCCAAGGAGAGCCAAGACTTTCCGTCTAAATTTATCAAATTATATAAAAACTGTTCCAATATTGCCAACTTTGGCTAATCTGTACTTAATATTTGTATTTCTTATTAACGATAATTTACTTCTATGATGTAAGCAAAGGAACGGCGGGTATGTGAAGGTGTAGCAGACATTCTTGGATCTGCATACAGACTGAATTCATTTATTCTTCTGCGCTGAGATAGTGCTTGGATTGGTTTGACAACTCTAAACCAAGTTTTTGGCGGCCGTGTCGAGTCCGGATGTTCCCATGGCCAAGGCTTCGGAGGCGTCAGTAATGGTTCTGGCGGTTGAGGTATCGGGTCAGGACTGGAAACGAAGTTATCAATGTGTTCAACGTACTCAACTGTTCCGCTACCACCCATCTTCTTACTCAGAAAAAGGTACAATAGAATACGGTTTCCATCATTCAATTGCTGATACAAGATCGGTTTCATTTCATCTCTTATTCTGAGATCCCACGGTGACCAGCAAGCAGAATGGTTTCTGAGAAAGTCATCTTCAAATGTTACAGCCCCTCGAAAAGTAGACCCAATTAGCGCTAATCTTCTAGAACTCATCAACACCACACCTCAATCTAACACAGATAGTTCTATATTTTGCTAAACTCACGCGCATTTATCATTTTTGTCATATATCTAGAAAATATTTAAGACAACTTTGAATTTGTATTAACTATGCCACGAGATATTTGGGGCAACATAATCAGAATTGACATCTTTGGTAGGAAGAAGACTAAACGAGAAGTCAAGAGAGAAGTCCTTACTGAGAATCGTATGAGAGGTAGAACTGCAGAAGATAATTACAGAATGAACGCGGCATTTCGTGGTGTGGAGGTAGAGAGAGCGCCGCATGGTCGTGATTTCATAGAGAGAAGAAGAGATCTCTGGACAGGAAGAGTCACTAGAACTACCCATATAGAAATTAAGAGTTCGTCTACAGCACCATTAACTAAATTACAACAGAAAACAAAGAGGAGAAAATCCAATTATAGAGTTATAAGGCAAGACCCTGGATTTTACTAATACAACCAAGCGAATTATTTGACAATCTCAAGATTATTTAATTTACTTTAAGATCTACTTGAGTAACATCTCTATTAAGCTCTCGACTTTTTCAAAGAAACTGACTATTCCAGCGATAGTTGCAAGCGGCTTAAGTTTTTCCCATGCTTTTGTTACGATATCTTTGTCAGGTGACTGTTTAGAGAGCTGGCTTGTTATTGTGTTAATCTCAGCCGAATAGTTCAGTTTGTCTTCATCAGAGATTTTTTCCGTTTTAGCTATCTCGTCGGCTAGCAAATTGAGATTTCTATATAGGTCACTATATACTGCATTGACTATATTGCCATCTCCGACCACGGTCACGCCTTGAAGATTAGTTATATTTATGCCCGCGGGTGGATGCTTTTTCTGAAATTTGGATGCACCGTTGAAATGATCAATACCTTTGTCAGAGATTTTGTAGAATTCGGCTTTGGCGTTTATTATACGATTACTCGTTGGCAATTGGTAACTTTCTTCATCCTTTACTATCCAATCTGTCTGTATCAAATAGTCAAGATTACCTATGATTTCCTGTTCTGTTAACCCCTCTTGTTTGAGACCTTTTTTGATGGTACTTATCTTCAACCTAGAACTCTTCATGCTTCTTGAGGATTTATGAATATCATAAAAGAACTTCAAAATGGCTTCACATATTTCATCTTTAGATTTTTGAGCCATTTAATTTCCAGCTTATGCTTCAATTTACTTTTTATTGATTAACAATTAATATTTATTACATTATTGTCGTTTAAAATAACTAGGCTAAATCAACAAACTCACATTTTCAATCAGGCGGTTCCTTTTTTTAAAAAATATTCTTTTAGAATTCACAATCTAGCAGGGGGTTGTGAGTATTTTTATTAATCGAACCACCTAAATTGTTTAATGATTGAATTGGATAGATTACCCTTCGAAACAAAGGATTATGAGGAACAGACAGAGATTAAACACAAGGTGTTCCGCGAATATTTTGATAAATGGGTAAAGATACTTGGAAGTGCACATAAGCTAAATTATGTAGATGGCTTTGCTGGGCTGGGTGCTTACCACAAGAATGAGAAGGTATACTTTGGTTCTCCAATCATTGCATCAGATGTAATAAACAAAAATGGTAAGGAAGCTTGGTTACTATTCATAGATAAAGACAAGAGCGCTATAGAAAATCTCAACAGTGTAATAAAGTTCAATGGGCTGGATAAATTAAAGAACCTAAAAATAAATGTTATAAATCAGGATTTTAACGAAATAATGGATGAACTGCTAAATACAAAGAATATTGAGAATGCAGAACCTACCTTCGTATTCATAGACCCTTTTGGCTTTGAAGGCATACACTATGAGACCATCAAGAAAATAATGCAGACCATCAAAAAGCCTGAAATAATAATAAATTTCATGTTTAATTCCATTACTCGTTTTTTGGAAAAAGAAAACCTTGAAGATACTTTTGCTAAAGTATTTGGAACTGAGGATTGGAAAGGCAGAGTCGGCGATGAAGGAGAACGAGAAAAAAATATTGTAGACTTCTATGTTTCACAACTAGAAGATATCAAATTTCGTATTCCCATACAGGCTGACATTTCCAGACAAAAACAGAACGTATTACTATCTCATTCATCTTACAAAGCATCCTTTAGGAGCTTCGATTATGAAATCTAGTTTCGCAAAATATTCCTATGGTAAAGTTGAATGGCTTGGTTTCAATTCACCTCAAATGAGTTTGGCTGATATAATGGGAATAAAAATCAAAGAAATCAAAAATCATCTACTCAAAAAATATGACCATAGAAGTCTAGATTACCTGAGAATTGTAACTGAGAACATAGATGCAACCCCCTATCTTGAGAGCCAGTTAAAAGAAGCCATAAAGGAATTGGAAAAAGAAGGGGTTGCATATGTTGAAAGGTTTCCTAAAATGATTCAAAGACTTAGGACAGGTGTAGATAGTAATGACATAATCTATTTCAATTCTTTTCCGAGCATAGAACGCAAGTCCTTACTCTATGAGACAAAAGTGGAATATGGCAATTTTACCATAAACCATGTGTTTGGTTGGTCTCATGGTTGCAAATATCCTTGTTATGCGTTTATGATGGCAAAAAGTTATGGGAGAATCAAAAATTATGATGATTGGATTCATCCATGCATAGTTACCAATGCTTTAGAACTGTTAGACAAAGAGATTCCCAAGTACAAGGATGAGATAGATTTTGTCCATTTATCTTTCACTACAGATCCTTTCATGTTTGATTCTCTTAACAAGAGAGCGTTCCTTAACATTAAAAACTTGACACTAAGGATAATCGAGAAACTAAACTTTAATGACATCAAAGTTACTACATTAACGAAAGGGATTTATCCAGAGGAACTTGCAGATAAAAAGAGGTTCAACATCGATAATGAGTATGGTATTACTCTTGTCTCTCTAGGTGAGAAATTCAAAAGGGATTACGAGCCTTTTTCAGCACCATTCGAAGAAAGGATAAACGCATTAGAGTTTTTACACAAGAAAGGTTTGAAGACATGGGTGAGCATAGAACCCTATCCTACGCCTAATATGGTGAAACAGGACATCAACGAACTTCTGAAGAGAGTATCTTTTGTTGATAAGGTGATCTTCGGTAGGATAAACTATAATGGTGAATCCTTAAAATTCGAAAATAACGAGGCGTTTTACAAAGACTGTTCCGAAAAAGTGATGGAATTCTGTAAGAAAAATAATATTAAGCTTCACATAAAGACAGGCACCCCCTACAGTGGATACAAAACAAAGGATTTATTCAAACCCGAAAAATAGTGACTAATTTTTTTAAGTAAATCAAGCTGCTAGTTCATAATTCTTCCATCTACCCTTTCCTTCAACTTTTATCAAGCCAAGTTCTACCATCCTCTTCATGTAGTTACGATAAGCCCTATCAACCACTGGCTTAGAAACAATACTGCAATATTCCCTGTACAGTTCACCAGATGCTAGCTTTGTCTTCTTCTCAAGGATTTCGTAGATGACTTTCTGATCATCATTCAGTTTCCTAAGAAGATACGACCTCCTAAACTTCCTTGCTTCCCTCGCTGCTTTTTTAATCTCTTCAATCGTTATCTACTTCAGTCTGCTTGTCTTTAGTCTTCTTGCCAGCTCTCAGAAGAATCTGGAGGGCAATCCTTGCATCGCCATTAGCCAAGGTTGCCACGATTCCAAGCATCTCTTCAGCTACAGCTTTTGGCCTGAATGCAAATCTCTCCCTGGGCACCACAACTGAACCCTGGACATCTCCCTATTTCCGCTTCTTGAAAATCCTTGTGCCATCAATCTCGCAAACATACTCGAATCCAGCTTCAATCAAAGGTTCTGCTTCTTTAATTGTGGTAGTTACTTTGCAGATGAATTTTTCATTTCCTTCGTGATAGTGAGCTTCTTCGAGACTAATGTAGATCATAGTGTTAAGGATGCTCTTATGTCCGAGAAAACGTTGGACGTAATAGATGTCTTCAGTTTGATTATAGAGCATTGTCGCCTTCCAATGTCGCAAAGTGTGAAATGTAATCTGGTCAAGTCTTGGATTTCCAAGTTTTACTGCTAGTCTTTTACGTTGTCTTTCAAAAGTTCTTCTAATATTGTATAGTGATCCCCCGAATACCCAGTTAGATTCTCTTTGTAGTCCGTTCAGCATTGTCAAAGCTTTGTTGGATAGTTTGAGTATTCTTGGTTTACTTCCTTTCTCAGGAGTTATTCTGACTAATCTAGCTTCGAAATCCACATTAGTCCATTTCAGTTTGTCAGCTTCTCCGCTTCTCATGGCCGTTTCTTTTAGGATCTGTAGAAAAGTGCTTACTTTGCGTCCGTTACATCCTGCTATGAGATTATCAATTTCAACTTCAAGAGGTATGAATGGAAGCCTTGAGGGGATCATATATTGAGGAGGGTTCCAAGAACATCCAATCATTCGCAGAAAAACTGTATAGGCATCAACAGCATTTGCTTTCCTTTTATTACAAAGTCTGATTAGCGATAGCTACTTTCATCGATTCGGAATTTAAGCAACTCTGCTCCACGTTTCGAAAGGATTTTCAGCAATTTGACTCGTGTTATTATAGTTGATTCAGCGAATCCTTGTTTCTTTAACCACATTGCGAATTCGATGATTGTTCCCTTTGTGTCTGAAATTGTCTGTTCTGTGACTCCCACAAGCCCACCGTTTGACGGTTCCACTTCGGCCAAGTTTATCGCTACTTCTGTCAAGACAGCGCATACTTGACGACTAACACTATTACCTGAATCTGCTAATAAGACTGATGATTCACTGAACCTATACCCACAACTCCTACAAACATATCTTTGAACGATGCCTTTTCCAGTTTTTCTAATTCCATCTCTCCAATAATCACTACTATGACAGTTAGGGCATGTGCTACTTGCTTTTTCGCCTCCACTCATTGTAAATCATAAACTAGAATTAGCTAAGCGCTATTAATGTCTAAGCGAAAGATGTCAATAAAGAGGTTGAGCAATGTCTTTACCAGAAATAATGGGAATAGGAGAACTAGACCCATACTGCACGAAGCTTTTTGCTATATTCATACTTGAACATAAACCGTATAGATTCAACGAGCTACAGCGACTATTAAAAGATATGAAGATGAAGATAACCACACCAACCCTAGCCTCCATCTAAATCATCTAGTTAAAAAGAAAATTATCGTAAGGGATGAGAAGGATAAGAAATTCGTTATTTACAACTTTAACTGGGATAGATGGCCAAACCTAGATCAATTATTGAAGGATAGAATTCTCGGTGAGAAGGCATTCCAGAAAGA
>JAUPKU010000147.1 GCA_030837285.1 Thermoproteota archaeon | reverse complement strand
TAGCTGATGGTTTAATTTTAGCAAATGGTCAAAACATGTGGCTGGTCCAGTTTCTAGACTCCGACGACTTAGTGATAGCATCGTTTGGCACAAGAGCTGATAGTTTCGGAACAAGATGGGCTATACAATATGGCAGCGGAGAAACCATCTCTATTGCTTCATATTCTATACCCACTCCCGCTGTGAATACGTGGTATTTGCTTGGGGCGCACTACATTGTAGCATCAACAGGCAAGACTATAGTACTTACCGTCAACGGTGCTGAAGTAGCCTCCTTAAGTCTGAACACGACTGGCAACAACAATATTGCCAGTGTACGATTCGGACTGGATTACTACGTTGGCAGTTCAACCGCAACTGTATATTTAGATAATGTGATAATCGACGGTATTGAAGTACAAAAGGCACAGTATATTCTAAATGTTCAGGTCAACGGTTCTGGTGCGACTAACGTGATTACTGGCAATTCGTATGATGATGGCATTTCTTTACCTGTTAAGGCTTTACCGGATTCTGGTTGGGCTCTGAGTTATTGGGTGTTAGATGGGAAGAACATGGGCTCTGTCAACCCTCTTATTGTGACTATGGATGGCGAGCACGACTTAATTGCGGTATTCAAGGAAGTACCTCAGCCCTCTATCTGGAATTTGCTAACCTCTTCAACTTTCTTATCAGGGCTGCTTGTCGTAATATTAACAGTGGTTTTTTACTTAGCCTTCATGAAAAAATCCCCTATAGGCTTAGCGAGCCAGTAACGAACGAAGCGTGTGCGCGCTGTTCGTTAGATGTTTTTCTTGAAAGTCTTTTTGTCTTTCTGTTTAATTGAGTGATCGTCCGCATTTGATGCATTTGTCACTGATTGGCGCTTGTATGGTGTGACATTTCTTGCATTCAACGGTTAGTAGGCTTCCACAGTTATCGCAGTAGTCGCCAAAGAAAGTGTCTTTTCCACATTTAGGACATTTGATTCGTAGATTGAGTCCGCAGCTGCTGCAGCTAGTCCAGCCGGTCTGTATTATGGCTCGGCACTTTGGACATCTGGTGTCTAGAGGATTGACTTTACCGCAGGTTGGGCAGACATTCGCGTTTGGGGGGACGAGTTTTCCACAGTATTTGCAGGGTTTCTTATAGCTTGACATGCCACTTCACTGATTTGTATGATGTGGGCAATCACGGTAATATGATTTTCTTCCTATATCTTGAAATATCTTTATAGTCCCTATTCCATATTGGATAATGGAGTGATAGGAATGTCTTTCACACCTTTTACAAAGAATTATGCCGATAACAGTACAGAAGCAGGGTTCGAGTTCACCTTCTTCTGTGACATCTGCCAAGACGGTTACAAGACGAGTTTCACTGAATCGAAGACCTACAAGAAAGCAAGCTTCTTCAGAGGGCTAGGACGCGCAGCGTCCATCGGCTCATCAATATTGGGAAGTAGCATAGGCCATTACGCTGAAAGCGGAACCGACGTGATCTCTGAGCGATTCCATGGGATGTCTCCAGAATGGCATAAAGAGCATGAAATATCCTTTAGGCTAGCTCAGAATGAAGCTATGGGACATTTTCACAAGTGTCCGAAGTGTATGCGGTGGGTCGATGACACTTGCTGGAATGACGAAGATGGCCTCTGCGTAGAAGACGCTCCAAGGGTGGCAACCGAAGTAGCTGCTGCAAGAGCTTCCGAGCGGAAGGAACAGATTTGGAAGAAAGCAGCGGAGACAACGATCTTCACCGGTGAGATCAAGGCAACTCAGACAATATGTCCACAGTGTGGAAAACCAGCTGGAACAGGCAAGTTCTGTAACAATTGTGGTGCACCATTGGCCATGTTAAAATGCCCGAAGTGTGGCGCTCAAAACGCTCCTGGCGTCAGATTCTGCGGAGAATGCGGAACCAAACTCTCGTAATCAATGAAGTTGAGAATGATGTAACGTTGAGTATTGAAGAGGAAAGCAAGGAGAACAAGAATGTAGATAGAGGAGAAGCGGTAGAGGAGGAGCAGAAGCCCGCTATTAAATGTCCTATGAGTCATCTCCTAGTAGATAGTGGTGGGAAGGAGCTCTCCTCAGGAGAGTGTACTGCATCTATTGACAGAGAGTACCTCTCTGTTTTCCTGAAGTTCGGGGACATTTTACCTTTCCATCTTAGGGATATAATGGAGATCAGAGGAGAAGACTACAGGATCAGTCTTTCTCTGTCTTCAATGGAGAAGCTCACACTCTTTGGTTTGGGAGAGCATTTTGAGGATTTCCTAAGAACTCTCACAGATCTGCGAAATGAAATGATGATTAAAGATCTACTATTGAATGAGTCTGTTAAGAAATCCGATGTTGAGATGGAGTTTATCCACTACGGTGATGACTGGATCCAGAGGGAATCTGGTGGTTGTAAAATTCGTCTCTACGAGACAGGCTTGGTTGTTCTTCCTCAGAGAGATGATGTCTTTAGAGTGCCATACAGTGATGTTACAAAGGTTTCAGTGGAAGAATTCAGTGTGCGGATAGGTTTGGAATCTGGTGGTTCACTACTTCTTTCTAAGTTGGGTTCGGAATTCGATCCTTTCCTTAAATCTCTCTCGGATATTCTCAGCGAGCTTCAACAGAAGACAGCTTCTTCATTGAAGAATCTTCTACCACAGATTGACCCTGTCTCTCTTAGGAGAATAGCGAATATTATGAGGGATGGGAAAGCTGTGAGGCGACTTGACATAGACGCTATCAGCCCGAAGGTGTGGGCTGAGTTTGAGAAGAGGATAGCATCTTTTGGATTGGGTGAAGAATTCAGTTTCCTAAAAAGTTTAGCTCGTGGCGAGAGGGTCTGCATTGGCTATAAACGCGATCTTTTAGGAAACCTGACGGGAGAATACATCTGGTTTCTCATGCCAGTATACGGTGTTGGTGACATGGCACCTGGAAACGCCATTGCGATGGAGGCGGTTGAGGATAAAGGCACTGGAAAGGCAACTTACTTCTTTAGAATAACGGGAAGAGCAGAGTATAACGGCTATAAGGGCATCGAAGAGCTTGACAGGGAAGCTGACAGGCAAATCAAGATGATTAATCGGTGTATGATAGACATCAACTTCCGTAGAGAACCAATATACCTTCCAGAGGAGAGACTCGATGAGCCTGCCTACTTAAAGTATAAGATAGCCGTACAGAAGATTCCATCGCTAAAAACTCTTAGGGCACTCTATATTGGAAGAGTAGTTCACGCGTCGCTGGAGCAATGGAAGAGCGACGTAACTAGCCTGCTTAAACAAAACGTGATGTTAGCTGATGACTCAATTAGAATAGTGAAATAGCGAATTCGCAAGAGCGAGAACTAGGACGCTTCAAATTTAGAGAAACTGGGAAAAACATCATCAATCATTCGAATTTAGCTTGCGCGAGACTTGTCCTATTGTTTGTTATCCCTTGGTAAGACCGTTTTGATTCATTCTGTGTTTTGTGTATGCGCACTGAGTGATGCAAAGATAGGACCACTGGTCCATTTCAGTTATATATGTGAAATAAAAAGACATTAGTCATTACTGAATTTGTGCTCTTATAGAATGGTGATCGAATTGAAAAATATAATTAAAACCATGATTGTGTTAGGGATGCTTCTGTCTTTTTTGCTAGGTCTCACGATTCAGATTATTCCAGTCCATGCTGCTAGCTCAAATGTTTTTGTGGGCATAAGTGGCTATCAAACGAGTACTACGCAGATACAGAACATTATCAACACGATGAATGACAACGGTATGAACACCTACCGAATGTGCTTCAGTCCAGCATGGAAGGGCGGATCGCATTCATACCATGAAGAGTATATACAGTATTTCATTGACCATAGTACCCACCTGGTTATCGTTGACCGCAATCACCTCTACCCGCCAAACGAGTCCACCTCATCAGAAGCACGCAGTAACTGGGAGACGGTGGAGAACAGCATCTTCGAAGTGCTCGAAGCCTTCCCAAACAACCAACGAGTCGGAGTTGAACTTATCAATGAATACGTCTCCAGCGACTTCTATACGAGAATGCAGCAGCTCGTCACCGAAATCCGCAACGCCGGCTATACCAACCCAATAGTAATAAACAAGTTCAGCCAGCAATGGACCGTCGTCAACGATCCCTTGAAAAACACGTATCAGAGTTACCATTACTACTTCAACAGTTGGAGTGTATCCGGAGCCATTTCAAATGTCAAAACTGCCTTGGCCAAGGGTATAAAACTTGTTAATACTGAAATCGGTGCTGGCTATGAAATCGAAGATTATACTGCTTCCACCGTAGCGGAGTTGAACCAATTTATGGAGCAGTGTGTCAGCTTAGGCGTTGGCAATACGGTGTGGATTAATGAGAACCTGATGAATTGGCCACGCTACCAACAGTTAGGATTAGTTTTTCCGACAGTATCTCCTCCAACGCAATATGAATTGCACGTCGGAGTTGAAGGCTCAGGAACGACTAACTCCACCGGTGATACGTCGTACGCCGCGGGTACTGTGGTCTCAGTTCGGGCTACTCCGAGCTCGGGATGTCAGTTTGACCATTGGCTTCTTAACAATCAGGACGTGGGTTCTACCAATCCTTATTCGGTGACAATGGATCAAAACAATAACCTGATAGCTGAATTCATGGAGGATTCTCCGGATGACCCTTCAGACACCCTGTTTGAGGATGGCTATGAGTCTGGAAGCCTCAGTGCATGGAATGGATCAAGTATCACTTCAGGCGAGACCGTGTCTGTTAGTACTTCGGTTGTGCAGAATGGTGTGTATAGCGGTAGATTCTCTTCTAATGGAGGTGGAGGATATGAAAAAGCATATGCCTCCAAGACTGTGTCAGCATCTTCGGAGCTTTATGCTAGGAGTTACTTCTATGTGTCACAATCGGGTATAGTTGATGTGAATGATCGCTTCTTCTTCCTGATTTTCTCTTCTGGAAGCAATAACCTGGCTTATGCTGGGATTAGGCAGACAAGTTCAGGCATCCGATGGTGCTTAACCACAAGAAGTGGAACAGGCTACGTAGACATTTACTCCTCATCCTCATCTGCTCCCACGACTGGCCGCTGGTACAATGTTGAGCTCTATTGGCAGAAGGATTCGACGAACGGCCTGGTTGAGATGTGGGTGGATGGAACAAGAGTCTGCGTTTCCACAGGGACGAACACTGCAGCCTATGGCGATGCAAATCAATTAAAAGCTGGTATCGCAGAAACCTACGGCTGCG
>JAUPKU010000146.1 GCA_030837285.1 Thermoproteota archaeon | reverse complement strand
GCTTCTTCGACGGCTCTGGATAAGTCACCCTTTTTGCCACCAAATCTCTCGATCGTCTTGAACCTAAGTTCCTTCTCCAACTCATCTGGAATGTCCACGCTGATTCGACCCATCTTAACCATCCTTATTTATAATTTCTTTTGTTCTTAGGACATTGCACGATTCGCACGTGTTGAAATATTCTTCCAATAAGCAAATCAGCTAATGCTAAACATCATGTTCATATCTTTCGTTCATTTTTCGTAAGTCTTGAGTTCGCTTATTCTTGTAAGATGTTATATCATTACCAGCTTATAAGGATAATGTCTTAAATGCATAAGCACTAAATACATAATTGGATATGCTATCACTAAAAATATTCTAAAAACCTCAGTTGAATAATACAATAGATTACGAGAATGTTATCAACCTAGCATTTCCATAGGTAGCGGTTCCTTAGACACAGAAAGGGGTCAACGATAGGGTTAATCCAAGTCTAGGTCAACTCATCTCGCACGCATGAATCATTCTCTCGTTCGTCTCTATGTCTTTCTTGACTTCTCTTTTTTTAATTTGCTCTAAGACTTTCTTCCCTTCAGTATTACCATCCAACATATTTATTGAGATTCATTTTATAGAGTAGCTATTAGGCGATTAGTTGTGTTGTTTGCCTTCGATATTTCTTACCTTCAGCAGAAGATCACTACAGAGTAAACTTGCAAGATACTATCAAAGCAAAAGCTAAGATAGACTGAAAAGACATGCGATAAGACGAAGTTAAGTCTTATCCTAAGAATCTTAGATAGAATCTTAGATGGATAATCGGATCATAAGTTAGAAAACACCAAACTCCAACAAGTACGAGTCGGAGTTTGAAGGAGTCCCAATCCTTACTCTCCTTCAATTCATCGGTTTCAACCCTTAGCTTCTGCTTTTCGTCTCAGCTTAGGTTCAGATTTCCGCTTCTGAAATTGAAGGTGTGTTTCCGTGGCTTGTTTTTAATCCCTTACGGGTTTCATAAACCTGCTTTCAGGTTCCTACCACAGGACTTCCTACTGGCCTTGAGAAATTTCTTTCCCTTGGTTATCGAATCTACACCAAAATCCCGACTCGCATTTATAAATAATACTCTAGTTTTAATATAAAGATTTTTTGTTATTTAATTAAAACTAATCAGAAAAAAAGACGTCTTTTTAGACATAAATAAGTTAATAGCAGAACTACTAAAATGCTATAAAACAAACTATCAATTTTACACTTTTTCACATTAACCAGCAAACGGAAAGTCACCCAAAATTTTTTTGGAGCTTGCCTTCTTTATCCATTGCTTGAAACCAAAATAATTTATTGCCTACACAAATCAATAAAGTCAGCATTTAATTGTAAGAAACGTGGTCCTCAATTTTGCTGTAACTGTTAGAGATAAAACCCTTTGGCAATATTTGAGGAGATTTCTTATACACTCTACTCTGCAATTGGATGTTGAATTTCACTTTGTTGAAATTGATTTGTGATTAACATTGTGCTTTTTCTTCTAAGCCTTAATTGAGGTTCGCCTGCAAAACTGGAAACGCTACAATTCTTGATGTCAATTTCGTCTCCGATGTTAACCGTTTTTATCTGTTGGTTCCATAAACTAAGCCTTATTGATCCAGTTTCATCAGCTATTCTTATGTTAGAAACAGTGGCTTCTGTTCCCCACCATGTAGTGACAATTCGACTCGGAGGGATCTCAATGATTTCTGCTGTGGCGTTAATTCCTTTCATACCATATCTTAACTCATTAATCTTCAGATATCTACCTAATTCATCAGTCTTCTTTGGTCTTTCTGGTAGTGGGATCCCTTTTATCAAATTTCGAATATTTTCATTTTCTATAATCTCTAGGTTGATAGGGAATTGTCCAACTACTTTTTCTTCTTTGGTTATGAGGAATATGGCAGAATCACAATTTACATTTCTACAAGCGATCTTTAAGCTACCGCAATAAGCTATCTCGTTCTCCAATGCTTCAAAAAAGGCGTCTGCCAGTAGTTTTGGGTCTATATCATGTTCACATGCAAGCAAAACCATTGAATTAAGACTAGGATAATAGGACCTAGATATACCGTTACATCGGCCTTTCTGTTTGTCATACATTTTCTTATATCACCATAGACTCTCTTCTTAATGATTTTTTCATTGAAACGTTTGAATCGTATAATGACGATCATACGCTCCATCTATGGATTCATAGGCATTGTAGTGTTTTCCTTTAAATTAAATTTGGCTGTGGCTGTACTAGATTTGTGACGCGCTATCGTTAAGTGGTTTTTTCGTGGAGGCATACTCCGGCTACTACCACATTCTTCGCCTTCTCTGTTTCCTCTGACTCTTATTCTTCCTAGCTTTTTTATCAGCTCTTGCACTTTTACGATTTTTTGAGATGGCTGACTGGCTTATACTCGTCTGTTGTGTTAATAGTTTCTTTTTACTCATTTCTTCAACTCCAACATCTTTGGTTCAACGCTCACAATCTCGACTCTTCAGTTTATATCAATCCATATTTTTGGGGGTAGTTCTTGAATTTCCTTTATCCTGTGTCCCTTTCTCACTGCACTGTGAAAAAGTAGCATCCTGACGTGGACACCGCCGTTCACAAATCACTAATTACTCTTGCGCCTGTATCAACTACATACCGTCTTTTCCAAACTCCCACAATCCTAAAAGATTACCCTATCAGCAACTCTATTATACAGTAATTAATATATATGTCATTTTGCTCTATTTTTCTTTGGTAACCCATACTTTTACGGCTTCTTCGACGGCTCTGGATAAGTCACCCTTTTTGCCACCAAATCTCTCGATCGTCTTGAACCTAAGTTCCTTCTCCAACTCATCTGGAATGTCCACGCTGATTCG
>JAUPKU010000145.1 GCA_030837285.1 Thermoproteota archaeon | reverse complement strand
ATACGATTGAGTTGGCGAGGTACGCTCTGGGTGTAGAAACATTCTTCGGACCGATAGTAAACATTGCTGTTCTAGCATTGTATACGGTATTGTTCCTATTCATGGGCATTCGTTTCCACATAATGAACCAGCGAAAAGAGTAGGAGGTGATAGTGAATGCTAGTTAAAGATGTGATGTATCGCGACGTGATAACCATCGACGGAGATAGCAACCTAACCGGAGCAGCTAAAGCCATGTTTGAAAATAAGCGAGGATGTCTATTAGTCCTCGAATCGGGTATGTTGAAGGGCATAATAACTGAGAGGGACTTCGTCTGGAAGGTCATTGCGAAAGGGCTGGATCCCTCGAAGCTCAAGACCCGAGAGATCATGTCCTCCCCAGTCATAACCGTTGACCCAGACACAGACTTAACAGAAGCGACGAAACTGATGGTAGACGAGCAGGGAATAAGGAGGCTTCCCGTAGCAAAGGATGGGATAATCTATGGAATCATAGGACCATGGCACATCATCTCAAACTTCACTGACTATATGGATCAAGTAACCCGCGACCTCATACGCCACATGAACGTAATGGGCTGAGAACTTGAGACGGAATATTTTAATACATTAAACACGCGCTAATGAGGTGCATATCAAAATTTTTTTAATATAAAAAGAATATAATTTCTCCTGAAGAGGTATCAATTATTTTGAATACTTCAACTAAGAAAAATGCTGAACCTTCCCCACAATCTAATCATGAACTATCAAGAAAACTACCTCTATTTTATGCGGGTAGTCTTTCCGGAGCATTCGCCAAGATTAATGCAGAGTTTAAGGGGCTTCATCCTGATGTCGAGCTCGTATCTGAGCCAGCTGGCAGTGTGACTGCTATTCGCAGAATTACGGAACAGAATAGAGAATGCGGCGTTGTGGCATCTGCCGATTACAGACTAATCCCACAGTTAATGTTTCCCAACTATGCTGACTGGTACATTAATTTTGCGTCAGAAGAGATAGTTCTAACCTACTCTGAGAAATCAAAGTATCAAGACCAGATAAACGCGAGCAACTGGTTTGAGATACTACAGAGAGAAGATGTCAAGTTCGGTAGATCCGATCCTGATCAGGATCCAGGAGGCTACAGAACCTTACTAGTGTGGCAGCTTGCTGAGAAGTACTACAATGTTCCAGGATTCTATCAGAAGCTGCTCAATGCAAAAGGCGATATAGTGATGGGCGGAAACGTTCGGCCAGGAGACATAGATTACAATTTCAGCTACAAAGCCCCAGCCGTGCAAAACAACCGAAAAATCATAACGTTACCGGAGGAAATCAACCTTTCAACTAAACGTTTTGAGAACTACTATGCCCAGGCTAAAGTGGAGTTAAAAGGAAGTAAATCTGGCGAGACGCTTACAGTGATCGGTGAACCAATACTCTTTGGATTAACCATTCCCAAGAACTACCCCAACCAGGAACTCGCAGTAAGCTGGGTGGGCTTCCTGCTTAGCAGTGAAGGGGTGGCTATTATGAAGAATGCCGGGTGGACGTCAATAAGACCAGCGATAACCAATGACATAAACAAAGTTCCCAAAGCCCTAATCAGCAGAGTGAAATAGGTTCCGAAGTATGCAAACAGAAACAAAGATAGGTGAACCAGCCAAAAAATCGCTGGACAAGTTCAACTTAGCATTGAGGATGATGGCGGGAGCATTCATCCTATTCATGCTGGTCTCCCTCTTTTACCTGTACGTCGCTGTAGGAAGTTCGTGGGGTCTCGTGGCTAAGGCCCTTTTCGATAGCAGAATCTTAGGTGCTTTATGGATCAGTGTCTCTTCGGCGTTCATCGTAGGCGCCATAGCCATAGTTGTTGCTATACCTACTGCTTACGTGCTCACGTACAATAATTTTAGAGGGAAAACACTTATGGAAACTCTCCTCATAGAGTTTCCCCAGACTTTTCCTCCAGCTACTGTAGGGCTCGTCTATCTCCTTATGCTAGGCCCAGGATCGCCGATCGATATCGCTTACACTTATCCCGCTGTCATCATCGCGAAACTTTATGTTTCAGCTCCTTTCGCCCTCAGCTTCACTTTGAGACGGTTCAGAGAAATCCATAGGACTGGCTTGGACGTCATAGCTGAGTCATTGGGTGGTAGGACGAGGCATGTTCTTTTCTGGGTTCTTATCCCACTGTCTGCCATTGACCTGTTAGGTGGGTTCTCTCTGACTTGGGCTCGGGCAATGGGAGAGCTCGCTGCAACCCTCATATTCGCGGGAGCTATACAGTGGAAGACCGAGATCTTTCCCGTTGTCGTTCTTACCACGTCTCAGTCAGATCCGCCACTTGCCCTAGCAGCATCTTTGATAGCCGCTGTCCTCTCAATAGTGGCTCTTATGATTTTCAAGTGGATTGTGGGGAGAAGAAGATGAGCGAACTCAGAGTGGAGAATCTCAGCAAGAGCTACGGCAAGATGAAGGCTCTTGACAAGGTGAACTTGACTGTTAAGCCAAGTGAATTCCTTGTTGTCATGGGTCCTAGCGGCTGCGGTAAGACAACTCTTCTCCTAACAGTTTTGGGTGTCTTGAAGCCAGATGAAGGCCGCATGTACATAGATGGCAAAGATATTGACAGTCTCCGAATAAGCGAGAGGAACATTGGGTATGCACCTCAGGATTTTGGTCTCTTTCCCCACCTCTCAACACATGATAACGTGGCCTTCGGTCTACGAGCGAAGGCACGTGGCAAAAGTGAAGTAGAAGCGTGTGTAGCAGAAATGCTTTCTCTTGTTGGTTTGGAAGGGCTGGAACAGCGTAAGCCAAGTGAGTTAAGTGGAGGGCAAAAGCAACGGGTTGCACTGGCTCGGGCTTTGGCTATTAATCCTTATCTGTTACTCCTAGATGAGCCTCTTAGTAATATCGATGAGATTACGAAGGCTGAGGTTAAGGTTAATCTTAAGGAGACAGTAAAGAGGACGGGGGTCACAACAGTCTGCGTCATGCATGATGCTGAAGATGCTCTTGAACTGGGAGACAGGATTGCCGTGATGCACGCTGGAAGAGTCATACAATGTGCAACTCCAACAGACTTGCTTAAAAATCCTGAAGGAGAATTAGTCCGAGAACTCTTACACCATTTAGTAAAGATCCAATAAGATCATCTATATTTGGTCTTATGAAGGATTACTATGGCAGTTCAATTGAACTGACTATTCGTCAATATGATATTAGCAATTTGATTGATGATAAAAAGATATTCTTTTATTTCATAAAGACAAATAATTATTGTAAACTAGTTTTTAGGAATTGAAATAATGTCTGAACAATATCAGTTTCGAGTATTCTCTGCTGGGGCGGTTGCAACTCCTCTACAACAAGCTGTTTATCTCTTCGAAAAGAAGTTTGGTGTTCGTTGCGGTTTCTATCCTGGAAAGCCCGAGAGCCTTTTAGCTGCTATCTCTGTTGAGAAAGCGGGGGATATCATTTCAACCGGAGCAGAATATGTTCTAGATGATGCGGAGGATCAGGGATTGGTTGTTAAGGGCTCGAGAAGAACGCTTGGCCTTCGAAGATCCGTACTTATTGTTCCTCCTGGAAATCCAGTGAAGATTATGTCATTAGAAGACTTGTGCAAGAAAGGAGTTAGAATAGGAATAGCTACTGGCGGCTGCTTGAAGGGTGTGTGGGATGATATAGCGAGCAAGGCGGGGCTAGTTGATCTTATTCGAGAGAATATTACTGAGCATGCTGATGCTTGTGGCTCCCTCATGGGTCTTATTCACCAGAAGTATGTTGATGTCATATTCGGCTGGAATGCGTTTAAGGCCATATGGCCTAATACCTGCGAGATCATCGAGATTCCATCTAATCTTCAAGTCTTTCGAAGCACTGTTGTAGGCATGATCTCATATGCGAAGGACCCAGACTTGGCAAAGAAGTTCATTGACTTCCTAGTTACAGACGAAGTGAAAAAGATCTACTCCGACTACGACTGGATTCACAAAAAATAGCGAGAAGTTTTAGCACGCGTGAGTTTCTCCTATCATCCATAAAAGTAATTGTTGACTAGTTCGGTTAGCCTATTCGTAATGTACTATAGCATGCGCTAAACATCTAGATTATAAATGAATGGTAATATCAATTACTTATAATATAATTGAATAAATAGAGGTTTCCTTAATGACCAGACTCTTTGATACTTTAAGCATTAAATCAATGAATTTGAAGAACCGACTTGTTCTACCGCCCATGCGATGTGGAAAAGCAGGTTCAAACGGAGAGGTAACAGACGATCTGATACAACACTATCTTAACCTTTCAGACGGACCTGGTTTAGTCATTATTGAGCACACTTACATAGCCGATGGAGGAAGAAGTCAAGGTCAACTGGGAATCAGTCATGACCAGCACATATCCGGGCTTTCAAAACTTACAAATGCAATTCATTCAAAAGGTGTACCCACAGTTCTTCAGATAAACCACGTAGGATCCATGGCCGTATCAAAGGTTATTGGAGCGCAACCTGTAGGGCCATCAGCCATCGTTAATCCTAGAAATGCAGATAAGGAGATGCCAAAAGCGATGACTAAGACAGAGATTGAAGAGGTCGTTCAAGCATTCGTGCAAGCATCTATCCGCGCGGTCAAAGCAGGGTTTGACGGAGTTGAAGTACACTGTGCCCACGGCTACCTGAATTCTGAATACATGTCCCCGTTAGCAAATATACGCCAAGACGAGTATGGTGGGAGTCCTGAGAATAGAATCAGACTGGCAACAGAGAGTGTGAAAGCCATACGAAAGGTTGTTGATAAAGACTATCCAGTATTCTGCCGATTCGGGGCTAGAGACTGCCTGCCTAGCGGTTTAGAGCTTCCAGAAAGTTCAGTAATGGCAGGACTTCTCGTGAATGCAGGTGTTGACGTTCTAGATGTCTCAGGAGGTATGGGTGGTATAGAACCTTTGGGAGAGAAACCGCAGGGATTCTTCGTTCCAGAAGCTGAAGCCTTGCGAAAAGCAACGGGCGCCACTGTCATAGGTGTAGGCGGAATAATTGATCCGAATTTCGCTGATGAAGCCATAAGTAAAGGCAGAGTGGATCTCATAGCCATTGGAAGAGGTATGCTTAAGGATCCGACTTGGTGCAAGAATGCATTAGCCACACTTGCTATCAAAAGCTAGTTACGTCATGTTAAGGCTTTTTTTAGACGGGATTACCCGATTCTAAAAAGGTACATCCCTCTCCCATTTTGTTTGTATTTATGGTTTTATAGAAGAGTCCTGATCTCTCCTTAGAGTGTTACCTTATTTCTTAACGCATTATTTCTTTTTAGAATATTTGGTTCTGTTTTTTATTCTGTTAATCTGTTAGTGCGCGTTCAAGATTTCTTTAGTATGTATTGCTACTGCGCATTTGGAATATTACTGAATATTTTAAACATATATGAATCATATATGCACATTTATTGAACATAAATCAAGTACAGTAAGCTTATATTAGTCATATGAACAGCTTTTCTTATATTTACTGAACAAATAAAAAGGATGAAAACGTACCGACTAAGAAGATAAAGAATGGCTGCGGGAGATATAGCTTGGGTCTTAACGGCAACTGCACTTGTCATGCTTATGACACCTGCACTCGGATTCTTCTACGCTGGATTAGTAAGAAGGAAGAATCTAATCTCAACATTAGTTCAATGTTTAGTGATATTTGCGGTAATGAGTCTTGTATGGGCGCTTTGGGGATACAGCCTCGCTTTCGGTTCAAGTACTAACGGTATAATTGGTGATTTATCTTTAATTGGACTAAACGGTGTCGGAATTAGTACTGTTAGCCCTTATTCTTCGCAGATTCCGGAACTCCTATTCTTTGCATTCCAGCTGAAATTTGCGGCCATAACGCCTGCACTGATAATAGGGGCGTTTGCAGAACGGATAAGATTTCGTTCACTTCTAATATTCGTCGTGCTCTGGTCAACCTTCGTCTACGCTCCAGTAGCCTATTGGGTTTGGAATGTTAACGGGTGGATACACCTACTTGGCGCTATCGACTTTGCTGGCGGTACCGTAGTTCACGTGACAGCGGGAGTATCTGCTCTTGCAGCCGCAATTGTCATAGGCGGCAGAAACGGTATTGTAAAGAAAGTTGAAAACGGTGATTCAATAGGTGAAAATGGTAATGGTAACGGCAATGGGAATCATAACGGAAATGAGTTCAAGCCAGTGAACATCCCATATGTGATTCTCGGTGCGTCATTACTTTGGTTCGGATGGTTTGGCTTCAACGGTGGAAGCTCATTAGCTGCAAACGAACTAGCTGTATCTGCATTGGTTGTAACTAATCTTGCAGCAGCTGCCAGTGCCGTAAGTTGGATGCTCCTGGACTGGATAAGAAAAGGAAAACCATCAGCAACCGGCATATCCGTCGGAGCTGTATGCGGGCTCATAGCCATAACACCAGCCTCTGGTTATGTAAGTATAACATCATCAATTGCAATAGGCCTAGTTGCAGGAATAATTTCAAATCTGGTAGCGAATTGGCGCGCGGGAAGAACGAGAATCGATGACACACTGGACGTCTTTGCATGTCACGGAATAAGCGGAATATGGGGATCACTGGCAACAGGCATCTTTGCTGTAGCCACAATCAATGGTGTGAATGGTCTGCTCTACGGAAATGCAAGTCAACTCCTAATCCAATTAGTCGCAGTGGTGGCTGTAGCAGCATTCGCATTCATCGGGTCATATCTCCTATTGAAGCTTGTAAACATGTTTTCCCCGCTAAGAGTTAGTCCTGAAGAAGAAGAAAAGGGACTTGACATAACTCAGCATGGGGAAGAGGCATATCAGCTAGAGTGAGACTCAAAATACATACTTTTTTTCTGTATTTTCCAGTTCCGTATATTTCAATCTCTACACTAGATACAGTGGTACCAAAAGGGACTGAATGAATGAAACACACACTATGTGACTTGTTGTTTGATTATTTTGTGTATTGATGTCGATTGGCACTTCAAAATCGGTTGAAAATTTCCTTCAAAATCTTGAGGTATTTAGTTTAAGTTAAGACTTGGTACACCTGAGATATTTTTGAGTAATTGTAGTTATACACCAACAAGGGCTAAAATACCTGTAAGAGTAACAATAGTAATGCTACGAGCTCTAATGTTCTTGCCAAATTAGTGGTTGCTTGACCAAATCGGTTGGGTGAATAATATGCTGTTGGAAAATTCCTTGCGTTTGAGAAAGAACTCCAATCTGAGAGACAAGTCTCTAGACGAAGAGGTTCTTAATCAATTGGGTCCTGAGTTAATAGTCAAATGTCTTCAGGATTTCGGTCTTACTGAGAAAGAAGCTAAAGTCTACTTCACACTTTCAAAGTTGCCCTCAGCCACCTCCTCCGATATAGCATCCACAACCCATATGAGTTCCCTCCAAACGTACAGGGCTCTGAAAGGCTTGCTGAACTACGGTCTGGCAGAGATGTCACTTGAGAGGCCCCACAGGTTTACCTCACTCGAAATTGAAAAAGCTATTTCCCTGTTAAGTCAAGAGGCCGAGCGGAAATTTCTTGAGTTAGAAAACAAAGCACCTCTTCTGTTAAATGCATGGACAGCCTTAGGCGATCTTGAGGTCAACTCAGTTAGCTACAAGTTCAAGATTGTCCAAGGAAGCAAAAACGTCTGCAGATTTCGTTTGATGCTTTATAAGTCAGCAAAGAAGGACGTTGAAGTCATAATGAAGCCTAATGAACTGGAGAGATTGGTTGTGGAGGGTGCGGACGATATTTTCAAGCGACTGTCCTCCAAAAAAGTGGCAGTTAGAGGGCTCTCGGAAGTAAACCGCTACAACATTGATGCATCTAAGAGGTTTCTCGATTTCATAGAGTTACACCATGTTAAAAAAAAACTGGTGCCTTTTGCAATTATTGATGGGCAAGAAGCATTGATTTGCTTGTCACGTGATGGTGTTGGAATGCCTGAAAATGCTATCTGGACAAATCATCCAGAATTAGTTGAAACATTCAAAGAGTTCTTCGAAACACTCTGGAGTATCTCTCAGGATGGAGAATCACGCATAAGAGAGCTCGATGAGTATTCCTTTGCCAACACCTAGCAACAGATGTTCGTATCAATTGAATGAAATGACTCCTTAAGAATACTGAGACTAAAAGATATTATCTGGAGGACACAACAATGTCCGACAAAGAAAATGCTGAGAAATCAGAAAAAAATGAAAAAGCCATTTCTAGAAGGAAATTCATCAAATCAGCAACTATAGCAGGCGGTGCAGCGGTCGTAGGATTATCTCTGGGGCTTCCTTATGTTACCAACACGATTTCCACACCCGACTCAACCCCTAGCACAGAAGCTTTGACTCTGCCTGCCTCAAGTCTATCTTCTAACTATTATTCTGGTTACAAGCCGAAAACTAGGAAATACTATTTATACGCTACCGACGGAATCGCATGGCTACCAACACAACCCGATGCAACTGAACGTAGAGCAGTATACATCTACGGATTCGCCAAACCCACAAGCGACACCAGACCACTCGGATCAACAGAAACTCCGTCTGACCCATTTGCTGACTTGAATGTTACTGATCTGAATACCGGAAACCCGATAATGAGAGGAAAAGCACAACTTCCAGGCCCCTCCATATGGGGAGTTGAAGGAGACATTCTAGAAATCACGTTATTAAACCTAGGTTTCCTTTATCGCCCTGACATAATGGACGCGCACACAGTTCACATGCATGGTATACACGCGCCGGCATACTATGATGGAATACCTGAATTATCTTTCGGAATACCCATGTGGACCGGGACGACACCAGCTAATGATACAGTTGCAAGGCATTCTTTCACTTACAGAATGTACTGCGAACGACCAGGAACCTACATGTATCACTGCCACGTCGAAGCATCTGAACACGTACAAATGGGCATGTATGGTCCATTATGGATTTATCCCAAGAACTTCGCCAATGTTAAGACTGGAGGTGCAGCATACAACAATAGTCTCACAACATTCAGCCAAGAAGTAAATGTCCTTCTAAGCGAATTCGACACCAGATGGCACGATCAGTTGTTAGACTTAAGTAATCTCATTCCAGGAAACGAACCAACACTCGATCCATCGACGGTAGCTCCATCAACAGATCCGAATATTATAGCCTTCAATCCTGTTGATTACAGACCTAACTTCTGGTTAGTGAATGGGAGAGCTTTCCCGGATACCGTTTTCTCAGGAAAATATACTGCTGGCTATCAACCTGGATCTTCATCATTGACTGATCTAGTTACGTACTATCCACCTGTAACTGTTGATGGAAACACATACAACATACCGAGACAACCAGTACAAACTTATGTTCGAACATCAGTAGGGCAGAAAATACTGATAAGATTGACAAACATGGGCTTCCAATATCAGCCAGAACACTTCCACGGCGTAATGCCAGCAGTAGTAGGTAAGGATACGTTTGCTTGGGTGCCACAACAGAACTCGATGTTCTCAACCACTACAGACCAGCGCAGACGGATATTCACACAAGGCATATTCTCTGGGGAAACATATGACATGATCGCAGCATACCCAGACAAAGCCAAAATAAGTTCAAGCGTTTACGGACCTGTCTTGAACAACCCACAACCAAACCCCTTCGCCACATGGGAAACTTACTGGGGACCAACACTTGACACAATAGATCCGTTAGGTTACACATTACCTCAAGTTCCCACAAGCGAACCATCAGATGACAGTACTCCAGTGGTCACGGTACCTGGTCTGAAAAGTGGTTATCCTCTCTTCTACCTTTGGCACGTCCACGACGACTACAGAGTCACCAACAATGGTGTATATCCTGGAGGAGCGGCTATTCTTGTCAGAGTAGACAAAACTGGCGCTTTATCAACACCCTCAATACCTTTGAATTTAATTCCGTAGGCTAGAAAACCATGAAAAGAACCAAAATGGGGGGAAGGAAATCCCCCCAGAATTCTCTTTTTTTAAATGATGGAGTTTCAATTCGTTTAACCGGAGCTGGAGATATAATTGACGTTCGTTATAATGTAACCCAAGAGATGATGACTCCTGGGCCGGTTTATATTCAAGACGAGAAAACTGGAAAAATAGCAACTTTGTTATCGGTTCCCCGCGTTGGGCAACTCATAACTCGAAAAGCAAAAGTTAGAAATCTTGGTTATGGACTCTTTCTCAACCCAGATGATTCTATTACAGTTGGATCATTTGTAACTCTGGTTGTGGGTGGATTTAAAAAAGAGCATATAGTAGTTAACTAGTAACTTCCAAATTTCAGATTAAGAATTTGAACTATGCCTCTGAGTATTGTTAGATTCTACATGTGTTATCTTAATTTGTGGTTTTACTCCTAAATTTAGGTTTTGATTGAATCTCAAAAAAGTTGTCGCCAAATTCCTTCAACTCTTTCTTGGAGGCATTAAATGATCAAGCCATTCTTCCGTTTCTCATTTCATATGTTTTATCTGCCAGTTTGGCAAGGTTGGCAGCATGTGTTGAAATAAGTATTGTTTTACCTTCTTTCTTAAGTTCTTCGAAAAAATCAGTTATCGTTTTCGCAGAAGCTTCATCAACAAAGGTCAGTGGCTCGTCAGCTATAATGATCTTCGGCTCAGTTATTAGCGCTCTTGCTACGGCCACCCTCTGTTGCTGTCCACCAGAAAGTTGCTCCACCTCAAAGAAGGTCCTATCAGTTAAGCCCAACTGTTTAAGTAAGTTCAAGGCAGGTTGCTTGTATGATGTAGGATCTATGTCATGGCAAAGAAGTGGTGTCATAACGTTTTCTAGAGCATTCAAATTAGGTAGCAAATTAATATGCTGAAAGACAAACCCCACGTTCTTACGCCTAAAGATGGCTTTCCAGCCATCCGAGTACGCGGTGATGTCTTCATTATTAACTAGGACTTTACCCTTAGTCGGTGTTAGGAGCTGTCCAATCATGCTCATGAGGGTGGTCTTGCCACAACCGCTGGGCCCAACCAACGCGGTAATCTCGCCATCTTCAGCTTTGACGCAAGCATCCGTTACGGCTTCTACTTGGTTTTTCTTACCTCGATTGTAAATCTTAGTCAAGTCTATGGCTTCAATCATGCTCTTGCACCCCTCATGGCAATATCGGGGTCAACAGTCGCATTAAGCCAGGACGGAATCACAGTAGCAAACAGTAATGGCACAATCGTCACTACAAATGTGAAGAGTACAGTCTGAGGGCTTATGAAAACTGGCACCGGGAAACTTGGATACAGAGTCGCCCAACCCATCATAAAGTCTCTAATAACAGGTGCCCCAAATATTACATCATACAGGATTCCCACGGTCAAACCAATCGCTCCAGCGAGAACTCCAAGTATGGTGCTTTCAATAAGTCTGATCTGAATCACATCTGAAGTGGAAAAACCCAAAGCCTTAAGCAAGCCTACTTCGAATTTGGATTCGTGACCTACCACCACCGTCTGGTTAAAAGCGATAATAGCCACTGCAATCAGTAATATGTACCATACAACGGAGAAGAAGCCGGATCTATCGCCGTAGGTTGTTTCCTGAGCTTTCAGCAGAACATCTTTGGTTACTACACGCATGTTCGGTAAGTCGCTTATACTACGTGCTACGTAATTTACCAGGGTCGGTTTAGTGACTGAATCGACATCAGACACATAGACTAGGATGTCAGTTACTTTGTCCTCGGGCATGTTAAAGAACACTCGTGCTTCATTGAGATTCATCAATATCATGTCTGCGCTGTAAATGCTAGATTCACTATTGAAAATTCCAACTATATTGTATCGTTGAGGCTGATTGGATTCAGTCAGTATGGATAGTATGCTTCCAACTCTTACTCCAAGTAGACTTGCTACGGCTTTACCTATAACCACAGAGTTATCCGACTGTGCATTTAGAAAAGATCCAGATTCTAATGGAAACGCGTTTGACTGATTCAGCATTGGGTTTGCCACATCAATTCCTACAATAACGAGGAGCGTATTTCCGATGTTGCCGTAACCCCATATCCGCTCCTCAACCAGGCTTACT
>JAUPKU010000144.1 GCA_030837285.1 Thermoproteota archaeon | reverse complement strand
TTCTAATGGAAACGCGTTTGACTGATTCAGCATTGGGTTTGCCACATCAATTCCTACAATAACGAGGAGCGTATTTCCGATGTTGCCGTAACCCCATATCCGCTCCTCAACCAGGCTTACTCCTGGGGCCTCCTGAATATAACCTACATTACTTATGTCCACGGGTGTTTGACGTCCGTTTGATATGCCTTGGACCGTAATGTCTGGGGCATACTTCAGGCTCAAGACACCCTGAGCAGTCAAGCCATCCTTAATAAAAGCAATCGAAGAGAAAACTGAAGCGGAAACCCCTAAGCAAACTAGGATGACGATGGTTCTGATTCTGTATCTCTGTATGCAGTTCAAGGCGTAGTTTAAAAGATTCCGGAATCGCCTCATTTGTTGTCACTCCTTATGCTGTTACAATAAATAGTGAAATTGGTTGCAGGCACCCCCGGCGCAAAGTAGTAGCAGTAGCCGCCAGGAACATCATAAAGCGAGGTGCAGAAGAATTCAAGTCCAGGGTTCCTAACTGAAGGATTAAGATTCCCAATAGCTATGCTAGGCAGCCCAACAATCTGGCGTAGGGTATCAGGGCTATTTGCTTTAGTTGACCAAACGATTTCGCTAACTAGACATGATGTAAACACAAATGCAAGCAATATAATCGTTATCGACATGAATGTTTTAATTTTCATTATCCTCGGCTACCTCTTATGCCAATTTGATAAGTGAAAGTACCTTCGAAGCCCGAGTTAGGCTCAGAAACAAAGGAAATCTGATTACTGTAAGCAAGTGAGTTGACTGATGGTGGTTGTACCCAGTCCCAGCCAGAAACAGAAATCGAAGTCAACCGCACAGTTGGATTGCCTGGTATAGCGCGTATTGTGGCTATGAGTATTCCATTGCAGTATACCGACAAGTCTCCTGGAGTTTGCCAACTCTGAAACATCAAGTCTATAACTAGGATTGCTGGATCGAAAGTTGAATAATTGAATTCAGTGCTTGCCATTTGCCCAGACTCCAATGTAAGAGTGTCTTCGGTAAATACTCTCTGGTTGTAGACTCCTATCGACATGTCAGGTTCTGTAGACGCAAGATAAGGTGTCATCTTGATGAAAAACATAACCGACACAATAATAATGATAATTGAAGCAATTTCAACTAAAAAGAGTCTTTTAAGTTTCAAACTACAGACCTCAGGACATAATCGCATAGATCTTCAGGTCGTGTAAAGTTTGAATTGAAGTATCATACATTGCTAAAAGACCCCAATCCAATCTGTGTCAAAAGCAGCATTGTGCCAACGACTGCTAAAATTACACTTATCAATATAACTTTTCTCATAGATGGAAGGATTTCTTTTTGAACTCCACTCATATTGTGTGAAGACCTTCGGAAAAAGAAACTCCAGATTATAAGCCCTACTGAAACAGCGTAGACGGCCAGAACACCCCACAGTAACGGGTATTGGTAAGTTATGAAGCAGAAGGGGCAGCCGATATTAAATAATCCTACAGCAGTATTCGAGTACACAACCATGCAACAGGGGACGACCAAAGGCTGCAACGAGCTGAAAAATACCAAGTCAAGAGATGCATCTATGAAAAGGATTGGCATCAATAGAACAAATCCCCGAGAAACCGAACCCATAAACATAGAACCCTTCAGTCTTCTGTTCATGAAGTCAAAGAAGAGCCAACCGCCAAAAGTGAACACAGTGAATAGCTTCAGCCCTAAATCAGCCCAAGACCAAGGCGCACCTGCTTGGAAGACGCCGAATTCGCACATAGCACCTGGAACAGAAGGAATCAACGATAAGACCGTGAACCAAAAAAGAGGTATCGCTAAGAGTCGAGTTCCCAGAGTCATCCAACCTACCGTCGAAACTAGGTAGAAGTCCTTTTCTAACTCGTAGCGTTCTTCACTGGCTGCAGTTCTTTCACTTTCTCCAATTTTATAAGCCTTGAAGGCAGCGTAGGAGCCAACAGCCAGGCCAAATAAGGCTATTGCCAAATCAACAGCGACAAATAGATTGATTATCAAGTTCTAGCCTCACTTCATCTCTATGAGCGTTTCATTCTTATGTAAGCTACAAGTGCAGCAACTATTAATGCTACTCCAGCCACAGTGGCAACAATGAGGAGGATGGGAGGCTGAGATGAGGAGTCTGAAGCGTTCCCTACAGAAGTCGTCGCTGCATCTTTAACAGATGTTATGGTCGTCTGTGCTGGCATCACGAAGTGTTGCTCAGGTACGGTATATAGCGATGAAAAGCCGTATTTCTTAAGCGCGTCAGCCGCAGTCAGGTTGTAGGCAACTCTGTTTGTCACACAACTTCCGCCACTTAGATACATTGTTGTGGAGGGACTGACGGTGATGACTCTTCCATATTGCGAGGATGTAATTGTGATCTGATAGTTCTGTCCATACCAGTCGCAGAAGGTGGTAATGTTGACCTTGTTGTACTTGCTAAGCAGACGCATTGAGCACATGAGGCACTCGCAATAGTGGGTTGTCCCGTTTTCGTCAACTATCTTGTATTTCTCCTGTTCAGCTGACGTAACGTTCAT
Source organism: Thermoproteota archaeon (assembly GCA_030837285.1). Classification (GTDB taxonomy): domain Archaea; phylum Thermoproteota; class Bathyarchaeia; order RBG-16-48-13; genus JAUPKU01. The sequence goes on along the minus strand of JAUPKU010000144.1, from coordinate 31,602 downwards.
CATGCAAGCTTCACAAGTCTTTGATGATAAGGTTGGGCTGAAGGCGTATTTTGCCGCTGCTTTAGCCACAGTCATTACGGTTGAGTTTGAAGGTATTGTAACGTTCTGTATAGCTGCTAGGTAGACTGAGATTCCTTTGTTGGCAAGCAAGTCGTCTACAGCGGTTTGATTGTAATTCACACGGTTCTTCATGCAGTTTCCATCAATGAACATCGCATCTGAGGGATTTACTATGACTACATTTAGATGATCTGCAAGGCTTATTGTAATAGCATAATTTTGTCCGTACCAGTCGCAGTACGTTGTAACGTTAAGCTCTCCTAACTTGGGAACCAGTTTAAACGCACATTTTAAACATTCGACGTAGTGAAGTGTGCCTTTTGCATCAACGACCTTAAGATGCTTCTGTGAAACAGAGTCAACAACCATACCACATTGTTCGCAGGTCTTGTTCTCACTGCCAGTCTGAGCCAGCGCCGTGTAAGAAAAGCCTGTGGATAAAAGAATTGTAATTGTTAGCAGAACAACTAAAATATACATTTTTTTTGTATACGTTTTTGTCATATCCTTCACCAGAATAGCCATTATTCTCTTTTTCAAGAATTGTATTAAGCGTGTGTGATTGTACTTTCACAACAACAATCTTTTTTCCTCATCTTCTTGCTACATCCTACTAATACCCTTAAAGCAAAGTAAGACAAATTATGGATAGTGACTTGAGGGCTGAAGCATTTGAATCTCAAAGAAATGAAAAAAGAAGATAAATTCGACTATATTTTAACACTTAACTGAGATTGATAAGCAATTTTCCTTGGAAAAATGTGATATTAAACATATTTTACTGTGATAAGTCTGAAAACAAGAAACATGAAGCATGGATTAACTGCTATTAACTCTCCAGGCGCAAATCTCTTAACCCTCTAAATGGCAGAGTCATTGACCATAATAGATATATTCATAATCCAATATTTCTGTTCTAAATCCATGCAGGGATTCAATTTGATATTAAAAAAGTCTCTATTAATTGGTGCGATACTCCTATTCCTCTCATTAAGCCTCGTAACCCAAGCAGTAAGCGCAATCAGTTCCACTCCCCAACTGAGCATCAACTCCTTGACCGTGGATAAGCCCGTATCATATGTTGGGAACTCTCTGACGGCAACATGTGTCGTCAACAACACTGGAGGAGAAGACGCCACTGATGTCATAGTTTCAATAGTCGCACAAGGCTTACAGGTTCTTCAATCGACAAAAACTATTGGAACGCTTCCCACTGGAGGCAGCCAGACAGTAAATTTCGACCTCAAGGCAATCAGCATTGGAATCCACGATCTGAATGTTACAGTAACCTCTTCAAACGCCAATTCAACATCAAAGACTCGGTCAATAAACGTTGGAAGTGACGATTTACCGTATATACTCAGCGCCGCCCTCATTCTCTCAGCGATAATGGGCTTTTACTTATACTGGAAATTCATTAAAAAACCGAAGAATTAAAGACGGTATACATTCTCAAGAGGAGTAAACTAACCCTAATCCCATCCTAATTATAATTCTTACTAGCTAAATAGAACATCTAAACCCTCTTCAAGGTTTACGCTTCCTAGAAGACGAAGGATGGCGGGAAGAATTTTATTTGGGTGGGTACTCAGAGAAAATATTGGTTTTTTCCAATTCGAGAATTGGAATATAAGCACTCTGCCCATCTGAAACGAAAGTATTGCTGAACGTCACCTGATCTCGGAATCTGTTGAAGACAATGTACTTCTCATCAATCCTCTTATCTCTCTCATAAAAGTAGACCATTTTTCCCCCACCAAAGCCCATAAATTGTACAAAGTAAACATGTTTTCCTTCTATCTCGACATACTGAACGAAGGGAGTGGGAGACATTCCGACAAATCTGATAAAATCATCAAAGGTCTTCATTTTCGCATAATTCAACTGTTCAGCCATAGACAACCACAGATAATACTTAATGAAATTCTAAGACATAAACCTATCCATAAAATAACCGTTAAATAGCCAAATCAGTTCCTTAAGTAAAAGATCAACAACCATGACCATAGCTATAAGCTCCCGCATTCAAGGAAGCGAAACTGTAGCCTACCTAGGTCCAAAAGGAACAAATAGCGAGCAAGCAGCTAGAAAATACTTCTCCACTAAAGCCAGATTCTTCGCTGTTACAAGCATAGCCGAAGTATTCAGAGCCGTTGAAATGGGCGCCTCTGAATACGGAGTAGTACCCGTAGAGAATTCTCTAGAAGGATCTGTACATGCCACACTCGACCTCCTCCTAGAGTCAAGTCTAATAGTCTATGGAGAAGTCGAACTACGAATAGAACATTCTCTTATAGTTAAGCCTGGCCAGAAAATGGGGGAAATACACCTTGTCCTCTCCCACCCTCAAGCCCTAGCCCAATGCCGACGATTCCTTGAAAAAAATCTACCCAAAGCAGAGCTAAGAGAAGTAAACAGTACAGCTCTAGCTGTGGAATTGATTAAGAACATGGATCACGCAGCAGCGATTGGGACTGAAATCGCCTCTGAGAACGGAAGCATGGAAATCCTCGCAAGAGGAATAGAGGATAATCCTAACAACTTCACCCGCTTTTTCATCCTCTGCAAAGACGAGGCTAAACCCTCGGGAAGAGACAAAACCTCAATAATCTTTTCCGCTAAAAACATACCAGGGGTTCTCTATAAGATCCTAGGGGCATTCGCAATAAGAGAGATAAACCTGACAAAGATAGAATCCAGGCCGGAGAGAGGAAAACCTTGGGAATACGTATTTTATCTAGACTTTGAAGGTCATCGAAGTGAGGAAAAAAGTGAAGCTGCACTAAAAGATCTCCAAGACAAATGTCTCTTTGTAAAGGTAATAGGCTCCTATCCCCGAGCGGTAGCCTAAAAATTAGGCTTTCATAAGGCAACACATGACAAAAAATTAGTCCAGTCTTTGATTTATTATCTCTCTGATACTGTAGTTTTTACAAAAAGGGTTTTATCAACTGAAATCTATTCTACTGCCGTCGATATCAAATTTGGTTTAGGAGGATCAGAATGCTGATTGCAGGAGTGGATGATGCAGGGCGTGGACCAGTTATAGGTCCTCTTGTTATCGCTGGTATCTTGATTGATGATAATCAATCCTCTGTGCTGCAGGCTCTGGGTGTTAAAGATTCTAAAGTCCTTACTCCAAATAAGAGGATTCATCTCTTTCCTCAGATATTAGGATTAGCCCAGAAATATGCAATAGTAGAACTTAGTCCATCAGAGGTTGATAAGATCGTTTTCGAGGGAAAGAAGCTTCACAGACTCAATTGGCTTGAAGCTAAGGCTATGGCTGAGGTTATTGGAAAACTCATTCCCGAAGTCGCATATGTAGATGCTTCAGATGTTGTGGAAGAACGCTTTGGTCAACAGATCTCTGAATTGCTTCCTTCCCAAATAAAGATCGTATCGGAACATCAGGCTGATGCCAACTACCCCGTTGTGTCAGCAGCTTCTATAATTGCCAAAGTACACCGAGATAAGTTCGTCTCTAATCTCAGAGATGTATACGGCGATTTTGGCAGTGGATACCCTTGCGATCCCAAGACAAAGCAGTTTCTATCAAATTGGATTAGAGATGAAAGACCTCTACCAGACTTCGTTAGAAAATCCTGGAAGACTTTTAGACTTCTGGATGAGAGAAACAGACAAAAGAGACTTTAGTCTTGAGACATCCCTTTCATAGACACTTTGATTCCAAGATAGAAATCAGGTTATGCTTTTAAGAATAAAACTTGACAAGAAGAATTACCCCTTGATTATTTTTCTTCAATAGTCCACTCAAGGGATGGATTGTATAGATCATGTTCACTCCTTCCAACGGAGGTAATTACACCTTATATATACAGCCTCCCCTTATTGAGGAAGATTCATTATTGCTGGGGAATGTATATGGAAGTTCGAACGGCTATACTTAATTACCAGTTGTCGGAGAAGCTCAAATCCGAATTAATAATCTCCTCAAACCTTGTGTCTGAACTCACTATCATGAGCAATAATGAATTAGACGGTGGAATCAAAATAGTCTCACTATTACTAGAAGCTATTTCTACTGAAGCGCGAATTGCCTACAAGATTTCGATGTCAAAAGACTTCTTAGATTCAGATGAGATCATATCAAAAGCTGTCGAGACAGTCAAAATCTATGATTACGAGGGAACTAACAAATACGTGGCAGAAGCTATCTCCTACGTCACAAACACTGCTAGTAAAGCATTACAGACCTTGATCGAAAATAGATTGGTCTAAGACAGTTACCTAAATAATAATTATCTATTAAAACCATTCCATAATTTGAGACTGCACTTCTACATTAGAAGTAGTTCTTCTTGATTTTCAAGTAGAGTATGTTGGCTTCTAGTATCACGGTTATTATTGGTATTCTGATAGTCTGTAGAATTCAAAGGGTAGAAATGGATTGGAAACTAGACAAGAGACAATTCCTCAGACTGAGGAGAAACGCCCGGACAAGAATTCGTCTTTAAACGCTTTTACCCATCTATAGTCATAATTTAGTATTCCGGATCTGTGAAATAGAGTCTATTCTTGATAGTCAACTTCTCTCCTACTCTAAATTTAAATTTCTTTAAATTGTGGAACGTAAGTTCATGTTGAGTGAATGGCGGAGAGATTGGCGTGGAAAAAATCAAACTGGTGAAGAAGAAGGAGTATCCTCAACTGAAAAAGCTCCACGAGAGTTTCGACATTTCTGAAGATAGCGAAGTATGCTTGGCAGTTGGTGGAGATGGCACTTTCTTAGAAGCAGCAAGAGAATTCAAAGGTCCGATATTGCCAATTAGAGGTGGTGAAAAGGACAGTTTAGGCTTTCACGCTGACTTTACGGTGGAAGATATTGATGAGATAATCAGTGAATTGAAGCAGAACTCGTATACGGTTGAGGAATACTCAAAGTTGAAGATAACATGTAAAGGCAGAGTCTATAATGCTGTCAATGATGTTGTTTTATTTCGAGCCAGCCCAAAGTCCGTACATTGCAAAGTCTACTACTGGGAGAATGGAGAGCGAAAGCCTTTATTTCCCAAAGACCTTAAGGGAGATGGTGTAGTTTTTTCTGGACAGATTGGTTCTACAGCTTACAACTTCTTCGCTGGGGGACCAATCATTCATAGAGCAGATGTTATTATTGTCACTCCTCTCTCAGCGAATTATAATACTTCTATAGTCAGTGAAGGAGAATTCTGCGTTGAAGTTACGAAGAGTGAGGGCTCAATAGAATATGATGGATTCACATTAGGGCGACTAGTCAAGGGAGAAGACTTCACTGTTGGTAAGTCCACTGAAAAGATTAAAGTGATTCATCTAAGACCGAGGGAGAGCTTCTCCGAGAAACTTGTAAGACTACACCTGTTTTGACCTTTCAAAAAACATAAAAGGCAGAAGTCCTATCTGACTCATAAAGAAGTAGAAGAGATAATGGAGGTAAAAAAGAGAAATGCCAACTCACGGATCACTTACCAAAGCTGGAAAGGTCAGAGGTCAAACCCCAAAGATCGCTCCTTTGAATAAAAAAAGTCCCACTCCCAGAGCCCGGAACTTTAAAAACTTCAAGAGAAGGATCTTGGGTGTAGGCGGAAGAGAACCCGAATTTAGAAGTAGAGGCAGTAGAGGTAGAAGAAGGTAAACTTCCTCCCTACAACTCTTAAACTCTTTAATTTTGCAGAAAAAGTCTCAGTCTGACCTCCACTAGTTTTTCAATATATTACTTTCATTCATTCCTAGTTTCTGTCTAATCGTTTATCTTAAGGGAAAGCTTATGAATTACTCAGAATTTTCCGGGACTTATTCTTCTGTGAGTCACTAGCATCCTTTAATTTAGGTGTGAATTGATGAGGAATAGCATCCTTAACGAAAGAGCTTGCCGAGAAGTGATTGAAAAGCTTCTCGTCGGAGACATCGGTAGAGGTGTTGACAATCTAAAGCTTCAGACTTCAAAAAAATATGGCTTGACAAGAATCCCTCCTAACTCTGAAGTTCTTGCATTTGCAACAGACGAAGAAAAAGAGAAAATTCGCCCTCTTCTGCAGCTAAAGCCCATCAGAAGTCTCTCAGGCGTCAACGTTATAGCCGCTATGACGAAGCCCTTCGACTGTCCTCATGGGAAATGCGCTTATTGCCCCGGCGGAACAAAATACAATGTCCCATCATCTTATACTGGTAAAGAGCCGGCTACGATGAGGGGTATCCAAAACAATTTTGACCCATACCTTCAAGTGAAATGCAGAATAAATCAGCTGAGAACCATAGGCCATATCGTGAACAAAACAGAGCTAATAGTAATGGGTGGAACATTCCCCTCAACACCAGTAGAGTATCAAGAGTACTTCATCAAAGGCTGCCTAGACGCAATAACAGACGTGCACTCCAAAGACTTGGAAGAAGCAAAGAGGCTCACCGAAAAAAGCGCGATAAAAAATGTTGGCATAACATTCGAGACTAGACCTGATTGGGCTGCTGAAAAACATGTGAAAGATATGCTTCGAATGGGAGTCACTCGAGTAGAACTTGGCGTCCAAACAGTGTTCGACGACGTATACAAGTTAATCGGGAGAGGTCACACGGTTGATGATGTCGCCCGTGCTACAAGGACTCTGAAAGATGCTGGACTAAAAGTGTGCTACCACATTATGCCTGGTCTACCGGGTTCCAACCTTAAAAAAGACTTGGAAGTTTTTAGAACATTATTCAGTGACTCAAGGTTTAAGCCTGACGAATTGAAAATCTACCCAACGCTCGTACTCGAGGGGACAAAACTTTACGACATGTGGGTGAAAGGAGAATATCAGCCTCCAACTGATGAAGAACTCATTCAACTGCTTGTCGATGCTAAGAGCCAATATGTTCCCAGATTCGCTAGAATAAAAAGAATCACGCGAGACATTCCAGCCCCACTAATCGTTGCAGGCCCAAGAATGGGTAATTTGAGGGAGGTTGTATGGGATCACCTACAAGTTCTTGGGAAAAGATGTAATTGTATACGCTGTAGGGAAGTTGGCCTTTCAAAGGCAAAACTTGATGTGGATCCAGCCTTGGAGAATGTGAAGCTCCGAAGATTAGAGTACGAAGCTTCAAATGGAATAGAAGTCTTCCTCTCCTACGAAGATGTCAAACAGAACATCTTGATTGGTTTTCTAAGACTACGCGTTCCCGTAGAAAATGGGCAGCGAGGGGAAGTTAATGAAGATAAGACGGTAATTGTCAGAGAGCTTCACGTCTATGGTCCTTTAGTAAGTGTGGGTGTAAAACCGACCTACGAAAAATGGCAGCATAGAGGATATGGAAGGATGCTGCTTGATGAGGCAGAGAAGATGGGAAGGGAACGCTTTGATGCGAAGAAGGTTCTGGTTACAAGCGGTCTGGGAGTTAAGGAATACTATCGCCAATTGAAATATGAGGATTCAGGACCTTATATGTCTAAACTTCTGTGAGTCAGGATTAGTTTTTACCCAATGTTTTTTCTTCCAGAATTTTCAAAGGCCATCGATTGTCTTTTAAAATTACTAGAGAAAAACCTTTTCTTTCACAATAAATGTATATTTATGTACACTATATCCTTAAATATTACATCAACGTACGAAGAGGGCAATAGAGGAGATCTGAATGGGGTATCGCCTTTGGCCAAGAAAATAATGCAATACAGCAGCAACACAAATTAAACGTCAGAAGATTTCCCTTCTCCCATCAACCCTTTGAAATCTTTTCAAAGATTTATAGCGAATACAAATACGCCTATCTACTTGAGTCAATAGAAGGACCAAGAAAACTAGCCCGCTACTCTTTCATAGGGTTTGACCCACAATCGACTATTGAAATTCATGCAGATAACCTAACTACCCAAGTGGAAGGAAATAGCATCAATGAAGATGTTACTTCCCCTTTTCAAGCAATAAAAAAGATTTTCACTGAGCATTATCTACCCTATAAAGGACTTAGATTCGTCGGAGGAGCTGTTGGCTACATCTCTTATGATACTGTCCGCTACTGGGAGAAACTCCCAGAAAAATCCTTTGATGACTCCAACTTCCCAGACATTGAACTCGGAATGTACGATGATGGTATAGTCTTTGATCACAGAAACAAGGAAGCTTTTTACTATTATTACACCAAAGATAGATTCACTGAAATCAAAGAATTAATGAAGAATCGCGTAGATCATTCCACAACCAATCATACTGAACCTAAGCCAAACATCACCCAAGAAGACTTTGAAGATGCTATTCTAAAAGCAAAAGACTACATTACCACAGGGGATATACTCCAAGTTGTCCTTTCAAAGCGCTTCGATTTTACTATGAAAGGGGACATGACTACCTTTTATGAATCCCTCAGAAGAATAAACCCTTCACCTTACATGTACTTCCTTAAGATGGATAAGCGGCAGATAATAGGCTCTAGCCCGGAGATGCTTGTAAGACTCGAAGGAAAAACTGTAGAGACTTTTCCTATAGCGGGTACTCGGCCTCACGTTAGCAATTCTAGAAAAAATCAGGCTTTGACAAAAGAATTGTTAGAAGATCCAAAGGAGAGAGCGGAGCACACAATGCTGCTTGATCTAGCAAGAAACGACATAGGGAAAGTCTCCGAATTTGAAAGCGTTAGTGTACCCCAATTCATGAGGGTACAGCAATACAGTCACGTCCAGCACATTGTCTCAAGAGTCGTAGGTAGATTGAGAGCCGATTGTGACAGCTTCGATTCGTTAGAAGCTGTCTTCCCAGCTGGAACAGTATCTGGAGCGCCAAAAGTAAGGGCTATGGAAATTATCGAAGAATTAGAACCTATGAGAAGAGGACCCTATGCTGGCGCTGTTGGCTACTTTTCGTATAATGGCAACTCTGACTTCGCAATTACTATAAGAACTCTTGTACTGGATGGGAAAAAGGCTCACATCCAAGTTGGTGCAGGAATTGTGGCTGATTCCGTTCCAGAAAATGAGTGGATAGAGACTGATCATAAAGCCCAAGCTCTAATCAGAGCACTAGAAGACTCAGGAGAGCGAAAGACATGAAGACGCTTGTAATCGACAATTATGACTCGTTCGTCTACAATCTCGTACAGTATATAGGAGAACTGGGAGGAAGACCAATTGTATACCGAAATGACAAGATCACATCTGGACAAGCACTGAAGTTAAAACCAGATAGAATAATAATCTCTCCAGGTCCAGGTAACCCCGAAGAATCTAGATTTTTCGGCGTTTGCTCGGAGATTCTACAGAGTCTAAGCGTTAAGACTCCTACTCTAGGAGTATGTCTTGGGCATCAAGGAATAGCTCATGTTTTTGGCGGGAAGATAGTAAGGGCGAAACAACTCATGCACGGAAAGACAAGCCAGATTCACCATGATTGTAAAGGGATCTTCAGGGGCATTCCTAACCCCTTTACTGCGACTCGTTACCATTCCTTAGTTTGCGATGAGAAATCGCTTCCCAGCTGCCTTGAGGTGTCAGCTTACTCGCATGATGATGGAGAAGTCATGGGCATTAGACACGTAATCTATCCGATAGATGGAATTCAATTTCACCCAGAATCGATTCTTACTAGCGAGGGAAAGAAGATTATGAAAAATTTCATCGACGGAGGCTCTAAAAGATGATCAAGGAATGTATTCAAAAACTCGTTGAGAGGAGAGACTTATCCTTTGATGAGGCAGATAATGCAATGGAGGAGGTTATGTCAGGTAAAGCTTCAAACGCACAGATTGCTGCGCTCTTAATTGCTCTTAGGATGAAAGGTGAAACTACAGACGAAATTGCAGCTTTCGCTACTGCAATGAGGAAATTCTGTCGTAGAATTCACCCTATAGTAAATGGAAGACTGCTTGACACATGTGGAACAGGAGGAGACCGAATGAATACTTTCAATATCAGTACAATAGCTGCCTTCGTAGTGGCTGGTGCAGGAGTTAATATCGCTAAGCATGGGAATCGCTCAATCACAAGTGCATGCGGTAGTGCAGATGTACTTGAGAGACTTGGCTTAAACCTAAACTCTGATCCACAGATTGTTGAAAAAACGATAGAAGATTCTGGCATAGGATTTATATTCGCGCCTTCCTTCCATCCGGCGATGAGGAATGTTTCCGCGCCGCGTAGAGAAACGGGTGTTAGAACTATTTTCAACATTCTTGGACCCTTGACGAATCCTGCTGGTGCAGATACGCAGATTCTAGGAGTGTATGATGAGAGCCTTGTGGAACCTTTGTCCTTGGTTCTGAGGAAGCTTGGTTGCAAAGAGGCTATGATTGTCCACGGGCTTGATGGTCTTGATGAGATTACAATCACTGGAAGAACCGTGATTGCCTGGCTGAGTGAGGGAAATATCGCTCTCCTAAATGTTTCTCCAGAATCTCTTGGCTTAAAGAAAGCCAAGATTGAGGAGATCCAAGGTGGCAGTGTAGAATACAATACGGAGCTCAGCTACAAGATTCTGAACAATTCGATTGCTGGATCGAAAAAAGATATTGTCCTAGTTAATGCCGCTGCAGGTGTCATAGTTGGTGGCAAGGCATCAGACTTCAATGAAGGCCTTGAGATAGCCAGAAAATCCATCGAAAGCGGTGCAGCTTACGGGAAGCTAAGAGAACTTGTCAAGGCTTGTGGAGATATTGCTACGTTTGAGGAGGTCGAATCTAGGTATGGTTGACCTACTAGACAGATTCGCTGAAGACGCAAAGCGAAGGGTTAATGAAGGCTACTATTACGTCGAAGAGTCAATTTCAAACATGCGGAGTCTCAGAGAAGCTATCCTAGGATGCGAGAGAGTTCCGATTATAACTGAGGTTAAAGCAGCTTCACCTTCTCTAGGCGTAATAAAAGAGAGTATGGATGTCGACAAAGTTTCATTGGCTATGCAGAGTGGGGGCTCAACTGGAATTTCAGTGTTGACTGAGCCTAACTACTTCCATGGTTCTTTAGACTATTTCATTAAGGTGAGAAGACAGGTCAGTCTTCCCTTACTTATGAAAGACTTCATAGTAAGCTTCGTGCAGGTTGATGCAGCCTCTAGAATTGGCGCTAATGCTGTTCTTTTGATAAAGACATTATTTGACCGAGATCGCTGCGAATGTGATGTCAATACCATGATTGAGTACGTTCACTCAAAGAATCTTGAAGTACTTTTGGAATCTCATTCGCTTAGAGAATTCTCTTCATCCTTGGATAGTGATGCTGACCTCGTGGGGATAAATAATCGAGACCTACGAACTCTAAAAGTTGACCTGAAGACAACTCAGGAAATTATGGAGAATTCATCTACAAAAGGCAAAATCATAGTAAGTGAGAGTGGTGTGGAGAATGCTTCTGACGTTCGTAATCTCTTCAAATATGGTGTTAGAGCTTTTCTCGTAGGCTCCTCAATCATGAGTTCATCGGATATTGAAGCGAAGGTAAGGGAGCTTGTGAATAGTTTTGACACTGACTAAAGTGAAAATCTGCGGTATAACTTGTCAAGAAGATTTAATGGCGGTTATAAATGGAGGGGCTGACGCTGTCGGATTCATCGTGAACGTTCCTACTTCTCCTCGAAATCTATCCTTGAAGAATGCTGAAAGATTGATGCGCCTCATACCCATTTTTGTAGAGGGTGTTGTCGTAACAGTTCCAGACGACACACGTTCTCTTCTCGATTTCTGTGAACTAGTCCGCCCAGATGCTGTTCAAATTCATGGTGATGCTCAATTAGATATTGCCACAGTTCACGAGAAGTTTCCTCATCTTAAGCTGATAAAAGCTATTCGAGTGAAAGATGAAAGTGCTATAGAAGATATAGTAGAAGAAGCGAAGTTCTTCGACGCTTTACTTGTTGATACTTTTTTACAAGGTTGTTATGGTGGAACAGGGGAAACTCATGATTGGAACTTTTCTTGGTTGCTTAGAGAGGTGCTAAGTCCTAAACCTTTGATCCTCGCTGGCGGGTTAAAGCCTGAAAATGTAGCTGATGCTATACGAATGGTTCGCCCATATGCGGTTGACGTTTCAAGTGGTGTTGAATCACACCGTGGAAGGAAAGATTCTGATAAGGTTTTTCATTTTATTAAAAACGCAAAGGAAGTCGGATTATGACAAATTTTAGTCAATATCCTGTTGATGGAAAATACGGGAAATACGGGGGTAAATTCGTTCCAGAAACACTCATGACTGCTATTGAAGAGTTGACAGAGACCTATGATATGCTTAAACACGATCCAGTTTTCAGAAAGGAACTCTCATATTATCTGTCAGAGTATGCAGGCAGACCAACGCCCCTTTACCTTGCGGAGAATTTGACAAAGAAGGTAGGAGGACCGAAGATATACTTGAAGCGCGAAGATTTAGCCCATGGAGGCGCTCATAAGATTAATAATACCCTCGGTCAAGCGCTTATTGCTAAGAGGATGGGCAAGAAGAGAGTGATTGCTGAGACTGGCGCGGGTCAGCATGGTGTAGCCACTGCAATGGCTTGTGCCACTCTCGGATTGAAAGCAGAGATATACATGGGTTCAGAAGATATGAAGCGACAGCGTCTTAACGTCTACAGAATGCGTCTCCTTGGAGCCGACGTACACCCTGTAGAATCTGGCTCTAAGACATTGAAGGATGCTATAAATGAAGCTCTAAGAGATTGGGTAACCAATGTCCAGACTACGTATTACCTCATAGGTTCGGTCGTCGGTCCCCACCCGTATCCATTAATTGTGAGAGATTTGCAAAGCGTCATAGGCAAAGAAATCAGAGAACAGATCCTATTAAAAGAGAAACGTTTTCCAGATGCGCTTGTTGCATGTGTCGGAGGGGGAAGCAATGCAATAGGCACCTTCTATCCATTCCTAGACGACATGGATGTTGAGCTCTATGGTGTAGAAGCTGGAGGGAAAGGAAAGGGAGCTGGAGAGAATGCTGCTTCAATATGCTTCGGAGATGAAGGTGTATTTCATGGAATGCTCACATACGTCCTCCAAGATAAATGGGGTCAGATACAAGATACCCATAGTATCTCCGCTGGCTTAGATTATCCTGGAGTTGGACCTGAGCATTCTTTTCTAAAGGAAGTCAAGAGAGCTCACTTCATCACAGTCAATGATGAAGAAGCAGTAAACGCATTCCTAGAACTTTCGAAGACTGAAGGAATACTTCCTGCCCTGGAATCGTCGCATGCAATAGCTTTCGTAATGAAGCAATGTCAAGCAATGAAGAACGATCAGATAGTTGTAGTTACCCTCTCCGGAAGGGGGGACAAAGACGTTGAGGTAGTTGCTGACTATACCGGGGTGAGGATATGAGCGTCATAGAAGATGTCTTCAACCATCTAAAAGTAGAAAATGAGGGCGCTCTAATAGCATATATAATGGCGGGAGACCCACATCCCAAATACACAAGTAAAATCGTGGAGGCTCTAGTGGAAGGCGGTGCTGATATTATAGAACTCGGAATTCCCTTCTCCGATCCGATCGCTGACGGTCCGACGATTCAAGCAGCCTCAGCTCGTTCGCTCAAATCCGGAACCACACCCCAAACAGTGTTCTCTTTAGTCTCAAAAATCAAAGCCAAATATAGTATCCCCATTGTACTACTCACCTACTATAATCCCGTCTTCAAGATGGGCCTTAAGAACTTCTTTGCAGATGCTAAAGATAGTGGTGTAGACGGCACAATAGTTCCTGATTTACCAATCGAAGAAGCAGGTGACTACATAACTATCGCAAGAGATCATGAAATAAATACAATTTTCCTCGCCTCGCCCTCAACGCCAAGAGATCGGTTGCTCAAAATCCTCAACTATACTTCCGGCTTCCTTTATCTCGTCTCCGTTTTCGGTGTCACTGGAGTACGAGAAGAAATCTCAGATTCCACAGTCGAATTACTAAGGAGTTTTCTACATTATACTAAAGGGAGAATACCACTTGCTGTCGGATTTGGAATTTCTAATCCTGCTCAAATAGAAACAATAATCCGGAATGGTGCTGAAGGTGCCATAGTCGGTAGCTCTCTCGTGAATATTGTCCAGAAGAATCTTGATAACATTGACAAGATTGTTGAGGAACTGAAAGATAGAACGTGTAGACTAAAAGCAGCAACAAGGATAAGCTGAATAAATAATTTAAATAATGAATAAGGCTACTCCCGAGTCAATTCCTTGGCTCTCTGAGTTGCCTTTTCAACAGCCCTCATGAATGCTGCTCTTATTTTTCCCTCTTCAAGCTCCATGAGACCACTTATCGTTGTTCCTCCAGGTGTTGCAACCATATCTTTGAGTTTAGCTGGATGCTCGTGGGTTTCAAGAACCATACGCGCTGAACCTAAGACAGTCTGAGCGGCAAGTTCAATGGCAACATCCTTGGGTATTCCAGCCTTAACTCCGCCGTCAGCAAGTGCTTCAATTACCAAATAAACATATGCAGGGCCACTTCCGCTCAAACCCGTTATAGCGTCGAAGTACATCTCATCAATCACAATCGTTCTTCCTATGGAATTGAATATTCCCCTTGCAACATCCATACTCTCCTTAGTTACATTGTGTGTTGGTGCTAGAGCGATCATTCCCTCACCTATCATACAGGGGTTGTTTGGCATACCTCGGATTATCGGGACATTCTTCTGGAGAATCTTCGAGATGTATTCTGTTGAGATTCCCGCCGCGATAGAGATTAGGATATGATTAAGCGTTATTGTTTCTCTTATTCCTTCGAGGACGACTTTCATATCCCTGGGTTGAATAGCTAGAATTACAATGTCGCTATTCTCAATGACCTGCCTATTGTCTAGCAGACAAGAAATACCATATTTTCTTGAGATATATTCCCGACGCTGAGAGACGGCATCGCTTGCTTTAAGACTGTTTTCATCTGCAAGTTTTGATTTTATTAGACCCGAAATAAGTGCTTCACCCATCTTTCCTGTCCCAATAATCCCTATTTTATCTTTTAAAGCCAACCAAGTATTCACCCACTGTTAGACATAACACCTCTATTCTTAAGAGAAATAAAAAGATAAACCTCCAGAATCAAAGCAACTATTTGTTACCTGATGATAGCCTAAAGAAGACCAATGAGCACTATTGAAACATAGTATTTCTTCCTGCTTCTTTTTTATCTTCTTTCATCAATCCCTACTAAAGCTTACGAAATCTCTTACTCCCTCCTTCAAATAATGCTTACATGTTTTTATCTGTGAATTAGAAATATCACTACTCCAAAGCTGCTACGCGAAGGTAATGAACATATGATACTTTCTCCAGGAAAAATACCACCTGAACTCCTCGATAAGACTGTATTCAAATTTCTCGGCGCTTATAGGAATGACGTAATCATGGGTCCCTCGAAAGGTGAAGACGCAGCTATAGTTTCAGTTGGAGGAAAACTCCTAGTTTTCCATGCCGACCCAATAAGTGGTGCCAACGAGAAAATAGGTTGGATATCCATGAATGTAGCCACCAACGACATAGCAACACGAGGTGTGAAACCTCTTTGGGCGCTGTCTTGTATAATGCTCCCTGTAGGCTCTGAAGAAAAGATCTTGGAAAAGATATGCATCGAAATGAGCTTAGCCGCTCAGAAACTTGGAGTCAGCATAGTAGGAGGGCACTCCGAAGTAACTCCTGGCATAGACCATCCACTAGTAATTGTCTTTGCCTTAGGAGTGGCTGAGGGAAATAGATATGTAACAACTGGTGGCGCCAAGGCTGGATCAAAGATCATATTAACAAAGAGTGTTGGAATTGAAGGAACTGCCATCCTCTCTTCTGATAGACGTGGTGTCCTTATTCCAAGACTTGGGAAAAAGCTTGTAGAGGTTGCTACTAGCTATTTTGACAGACTAAGCATATTGGATGAAGCTTTGACTGCCTTCGCGTTTGGTGGTGTGCAGGCTATGCACGATCCAACTGAGGGCGGGATATCGAATGGTTTACATGAGGTGGCAGACGCATCCAAGACCGGGTTTAGAATCTACGAAGATGCTATAAAGATTAGTTATGAAACCTTAAAAATTTGTGTTTTACTTGGGATTAACCCTTTAAATCTCATAAGCTCTGGTTCATTACTAATTGTTTCTGAATCAAGTAAAGCTGTTGATCTTGTAAATAAACTAGTAGAGAAAGGAATAGACGCATCTATCATTGGAGATGTCTTAGCTGATGACAAAATTCGAACTATCGTGAGAAGAAATGGTACTATTGAATATCTGAGTAGACCTTTAACTGATGAGCTGTGGGCAGCCTTAGCAAAAGAGATCTAACGAATTAGACTTATTGTTTTTTCACCATCTTGGAATGACGATGTAGCGACGAATTGCTATAGAAAGTGGGATTCCTACGATTCCGCCAGTTAATATCTGGAAAAAGTTTCCTGGTACCTCCTCCAATGCAGCAATCGGTCCAACTCCCATGATGAAAGATTCTCCAAGATAATATCCAAGGATCATGATCGTTCCTCCCCCTATGACAGCAAATAAATCTCGCATTTTGTTCTTCCCATTACTTATTCTACCTGCTAGAAAGCCTTCAAGTCCCTTCACTACTAACGTGAGTGGAGCATATGCTGGATATCCGATGAGGTCAGCTATGGCTGAGCCAACTCCGCCTGCAAAGCCTCCAATAATTTGTCCAAAAGTTAGTCCGCTAACAAAAATCATTACGTCTCCTATATTTATGTAGCCGGCGGTTGAGGGGATGGGGATTCTAATTATCAGCGTTGAGACACTTACTAGAGCTGCCATTATGGCGGCTATGGCAAGCCTGATTGTAGGAGACTTTCTGCCTCCAAGCGTATTATTGACCATGTTTAAATCCTCAAAATTGAGGTTTTGATTTGTATCAAAGGATATTTGATATATAAGATTATAAGCTCTCACGTACGAAAAGAGGCTCAGCGACTTTAAAGACCTTTCGGAGTTTAGATTTAGGTCATTTGAAAAGTCCACGGGTGGAATAAGAGTAGTAGACTTCCTTCGCCACCAAACTCAGTGATGAGGATGGAATATTGGGAAGGAAAGAAGGCTCTCGGAAGCAGTTAATAAAGCAATCGTTACATTTGACATTCTTTAAGAAGCGTGGTTCTTCATCCTTGAGTATATTAAAAAGCTTTTCTTTTAAGAAACAGGGGTAAACGTCTCCAAGCCAGTCTATATAAACAACGTCCTGTCCGCCTCTGCAATAGAAGTTTCGTCTTTCCTCCTCATTATTCTTAAGATCCTCAACATATGTGTATAAGTTGGCGATTTCGCGTTTCCTCTTCTTTAGATCAAATATAGTCTTCACAGCTTCGTTTGTCTTTCGATGTAACTCATCATCTGAAAGCACTCCACCTAAGCCATATGTATTTACACTAGTCTTCGTAGGATAGCAAAAGCCAAAGGGCACACCGAGTTCCTGATTCACATAATCCGCAAGTTTCTCAACGCCATCATCAATGAGGAATGGGTTGAGGAAGGCTAAAGCGTAGGTTCGGACACCTATCTCCTTCAGATACTTGATCGTTTCCACCTGCTTGTTCATGATGTCTTTGTGGTTTCTAATCTTCTCGCAAGTGGAAGGGTTCCAATGGTCTAGAGAGACGCTTAGCACGTATAAGCCTGCATCCTTCAGTTCTCTAAGCAGTTTTTTGTCTGCTGTTCCATTAGTCGTCATAGTTGTTACTAGTCCCAATCGATTAGAGTAGTCAACGATCTCTACAATGTCTGGATGTAAGGTAGGTTCTCCACCAGTAATATATGCTATTAGGAACTTGTTCTTTGCAAGGAAGTCTAAAACTTTCTTTGCATCGTCGAGGCTTATCAGCTCTGGTTTTTTCTCATGCATATTGCACATAATACATTTGCAGTTACATCCGGTTGTAACTGCGAAGACAGCCGACTTTTTGTACCCTCTTAGGAATCGTTTGAAAGTACCCATTATCTTCGCCATTGTCTTTACAGCCTCCGGAGGAAGATTTTCCTGAAGAATCGCATTGTTTCTTTATGAAAAGTTGGGATTAAAAACCTTTTCAAATCAGCTAGTTTCCTTAAGTTTCTCCTCTATCTTCTTTCCAAGAAGTTGACTGACTATCTTCGCGTCAAACTTTCCTCGAACATCCTTCATTACAATACCCATTAAAGGACCCAGCGCAGAAGATTTTCTTTCGCGAATTAAGCCTTCGTTATCTTCAACGATTCTTGAGATAAGCTCTTCCATTTTATCTTTCGAAATCATCCTGAAACCCAAAGCCTCAACAGCTTCCTCAAGCCGAGCTTCTTTATGCTTCACCATCCAACTTAGAATATCTGGGGCAGCCTCCTTTGCGACAGTATTAGAATCAACCATCTTGAATAGTCTCTCAATTAGATTGTCAGATATTAATTCAACTTCAACGCCCTCTCTCTTCAATCCCTTCAAAGTCTCAGTAAGTGTGGCTGCAACAAAGGAAGGAGCCACCCTTGTCGAGCGAACGGTTGACTCAAATACCTCGAGATAATCTGAACTCATCAATTGCGAGGCTAGTTTCTGATTGAGTTCATACTCCTGCATGAATCTTTTGATGATAACCTCTGGAAGTTCTGGGAGCCTCTGTCTAATCTTAGTGAGATGTTCAATCGTGATTGGTACTGGTGGAACATCTGTCTCAGGGTACATTCTTGCAGCGCCTGGTCGTGGCCTCGAATACCTAGTTATTCCATCAGGAGATGCTCCCCTAGTTTCGCTCGGAACACCTACTAGTGCTTGTCTCGCCCTTCCTACAACAGCCGCTAAAGCGTCCAATGCATTTTCTTTCTTGTCAGCAACTAATACTAGGGCGTCTGCTTCTCCCAACTTTAGTATTTCTTTTAACTTCTTGACTTCATCTTCCGTTATCCCGTATGCTGGTAGCTCATCTGAATGAAATATCCCTCCGACTCTTCCCCAAAATTTTGCGTAATCAGATAATTCTGTGCCGAATCTCAAGCCTGGAATTAACTCCATCCCAACTAGCTTAGCAAACTTGGGCAGGGCTACTGCCATAACTCTACCATTTCTCTCAACAGCCTTCTGAATGACTTGACAGTTGGTTTGGTTAAAAACATCTGTCACATCGACAAAATTCTCTTTAATCTCTTCCTTTCTGACTCCTCTTTTAGCAAGTTCATCTCTAATCTTGATGAGTTCTAGTTGTCTTCTAACCTCATACTCCACAAACGTCGCGACAAGATCGAGTTCTTGAACACCTTTAATCTCTGTTAAAGCTCCATCTGTTATAGAAACGTTCAAATCCTGTCTAATTGTTCCTAACCCTCTCTTCACTTTCCGAGTTGCCCTAAGAATCTGTCCCAAAGCCAGAGCCACCTTTTCAGCATCTGCAGGACTGTAAATCACGGGCGCAGTAGCAATCTCAATTAGTGGAACACAGAGGCGATCTAGCCTATATCTTGTTATGAGTCCTTCTTCCCCTGTCTTTCTCGCAGCATCCTCTTCTAGACACATCGTCTGTAGGGTAACCTTCTTCTCACCGACTATAACTTCGCCACCGAGAGCTATTATGCATGTTCTTTGAAATCCAGTCGTATTCGAACCGTCAATTACGATTTTCCTCATTACATGAATCTCATCAACGGGTTTGGCTCCGACCATTAAAGCTACAGTTAAGCAAACGTCAACGGCTTCTCTGTTCAGATTATGAGGTGGCTCCTCGTCCATCTCTACAAGACACGTTGTCTGTCTATCAGCTTCGTATAAAAAGCCCCTTCCCCTCTTGAATTCGAAGTATGCTGCTGGGTCAACTTCTCCGAGTTCGCTCTGAGTAGGTCTGAGTCTTCTGTAAAAAGTGATTTCTGGTTCTCCAGTCGAAAGTTCAGATTTGCATAAACAGAAGAGCTTTCCTAACGTCTCCAGTTGTTGATGAATCTCTATTCCAATCTTAAGTCCTGTCTTAGAGTAGTCTAAACTCAACTTCTTCTCCTCCATCAATTATGATATTGTTCTTGAAGAAAATTCTTCGGCAATATTCAACAAGAGAAGTCTTTTCGCTTCATCCAAATCTTTGGTCTGTCCAAAAACCCACATCATCTTAACCAAAGCAGTCTCCGGAAGCATATCGCCTAAGGGGATTACGCCTATTTCTTGGAGGTCCACACCAGTATCATAAACGTTCATGTTAATCCTTCCCCAAATACACTGTGAAGTCATTCCGACTATGAGACCTTGGGCTACAGCATTCTTGACACTTGGAAAAAGATTATTTCTTACATGACCAAGCCCAGTGCCTTCAAGGATTAAGCCGCGAAAACCCTTTTTAACATACCAATTAATGATTTCAGGATCGAATCCTGGGTAAAACTTTGTCAGAGCAACCTTCTCCTCAAAGTCTGGCTTCAATAGAATTTTTTTCTTCATATCCCTCTTCGAATAGTCATCCCTTAGCATGCTGATTTTCTCACCAGTCACCCTAGCGAGAGGCGTCGAATTTATCGACTTAAAAGCGTCTCTTCTGCTCGTGTGACACTTCCTAACCTTTGTACCCCTATGTAGAATTGTAGCCGAATCCTGCATGTCCTCATGCATTCCAATCATAACTTCAGCTACTGGAGCTTTGGCAGCAGCATTGACTGCGTTCATCAGATTAAGTGTAGCGTCTGAGCTCGGACGATCAGATGAACGCTGAGATCCAACCAAGATTACGGGGATAGGAAGATTCTGCAGGGCGAAGCTGAGAGCCGCGGATGTATATGCCATCGTGTCGGTGCCGTGGCATATAACCACTCCATTCACGTTATCGTCGATGGCTTCTGCGACTTTCTTTGCCAATTCTGACCAATGAAAAGGATGAATGTTCTCGCTCAAGATGCTAAAGAGAATCTCTGTCCTAACATTTGCTGTGTCAGAGAGCTCTGGCACCACGCTATAGAGGTCGCTGGCTGATAGTGCTGGACGGACTGCTCCTGTTCTATAATCAACTCTGCTTGCTATTGTACCACCCGTGCTAATGATCGAGACTATTGGAAGGCCCTGCTTTTCCTTTGGCAGTGGAGGAGGCGTGAATGCAGGTTTTGCTCCAACACCTATCTTCTCCAACTTCGTATTTGAAGTAATTCTGATGCCGATGTTGTATCCGTTTTTAAGCTTGACTACTATGTGTTCATCATCCGCAAGTTCATAGCGAGGCATCAAGCTTCCTTCGAAGATCTCTCCATTCCTAGTTACTCTTATGATATCTCCGATTTCCAGTTTCTCGTCTTCTTCAAGGAGTCTGAGGACTTTTCCTTTATATCCTGTTAATCTTTCAGTCACAAGTCATCGACCTATCAAAATATATTATAACCTTTTTCTATTCCTAAAATGTTATAAATTTTATCCAATGATTGACTCGCCCAAATTTATGACATCGAACAACAAGAAATAATCATATCGTATAGCCGTATCATCAAAGGATTAATAGCATGTTGGTAGCGAAACATATTTGAAGATATTCCTAATCGGAGTTACAAGCATTGGGAAGACAACAGTTGTGAAAAACATGATGACGAATCTTAGAGAGCGAGGACTAGTCGCAGGCGGAATTATCTGTCCAGAAATCCGTCTTGGAAACATTCGACTTGGATTCAAGATTGTAGATCTAATATCTGGAAAAAGGGGGATCTTGTCTCACATTAGTCAACTTGTTTGTCCAAAGATTAGCAAATACGTAGTTAATCTTCAAGATCTTTCAGAAGTAGGGGTAGAAGCCATTAATAGAGCATTAAATGAGGCAGATTATGTAATAATTGATGAAGTCGGCCCGATGGAACCCAGTGGAAAGATTTCCAAAAGGCAGTGATAAAAGTTATAGATAGCTCAAAGTCAATGCTAGATGTCCTTCATTGGAGGATGAATCATCCAGTCATAGATGCGATTAAAACTAGAAAAGACGTTGATATCCTTGAAGTTACACATGAAAATAGAGAAACAATTTCAGACTCGATTGCAAAAGATATTTTGGAAGTAGTGAAGCATTAGTGGAGAAAGAAATATTTGTCTTTTCCTTTTACAACTCAAGAAGTGAGTGAAGCAGGCTCGGTAGTTACAATCCCCAGTCTGAAACTTTTTGCTAGGGGATCTTCTGAGTATATTCCATCTAAGGCTCCGGTGTTCTATAATCCTCGAATGGCTTTAAACAGGGATCTGGCAGTTCTCGTTCTTAGAGCTTATAGAAAGATGATTGATTGGGATTTAAGTGTCTGCGAGCCTTTGACGGGATGTGGAATCAGAGGAATCAGGTTTGCGTCTCAGGTTGAAGGTGTATCAAAAATAGTGCTTAACGATTTAAATCCTATTGCGTCAAACCTGGCTACCTTAAACGTCGAAAAAAACGGCTTAACGCATAAGATCATTATCGAGAATGATGATGCGAATAGTCTCCTAATCAGTCATTCCCATCCTAATGAAAGGTTTGATATGATTGATTTGGATCCTTTTGGCTCCCCTTCTCCCTTTATAGATTCTGCGCTCCTAGCTCTAAAAGGAGGAGGTCTCATCGCTCTGACTGCTACAGATACGGCTCCACTATGTGGTGTGAATCCTCTTTCATGTATTAGAAAGTATTTTGGAAGGCCTTTAAGAACTGAGTACTGCCACGAACTTGGAATTAGAATTTTGCTCAATTCATTAGTCTTTTCCGCTTCCCGGCATGAGCTGGGCGTCAATGTTCTTTTCAGCCACAGTACTAATCACTACCTAAGAGTTTATGCCCAGGTTAGAAGTGGAGCTGGAAAGGCCAACATGGCTGTAGAGCGAATAGGTTACATCCTCCATTGCTTCGACTGTTTTCACCGACAGTGTTCTTTTGGCTTAGCGAATTTTAAAGAGGCGAGATGTGAGGTTTGTGGAGGAAATATGAACGTAGCTGGCCCATTATGGCTGGGACAGATTGCTACCCGCGAATTCTGCGAGAGTATGCTTAGTGAAGTCGAATCTGTTCAACTCAGTAATACTAAGGCTGCCAAGAAGTTACTGAACACTATCATTATGGAAGCTGAAGCAGCACCAACATACTACGTCATAGACAGAATATGTGATCGGCTAAATGTCCCACCGCCATCGACAGAGTTAGTTATTCGAAGCCTCTCTAATTACGGATACATCGCACTTCCAACTCATTTTCATCCAAGAGGAGTAAAAACTAATGCTCCAATGCATATTATTGAAAAATCGATTAAGGAACTAGTGCTGATACCTTCAAACACTCTTCTTCCCAAGTAAAGTCAAAAGCCCAGCGAATAAGTTTAATGAGTTCCTGAAAAATCACACTCCAAAAAAAGTATTCACAGACTAATCAGCAAAATTCTTTCTACTTCTTCTTTTTAGGCAAAGTTTCATGTGCAAACACTTGAACGAATACCATAGACGCGAATGTTACAGCAGCCATAGAATAGAATGCTGCAGTCATCCCGTAGAGATCTATTATCGCTCCGACCATAATAGGTCCAATAATAAATCCAATATCAGTAAAGACTCTAAATAAACCCATGGAGATACCGTGAGGTAGATCCATTGTTGAATCAGAGGCCATTGTTAGGGGTGCTTGTCCGCCAATACCTTGGCTAAATCCCAAGAAGATGCAGGCCAAAGCCAACTGAGTAAAGTCTCCTGTTAACGTGAAGACCCATGCCATTATCGAAGTAAGAGCGAGACTTGGTACTAGAACTGCTTTCCTCCCAAGTCTATCCAACGCATAACCCGTTGGAATTGTTATGAAGAGGTTAGCGAAAGTGGCAAGGCTTAATGCAAAGCCTACATCAGTAGCATTGAGCTTGAGTACCGTATCACCATATAATGGAATTAGCGTGTTCCTTGTGCCTTGCCTCTGGAGGGCGTTTGCCATTGTAGCAAAACATGCGGTAATAAAACCTGCGTTCATGAGGAGTCGCTTCATGATTGGCCATGAGAAGCCTTCGCTCTCATGTTTCTCCTTCCCGTGGGACGCGTGCGTATTCTTCGACTCAGATATGAGAACGAACGAGAGTACAAAGCAAACTAGACTTCCAAGAGAATAAGCGATGAAAGGCGCCCTGATGCCCCAGGTGTCAGCCACTATCCCTCCGATTGACGGACCTGCGGAACTCCCTATAAGCGTGAAAGCTTGAAAGTATCCCAGGATTCGTCCTCTCTCTTCGGGCTTTAGTATGTCCTGAAGCATAGTTTGCCTCATGGTCTGCCACATCGCTGAGCCGACTCCTTGAAGCAAGCGATAAAAAACCAGTTCCCAGAAGTTATTTGCAAAGCTACATAAGAACGCTCCTACCGCGATAATAGCTATTCCAACTAGCATTACGGGCCTCCTTCCTATACGATCACCCAGAAAACCAACTGGCAGATCCGCGGCAAGACGACCTGTAGCATATATGGAGATAGCAATCGTAGCTACCGTGTATGAGACGTCAAACGATCGGGCGTAAGTAGGAAGAATCGGGGAAACGATAGACATTCCAATGTTTAGGAAGAAAGCGGGAACGTAGATCGACAAAATGTCTCGAATTACAGTCCTACGTTCTTGCACGAAGGTTTTTCCCCAGAATTTTCCTTAAGGCTTTCTTTAAAGGAATATTTAAGTATGACTTCAGCTGGAACGGAGGTTTTCTGTACGTCTCAAGCTTCATCATAGCTATTAAAACTCGATTTCATAGATGGACATCTACTCCATCATTAGAAGTGGTTTATATGCTTCTCATCTTTCTCAATAAAGAAAAGCAATCAAGTGTACCAAAAAGCTTGTTTTCCAAGAATAGTCTGGATTAAGGCAGCTCTACTGTCCCGACTACTCGAAGCTTCCCTCCATCAAGATAAGTTAAGACACCTTTGGCACCAGGAAAATGTACCAGCTCTTTCTCCAAGGTCAGTGTTATGACGGGTTTTCTCCAGTCTCCATCATCAGAAATCGATTCCACTCGCCCAGGAACAAACTGCGTCCAATGGCCTACGTGAAGAACCATTTCGCTCTTTATGGGCAGAGGCCAATACTTAACTAATACCGCTTGGGCTTTCAACAATTTAGAAGATTTAACCTTCTCATCTGAAGTTAAGACAGTTCCCCGATCAAGATCTTCCACTTCAACATTCTTCAAAGCTAATCCAACTCTGTCGCCTTGGAAGGCGATGTCAAAGTCGTCATCATGCTTCTGGATTGAGCGAATCTGAGCCATCTTGTTTCCAGGAAGAACTTTCATCATCTCATGTTTCTTAACACTGCCATTTACTACAACACCAAGGACAACTGCTCCAACGCCCTTCACATTGAAAGCGTGATCTACAGGTACTGTCCCGTAGGACTCAATTTTTTCTGCCGTTACAGATGGACTCTGTTTATCTACCTCGCTGAGGAGCTTCTCTCGTAAGACAGTAATATTATCTTCTATGAACTCATAGTTTTCCAAGACTGTACCTTTTATGAGTGGCTCAATCTTCTCTCGGGCTAAGTAATTCCTCAGGATGATGTAACCTGCGGTGATGTTTGAGCATTGGAGCATCATTGCGCACTCACCGAAATTGGAATTCAGTTCATCCACTATGAGAATCGCTCTCTTAGCCATAGCAGTTGCAAAGAATAATGGAGCTAGCCTCTCAGGATACCTTGTAGGCTCCACAAACGTCACTACATCTTCTCCCCTCTTCAAATCGTACAAAGTGATGTCTGTAGCGGTGTTCTTCTTACCAAGACTGTCGGAATATCCCTGAGCACCAAGAACTGCGACTATAAGGCTTCCCATTCTGTTAATAACTCCGTGAACTATTGCAGCATAACACGCCTAATAGATAGACTTTACGGTGTTCCAGTATTCAATCCGTTAATAATGCAAGGTATCTTACAGTTTAACCCAAGCCTTCTTCTTGTAGAAATTGAAATGCGATTTTAGTCTACTCCTCTTATGTAATGTCTCGCGGTTATTGAATTGCACTTCTTCTTGATTATTCCTTTTTTACTAAGGTCTCTTTCATAAAATGCTTTTGCCACTATCTCGGCGAGTTCTGGGAAGCTCCTTCGTAAGTCAATTCCAAAAGAGTTCACTCCAAAGCCCTCTAAATCTTCTAAATAATCCATTAAAAAGAGATATGAAGAATTCAGTATATGAGTGAAGCCGAATCTATCCCGATAGAGAGGGAATCTCACCCTTTTTTGATCTACAAGTACACCAGCCTCTAATGAGTTGTCTCTTGATACCATCAGCTCGATTCTACCGAAAACCATTGCCTCCAGTCTCCCCTTGTAATGTTCTGTGATTTTCTTGATGTCATCTTTTGAGTTCTCAACTGATAGTATATATTGGAAGAGCTCCGGGATTGTACAGCTGTTGAAAAAGTTCATGTAGTAACTTCCATAGAGCTTACGATGTGAATATTTCTGATATTGATCAATTGAATTAATCATAAGGCTTTCCGCGTCTGTATCTGGGAAGTCAAACGATAGCCGTGGTAAGATCAAGACACATTCTACTCCTTGCTTCTCACATATGATTGAGGCTTCTTCAAATTGGTTATTCCACTCGAAGTAAACTCTATTCGCGTATGGTATCACTTTCTCTAACGATTTCAAAGATGATATATAGAAAGAGAGTTCTCCCTTAGTTTCCTTCCTCTTTGTCGACCTAAGAGTGAATTCCCGCTGCTTCTTTTTAGGTGAAAATGACGGGAACTCCATTGCCTTAATCTTGTCGAGTATGAGATTGAACTCTCGATCCCTTGTCTTGTATATCGTATATTCTCCACTTTGGATATTAAAAGGTGGATGGAGGATTAGCAGTCCGTCTTTCTTATCGTCCTCTCTTACTTCGAATCCTCCGATCTTTTCATCATCTTTATAGAGTGTTAAGCCATCTCCTAGTCTAAGATTTTCTGCTTTGATTGTGATCTTTTCACTGTCAGAATAGAACTTTCCAAGTAAGAAACCGCGGGAGCCTGCATAGATCGGATGTGTTACATCTTTTTCTCCGAATAGATACCCATTGCCATAGCCTCTGTTAAATGCAACTTCAAGCAGCTCCTTCTCTCGCTCAGTTATAAGCGGCTCCTTTCCAGCTTCAGCTCTTTGAATCGCATTGGAGTAGACTTTAGAAGTGACGTAAACGTACAGAGGACTTCTCATTCTGCCCTCAATCTTCAATCCTTCAATGCCAATTCTGATGAGCTCAGGTATAGCTTTTACTCCTAAGATATCTGCAGTGCTGAGTAAGAATCCTCTATTTTTTCCAAGTACGTATTCTTTTCTGCATGGTTGGAGACAGAGTCCCCTATTTCCACTCTTCCCAGATAGCGCACTTGAAAAGAGGCACTGTCCCGAGAATGAGTAGCATAGAGCACCGTGAATAAAGACTTCAAGTTCGAGCTTCGTAGCCTCTCGTATCTTCTTAAGCTCCTCTAAAAGAAGTTCTCTAGCTAGAATAATCCTACTGATTCCATTCTTCTCCGCCCAAACAGCCCCTTCCGGAGAGTGAATGCCCATTTGAGTTGAAGCATGAATTGGGATTGAGAAATTCTCCTGAATTATGCGGAGAAGTCCTCTATCCTGGATGATGACCGCGTCAACTCCGATGGACTCAAGATAATCAAGATAGGAGAAAACTTGCTGAAGCTCAGATTCTTTGATAAGAGTGTTGACAGTGACGTACACCTTCACTCCATGCTTGTGCGCCAATCCAACGGCTCCTCCAAGCTCGGCATTAGTGAAGTTTTCCGCTAAACCCCTCGCTCCAAAAAATCTTCCTCCGAGATAAACAGCATCAGCACCACCAATTATTGCAGCCTTAAGCGACTCTTTTGATCCCGCAGGAGCCAATAATTCCATAACAAGTCAATCCGACTAAATACTGCGTAAAGAACAAGGAAGCAAGAATTAGTTTGCTCTACTTAAATATTAACATTAAAGCCTGCCTTATCTCCTATTCCCCTTTGCAATACCACTATGCTATCCTCTTTTGACACATCTTCAAGATTAGGTTAAGCTAGTTCTACAAGACATTCTGAAAAGATCATCTGAAAACTTTGACATCGACATGGATTAGAAATAATTCTTTTAAACGATTATCAATAGTGGTTTAATTTATAGAAAGCATTATAACTTTAGACTAGCCAGCATCATAGTGCAATTATATCGTTGTTTTTCAAAATGTAGGAGTGATTATATATGAAAAGTACTAGGGGAAGTCAGACTGAGAAGAATCTTCTTGCGGCTTTCGCTGGCGAGTCGCAGGCTAGAAACCGCTATACATACTTTGCTTCAAAGGCGAGAGAAGAAGGATTTGAACAGATATCAGCAATCTTCTTAGAAACCGCGGACAACGAGAAGGAGCATGCTAAAGTCTTCTTCGATTATCTTGAGGGAGGTGTTGTTGCGATTACTGCGGAATATCCTGCTGGAAAGGTAGGTTCTACAGCTGAAAACCTGAAGGCAGCAGCTGAAGGAGAAAAACTGGAGTGGGGCAAACTCTATCCCAACTTCGCAAAGACGGCTGAGAATGAGGGTCTAAAAGAGGTTGCCTTCAGCTTTAAGGAGATCGGAGAAGTAGAGTCTTATCATGCGAGAAGATACCTTAAGCTTTTGGAAAACGTTGAGAATGGTAAAGTCTTCAAAAGAGAGAAGCCAATAAAGTGGAAGTGTAGGAATTGCGGTTATGTTCATGAAGGTCTTGAGGCACCTAAAGTCTGCCCGGCATGCAAGCATCCACAGAGCTTCTATGAAGTTTGGACGGAAAACTACTAAACAAAATGTAGCCATATCAAATAGAAGCTTAGGATCCAAGTTTACTGAATCGCATAAAAATGATAAGCCCAGTTAGATTTATAGAATTGCCTTTATGAGAACTGGGGCAAGGACAATACATCTCTTTTTTCTATCCAACACGAGAAGTGTCATCTTTCATGGAATTTGAATATCCATATAGACTCCTATGACAATTCTTGATTCAAAGGAAGAGTGAATAGTAAGGCTGCAAGGGGCTCAGTCTGTCAATTCTTATTGTTCACTAAAATTGGTCTGTTTTGGCTTTTGTGATTTGTGGTCTGAACTTTAACCCTAAAATATAAATTTCTGCGCTCTTTGACCTGCTCGCTGATGGTTTGACGAACTTGACTACACCAAATGATTTCCTAACTTCCTTAACAAAATCGTTCAGAAGATCTCCTTGGAACGTTTTCACAAGAAAGTTTCCCGCGGGACGAAGAATCATCCTCACGATTCTAAGCGAGACCTCTGCTAACTCAATCTGTCTCGCGTGATCAACCTCCCAGATGCCCGAGATGTTAGGAGAAATATCGGATAGAACCGCATTAGCTTTTCGAGGAAGCTTCTCTAGAATGTTCAGATCTTCTATATTTCTTATGTCTCCTACTATTGACTCCACATTTGGGAACGGAAAAGGCTTTATCTCCTTGATGTCTATACCAAGAATGTATCCTTTTTCTCCAACGATTGGCCTAGCCGCTTGCATCCATCCGCCTGGAAAAGCACCCAAATCAACAACGACGTCACCATCCTTCAGGAGTTGGTATTTCTGGGAGATCTGTAGGAGTTTATATGCAGCTCTACTCCGATATCCTTCTTCCTTAGCAAGGCGATGGTAGTAATCTCGCTCTCTTTCTCTAAGCCATTTTCTAGTCAATTCTTATTCATCTGATTAAATCTCTGTCAAACTCTTATTCTTCATTGGCTAAATCCAGTATGCTTAATTTATTGACAAATGGAGTCTATTATAGATGTCACTGTGGGGTTCTATTCGACCTGATGCTCTAGCAGTTCTGAATGACTCACGAGTCCGCAAAGCGTTAGGCCGCTATCTCAATGTTTTAGAAGGTAAAAAGACAGCGAAGTTCCTTATCGCAAGGAAGATAGCTGCTGACTTTGCAGAGAATGACCCATTGGACAGGTTATGGTCTCTTCATGAAGAACTCACCCGGAAATCCGTTGCTTTAGAGCGAGAAGTAGATTGTAGCCATGAATCACTAGCAAGTTTTAATGATCCAAGAGCATCCTATCTAGACTTAAAGGTCTGCCTAGCAAATAGAATATTTGAGAGCTGCCATCTCTGTATTAGATCATGTGGAATTAACAGAGCAAGTGGAGAAAGGGGGTGGTGTAAGGTTGGAAGTGGCTTTCCAGTGTCATCCGCTTTCCAGCACATGGGAGAGGAACCCGAGCTTGTCCCATCAGGAACAATCTTCACAGTAGGCTGCAACCTCCGATGTCTTCACTGCCAGAATTGGGCCATAAGCCAGGGATACGAACCAGGAGAAACTTTCACGTCGAAGATGATGGCTGATCTCATTGAGAGAATGAGGATGGCTGGCGCCCGTAACATCAACATGGTTGGTGGCGATCCAACTCCCTGGCTTAATCGATGGCTTGAATCCTTCTGCAAAGTCAGGAACAGCATAGCGACCATCTGGAATTCAAACTCCTACTATAGTCCAGAAACTGCAAGGCTGCTGGCAGGATTTGTAGATGTCTATCTTCTTGATTTCAAATACGGCAATAACGTTTGTGCTGAACGCATTTCCTCAGCACCAAAATACTGGGAAGCCTGTACACAAAATCACCTTAATGCCAAAGAGTATGGCGAGGTTATTGTAAGGGTCCTCGTCCTTCCAGGGCACAGTGAATGTTGCGTTAGACCGATTCTCGAATGGATTGCTAAAAGTCTTGGCGTATATGTTCGTGTGAATCTGATGGACCAGTATAGGCCTGAGTGGAGAGCCCCCGAGATTCCTGAGCTTCGACTCAAACTTACTACTAAAGAATTCAGCGAAACCCTTAAAATAGCAAAGAATGTAGGTTTAACAAACCTTGTAACATAAATATTCTCTTTGACTAACCCTCCTAGACAAAACCAAATAAAATACAAACCTTAGAATAACTAATTACAAATCTATCTTTCTTCTTCTCTTCATAAACACGATAGATCGTATAGCCAAACTCATCTTTAATAAGAAACAGCAAAGACTTTCTCTTTGAACTGGAAGTTGGTTTGATGTCGTTGGGATTAAGAAATATCACTTCTATCTTGCTAAGTATTTACGATAATTTGTCGAAGGGAAATATTGACCGAATGCTCAGTTTCTTCTCCGAAGACGCAGTGCTCGAGTGGGGGCCCTTCACCTTCAAAGGCAGAGATGACTTAAAGAAGTGGAGTTTAGACCTCCGACAGATGTTTCCTCAAATTTCATTCAAGTTGAATGAACCAAAAGTCCAAGAGAATAAGGCAAGCCATGGTTTCGTGATCAGCATTACAGCTTCAAATGGTCGAAGAGGACTGATACACGTCTTAGCACAATACGAATTCGAAAATAGCAGAATCAAACATGCTAAGATAGACATTTTGGAGGGGACTCTAGTTGTGAGAAAGCAGGAGCTTCCTTCAGAATAGTGAATCTAATTCTCTGATCTTGGAGTTTATGGATTCTAAATTCTGAATTTTCGTGAGTGGACTCATAGAGATAACAAGTTCAGCTACATCCATATTGTAAAGGCCTTTTGCCTCTTCGCTCTTAACATCTTTGACTTGAAAAACCACATTGCCATATATGACAAGATTCGAGTTTAGTAAATCATGCTTTAGTAAAAATGCTTTTCTTGAGCATGGTCTGGAGC
>JAUPKU010000143.1 GCA_030837285.1 Thermoproteota archaeon | reverse complement strand
TAAAAGAATAAAATTCTACGATAAAAAATAAAGCCTTTTTATAATAAGAATTCTACTTCAAGATGTAGAAAATATATCCACTAAAACTTGATAATCATTGTTAACTTAGGACGATGACAACTTGCTACTAGAACCTAAACAAACCATGTCTAGCTTCGACTTAATTGCAATAGTAAACGAGCTAAAAGAGATTATACAAGGGTCTAGAATAGAGAACATCTATCAAACCAGTCCTTTGACTTTACTCTTTTCTCTCCATTCAGAACAGAGGCTTATCATAGAAGCTGGAAAACGAGTTCACCTGACAAAATACGATACTGAAAAGCCTCCTTCACCATCCCTCTTCTGCCAGAATCTCAGAAAATATCTTCGAGGAGGAATAATTCAAGAAGTTCGAACTGAAGGATTTGAGAGGATAGTAATTCTAACAATCTCCCAGAGAGACACCTCCTACAAGCTAGTTACCGAAATCTTTGGACGGGGAAACACTATTCTACTAGATGATAATGGTAGAATTCTTCATGCTCTATCTTATAGAAGGATGAGGGATAGAGACATAATACGCGGGGAAGTTTTAAAGTCTCCCCCCGCTAGAGGGTTAAACCCATTAGAAATCACAATAGAACAATTAGCAGGACTAAAGAATCAAAAATCTCCTATTGCCGCATCACTAACTAACCTTATGAGTATTGGAGGACTATATGCTGAAGAAATTCTTCAAAGGGCTCAGATAGATAAGACTACTTCTTCAAATACTCTGGTCGATGAGACAATTACGAGAATATACAATGCAATAATGGATTTATCAGCCGATCTATCCAGTCGAAAGTGTCCACAAATAGTGATGAATAGTCAAGGTAGAATGGTCGACGCATTACCTTTCTCATTAAAAATCTACAGAGATTTGAAGGTTAGAGAATTCCCAACCTTTAATGAAGCGGCTGATGAGTATTTTACGAAAATTGAATTAGAGCGAGAAGACTCAACATCGTCAAAAGGTATTAATTTAAAAATTGACGAGCAGAGAAGAGTTATTCATCAACAACAAGAACACTTCAAGAAGCTTGAAGAAGAGACATCTAAAAACCAGCTCGTCGGTGATTTGATCAACATTCATTCCCAAGAAATCCAAAGTCTTTTAGACTCTATTTTATCGCAAAGAAGATCTGGGGAAGAGTGGAATCAAATTATCTCTGATAAAATGAGTGACGATTCAGTTCACTTTTTGGAATCGTTTGATCTTAAGCATGGAATGATTCAGGTGAAAATTGAAGAAACGACGTTTGACTTGGATCTCCAAGAGACAGTCTATCGTAACGCTTCAAGATTCTATAAAGCTGCTAAAGAAGCTAAAGAGAAAATAGAAGGATTGAAGATAGCCTTAACCGAGGCAGAAGCAAAGATCAAAGAGCTCATGGAGATAGAGGTTGAGGTAGAAAAGAATGTAAAGACAATTGACAAGCTCAGAGAAAGAAGTTGGTTTGAAAAGTTTCATTGGGCAAATTCTTCTGAAGGCTTTCTATTGATTGGTGGGAGGGACGCTTCTACCAATGAGCTTCTAATAAGAAGGCATATGAGCAAAGATGATATAGCTTTCCATGCTGATTTCCCAGGGTCGCCATTTGTTTTGATTAAGACCGATACAAAACCACCATCAGAGCAGACTTTAAACGAGGCAGCTCAGATATCAGCGTCTTACAGTAGAGCTTGGAGAGAAGGAGTAGCTTCTTTAGACATTTATTGGGTAAAACCAGATCAAGTTAGCAAAAGCGCACCATCTGGCGAATACCTGTCAAGAGGTATGTTCATGATTCATGGCCAAAAAAATTACATTAAGAATGTTCCTCTTCGCGTCTGTATAGGATTTGTAGAGAAAGAAGATTTATTAACTGTCATAGGCGGTCCACCATCAGCTATAGCCTCTCAAACTCGATATAGAGTCGAATTGGTACCTGGAAGGCAATCAAGTGGTAAGCTTGCCAAGTCGATACTCGGTAAACTAGCAGCCATTGCCCCTGCAGAATTACGCCCCCGTATTCTGAAACTTTCACTCGACGAAATCCAGAAGTTCATCCCAGCAGGGGGAGGACAGCTTCTATAATGCTACATTCATTTAGTTCCCCTGACAATTAACCCCCTTTTAATTATTAAAAAAAGTAGTTTGAAATGACTAGACTCTTTTCAGAAGTGAAACTCCTATAAACTCCTTAGATATGATTTTAAGCGTAGAATGTCAATTGCTGATATACAGGAGCATTTGTATTGAGTGAAACTGCAGTCTTGGTTAAGGATATCATGACCTCTCCAGTTGTAAAGGTCTTGGAAAATGATTCAGTAGAATTAGTCGCCAAGCTCATGGCTTCTAATGATCTGGGTAGCATAATTGTTACAGATAAGAATGGAAAGCCAGTTGGTATAATTACTGAACGAGATATCGTAAAGCGCGTTGCCGCGAAGAGCCTTCTCTCTGAGATAGTTAAAGCCGAAGAAGTAATGAGTTCACCCCTTATAACAGTGAATCCAGAAGTTGACATTAAAGAAGCCGCTAAGATGATGAGTCTACATGGTATACGACGGCTTGTAGTCATGGACGCCGGTAACATGATTGGCCTAGTATCCAGTAAAGATATCGTTGTCATTACACCTGCTCTAATCGAAATAATTACAGAAAAAGCCAGAATTACTCAGGGACCACTCACTCGTACGGGCTTCATTTCAGCAGGTTATTGTGATAAATGTCGCCAATGGTCAGAATCCCTAATGGAGGTGGATGGGCGCTTCATCTGCGAAGAATGTCGGATCGATCTAGAGGAAGAAGAAAAAGAGCTTTAGAATCTCGGTGAGTTGATAATTTGAGTAGTTGGAAATCATCAGCAGATCTAGCAATACTGAATGCCAGAATTCTAGTAGATCAAAAAATATTAGACGGTGGAATAGCCATTAAAAATGGAAAAATCATGGCCGTTGGTAGGCAGGAGAGTCTTCCAAAAGCATCAGAGACTATAGACGCAGAGAATGGAATTGTCATTCCTGGTTTAATAGACATTCACACGCATCTACGCGATCTGAAACTAGATTACAAAGAAGATTTTTACTCAGGTACTTGCGCCGCCTTAGCAGGTGGTTTCACTACAGTCTTTGATATGCCCAACACATTACCAACTACTAATAATTCCATGCGTCTTCGAGAGAAGATTGAAACTGCAAAGTCCAAGATAGTTGCAAATGTTGGTTTCTATTCTTGTTTTCCAAGAGATGAAAATGAAGTTATCAGAATCGCAAATGAGGGTGCTGTAGGCTTCAAGGTTTTTCTTAATCACTCGAACCTAGAATTGAACGTTGAAGATAATGCCTTGATTCCCATGCTTAATAAGGCTCGAGAGGCAAAAAAAATAGTTGCCGTTCATGCTGAAGACAGATTCATAATTGAAGAAGCTACGAAAAAGTCTAAAAATGCTGGAAATGATTCCTATGATGCGTTTTTTACGGTTCATCCAGCGAGAGCGGAGATCAAAGCGGTTAAAAAGATGATTTCTCTTTCTAGAGCCACAAGAATTCATATTCACTTTTGCCATGTAACTACTTTGAAAGCACTATCACTGATTACCGAAGCAAAGGCAGAGGGCTTAAAGATCACCTGTGAGGTAACCCCTCACCATATGCTTCTGACGAGGAATAATCCAAATGGGTTGAATGGTACACTTATTACAGATCCACCCTTAAGGAGCAGAATGATCACTATGAGCTTTAGACATGCCTTGGGAGAAGAG
The DNA here is from genome assembly GCA_030837285.1 of Thermoproteota archaeon. Lineage (GTDB taxonomy): Archaea > Thermoproteota > Bathyarchaeia > RBG-16-48-13 > JAUPKU01. The sequence continues at coordinate 5,030 of JAUPKU010000143.1, read as the reverse complement.
GGAATAGACGTTGTTGCCAGTGATCATGCCCCTCATTCTATAAATGAAAAAAGTGCGAAAAGTATCTGGAATGTTTCTCCTGGAATACCCGGTCTAGAGACCACTCTTCCCCTCTTGTTGACTATGGTTAAAAGGGGGAGGCTTTCACTATCAAGATTAGTGGAACTTCTCGCAAAAAAGCCCGCTGAGATCTTCGGACTTGACGGGAAAGGTGCTATAAAGAAAGGTTTTGATGCAGATCTTACAATTATAGATTTTAGAGAGGCGCATATTAGCTCTTCAGCTTTTCACTCTAAAGCCAAGTACTCCCCGTTTGACGGATGGAAAGTTGATGGGAAGGCGGTTAAAACGTTTGTTGGCGGAAGATTAGTTATGGATGAGGGGGAGATTTTAGCTAAGCCTGGAAGCGGACATGTACTCCACTTGTAATTGAATTATCCATAACTAGAGGCTAACTGATGAAATTTGTCGTAGATGAAATGCTAGGCCGCTCCGCGCGATGGCTTAGATTGTTAGGATGTGAAGTTAAATATTTCAAAGCATCTGACGATAAATATTTGGAAATCGCAGAAAAGGAAGATCGCATTCTATTGACTAGAGATTTAGAGCTTTTTCACAGAGCCAAATCCAGAGGTTTAGAAGCCTTCTATGTCGAAGGAGAGGATGAAGCAGAAAAGCTGGCTAATATCTCCAGACGTTTCAACATCAAGCTTGAGATCAATACATTAGTTTCTCGCTGTCCCAAATGCAATTCCATTATAAAGAGAGTTGGAAAGGTCGTGGTGTTGAACAATGTTCCGAAGAGGGCGTTTGAACACTACGATGAGTTCTGGCTCTGCTTAGGCTGTGGAAAAATTTACTGGCAGGGAGGGCATTGGAAAAAGATAAACGAAACTCTAGCTAGAGCTCAAGAGCTATTAAAAACAAAAATGTCTTAATATAGTTCTGAGATGTATCGTTGCGAAGATAAAACGGTGAGATTCCATAATGTCTTTTGAACTCACAGATGATGAAGGCAAGTTCCTAATAGTTCTTGCTCGAGAGGCCATAACCTCCTTTCTTAAAACAGGTAAAAAGATAACTGTTCCACCTACAACTTCTCATCAGCTTAAAGAGAAATGTGGCGTATTTGTCACCCTGAATAGTGTTAAGAGAGGCGTTGAAGAGCTCAGAGGTTGTATCGGGTATCCTGAGCCTATATTTCCTTTAGTGGAAGCTACAATTGACTCAGCTATTAACTCTGCAACCCAAGATCCAAGATTTCCTCCTTTAACGAGTCGTGAGCTTGACCAGGTTAAAATAGAAGTTAGCATTCTTACACCACCTAAATTAATGACAGTTGGAGCGCCACAGGACTATATCAATGAATTGAAGATAGGTAGAGATGGCTTAATTGTGGAGAGAGGATTTTGCAAAGGCTTATTATTGCCTCAGGTTCCTGTTGAATGGCAATGGAATGTGGAAGAGTTCCTGTCCAATTGCTGTATGAAAGCTAGTCTCCCTCCAGACACTTGGCTTATAAAGGGAACTAGAATTTACAAGTTTCAAGCCATAATATTCAAGGAGAAAACACCCACCGGCGAAATTGAACGTGTAGAGTTCTATGAGGAGAATCAAAAGTAGGATGAAGGTGTACTTTGGGGTCTGTGGGATTGGCTTAGGACATGTTGGAAGATGTATTCCAATTGCGAACAGCCTTCGGCAAGCAGGAAATGAAGTTGCCTTCTCCACATATAAGGAAGCAATAAGCTATGTGAAGCGAGAGAATTACCATCTCTTCAGAGCACCTCCAATATACTTCGCTGTTAAGTCAGACGGGGGTGTCGACTTTAGATTGACAACAGCTAAACCAGGAATCTTCTCTATCTTTATCTTTCTTAATCAACTGAAGAAAGAAATAGAATTCCTTAAGAGATACAGTCCTGACTTCGTAGTCTCCGATTCAAGATTATCTACAATAATTGCTGCCTTCCTCCTTAAGATTCCAGCTTTAACAATTTTAAACCTATATAGAATTACTATTCCTCGGGAAAAACGATTCCTCCACTTAGCAAAGATAGCCGACGGTGGAATTCTAACAATAATCGGCAGAATTTGGAATATGAGTAAAGCAGTACTGGTGCCTGATTTTCCCTATCCCTACACTCTTTCAGTAGAAAATCTATTGGTTCCACCATGGCGAAGAAAGAAGATTAAGCTTATAGGTCCAACTATCCCTACTCGGGCAGAAGATCTTCCAGAAGCAGCTGAAATACGTAGAAGCTTCGGTTTAGATGATAGACCTCTTATATTTGTTCCAATAAGTGGGCCTCCTGAAGAGCGAAGATACTTCACAGATCTGATGAAGCAGCTTCTTAGAAATTTCTCAAATGACTATCAAATAATTATGTCTCTAGGTTCTCCTAGCTCACAGACCGAGCCTATCAGATCTGGAAGTATGATTACGTATGACTGGCTACCAAACCGATTTGAAGTTTTAAAGGCATGTGACCTAGTTATTTCAAGAGCAGGTTTAGGTACTATCACACAGGCAATCTGTTATGGCAAACCTCTTCTGCTAATTCCAACCCCTCACCAAACGGAACAGTTGAATAATGCCAAGCGGGCTGAGAAACTCGGTGTCGCCATGATCCTCGATCAAAAAGCTCTGAACTGTGACTTACTGTTATCTGCGGTTAAAAAATTCTTTTCACTTGATAGTTACAAAATAAAAGCTGAAGAAATTCAGAGAGAAGTCTCAAGATATGATGCTGTAAATACAACGGTGAAGATGATTAAGGATTTAAGCGGTTAATAGCATGTTACAATGAAATAGTAGCTATTTTATCTAAAGTTTCATCTTTAAGTCCTTTGACATCTAACCTTTCCTCTGCTCTTTGTACATCATCTATTCTAGCCTTAGTCGCTGGTTTTGAGGGAACAACACTGCATCCATGCGCCCGTGTGATTGACAATTTGTAGGTTCCGATTTTCTTTGCCAATTCTACACATTCTTCCTTATCAAAACCTATCAGTGGACGATAAACAGGCAAAGTAGAAACTTCATCTAAAACCTTCAGGTTCATTAAGGTTTGTGAAGCCACTTGACCAAGGCTTTCTCCAGTTACTATCCCGCATGCTCTTTTGCGTTCTGCTAATCCACAGGCAATACGATACATCATGCGTTTACAGGCTAGACAAATAAACCTTGTTGGAATCTTCTCCACAATTTCCTTCATAACTTCCCCCATTGGGGCGACGTTTAATTGATAGTGATCAAGCGGTACATACTGTCTTAGTCCTAGAGAAACGTTCTTTGCTTTTTCATAATAATCATCACCAACGAATGGTCTTTGGTCAAAAAAAAGGGGTATCACATTAGCCCCCCTTTTCATCATAAACCATGTTGCAACAGGGCTATCTATACCCCCCGAGAATAAACTTACTAATTTTCCTTGAGATCCGAAGGGTAAGCCACCCAATCCTTTAATTATTTGATGGTAAATATAACCATCTTCTCCCCGGGCTTCCACGTGGATAGTTACATCTGGATTATCTAAATTCACGCGGACTCCATTTTTCGATAATTGTTCTAGAACTTCTGCTCCAACCTTCACTTCAATATCTCGACTAACAAAACTTTGAGTGCCAATCCTTCTAGCGTCAACTGCAAAAGTTTGTTGTGGATTAATGGTTTGAACAGCCATCTTGGTAGACTCTAAAACTATGCTTTCTAAGCTTCCTTTAATTTTAAGACCTGGCATAATTAAGGCAATGCCAAAGATCTTTGCGATAGCTTCTGCTGACTTCAGAGAATCCGAAGACTTTAGTATTAAACGACCATGCATCCTTCCAACATTAGCCTGAGTAATTCCAGCGCGTTTAAGCACAGTCTTAATATGTCTAGTGAGCTGATTCTCAAGCATTTTCCGCACAGGCCAACTTTTCAAGGCAATTTCCGAGTATGCAACAAGAACAACTTCTTCACTCATGGTATCTTCATCCAAAAAGATTATCCTATAGGTGCACCATATAATCGTTGCCAATGATGTGATTTAAATCTGTGATGTAATGAACGATCAGAGTTACGCTGAGGCAAAATTTGAACTCTCTCCACTACTACCTTCTTTTTATAGATTTTTGTCTCTTAAGAAACACTTATATCTCAATGTAAGTACTAGACTAATTTGCTGGTTAATCATACCCGTGATGCTTTGGCGGCGTCGACTCGGACGCTTAATGGGTTAACACCCTAATGGATGAAGCAGTCGACCTCCAATCTCGGGAACAAAAATGTAGACCTGAACAATCAGCCAATTCCAGCTTGGAAGTTTAGGTCTGAAGTAGGCTCACAGTCTCTCCGCAAATCCCTTGACAACTAAATATGTAGCGGTAAATACTTCCATAACTCCGGTTGATCCTGCCGGACCATACTGCTATCGGGATGAGACTAAGCCATGCGAGTCATGCGCTCTCCAGCCATGTAGAGAGTGCGGCAGACGGCTCAATAACACGTAGCTAACCTGCCCTAAGGATGAGGATAACCCCGGGAAACTGGGGCTAATACTCAATAGACGGTAGTACCTGGAATGGTCATCCGCCTAAAGGGAGTTAGAAACATGCTTCTAACTTCGCCTTAGGATGGTGCTGCGGCCGATCAGGTTGTTGGTAGGGTAACGGCCTACCAAGCCTACAACCGGTACGGGCCCTGAGAGGGGGAGCCCGGAGATGGGAACTGAGACAAGGTCCCAGGTCCTACGGGGCGCAGCAGGCGCGAAAACTCCACAATGCACAAAAGTGTGATGGGGTCATCCCGAGTGCCGTCCGTTGAGGATGGCTTTTTCCCAGTGTAAGGAACTGAGCGAATAAAGGGGGGGCAAGTCTGGTGTCAGCCGCCGCGGTAATACCAGCCCCCTGAGTGGTATGGACGATTATTTGGCCTAAAGCGTCCGTAGCCGGCTCAGTAAGTCCTTCGTTAAATCTAACGATTCAATCGTTAGACCGCGGAGGATACTGCTAGGCTAGAGGATGGGAGAGGTCGACGGTAGTCC
>JAUPKU010000142.1 GCA_030837285.1 Thermoproteota archaeon | reverse complement strand
TGCAACATAAACCCAGCGCCGCGAATTATATTCACACCACTGGTACGTGTGCTGGCGGAGAACGGGTAGAACTCGGAGAGAGCCAGAGAATTCAGCTCCTTCGGGATGAAGCCCTTTTTGTAGGCGAGGTCAATTATGCTACGGCCTTCAGGAGTATCATCGTGCCATGATGAAAGGAACGCTGCTTCACCTACTTCCCGTTCAGTATGACCTTCAAACGGGATCAATTCTATTGCCTGCCTATTCCCAACCGTTATCGTACCTGTCTTGTCTAATAGAACAACGTCGACGTCGCCTGCCGTCTCTATCGCTCTACCTGACTTGGCAACTATTTTCCTTCGATACAATCTTGATATTCCGGAAAGCCCAATAGCGGGTAGAAGTGCACCTATTGTTGTTGGGAGAAGACAGACGTAAAGTGCGATTAGTACTGACAGGTCACCTCCGAGATTTAGGACAACGGATAACCCAAGCAACGTCGCTATGATTATTGTAAATATAGCTGTTAGGCCAATGAGGACTATCGTTACTGCTACCTCGTTCGGCGTTTTGGGCCTCTTGGAAGACTCAACCATCTTTATCATCTGGTTGATATAGCTATCCTCAAGGTTAACTGTAACTTTTGCATTCATAGTATCGCTGATGACCTTTGAACCGCCTATCAGCATGTCCCCTGGTGCTTTTCGCACAGGAACGGATTCTCCAGTGAGGAGGGACTCGTCGACCATAGCTATCCCTTCAAGCACCTCAGCGTCAATCGGGATGATATCGTTCTTTTCTAAGAGGATCAGGTCTCCCTTTTGCAGAACCTTCGAAGAGACGAGAACAACGGTTCTTATCCAGCCTTCAGTCAAGATTTTCCTGCTTGGAACCTCGGTCTCGAGTCTGCGAAGACTGCTCGCCGTGTTCTTTGCCTGTTGCTCTGCAAGTGCGTCTGAAAGCGTGCTGAACCATACTGTAATTAGCAAAATAGCTGAGACCTCAACATAGAAAAGTCTCTGACCTATACTGGCAACACCCGCGAAGCCCTGAGGGTAAATTGCCATAGCTAGGCCGATAAAGAATGTTAACTCAACTATGAACATGACTGGGTTTGCGAAGAGTGCCCTGGGGTTAAGTCTCAAGAACGAGTCCAAGAGCACTTTTCCGGAGAAGATTGATGCTTTTCGCTCAGCAATTGCATTTTCAGCAGTTGATGTTTCGATATCTTTAGCCAAATCCGTTCTCCAGTCCTTTAAAGAATGATAGAATTGGCCCCAATGCCAAGAAGGGGAAGAAAGTTAAAACGACTAGAACGATTATGCTCGCTATGAGCACAAAAGAGAAGATAATGCTGTTCGTCTTGAGGCCTGTCTCTTCGCTGCTTTGTCTCCTTCCAATCATCGAGCCCGAGAGTGCAAGCAAAAGAAACATCGGTAGATATCTGCCAAGAAACATTACAACACCAGTTGAGATATTGAAGAAAAACGTGTTACCGGAAGCGCCGAGAAAGTCAGAGCCGTTGTTGGCTGCACTGCTTGTAAATTCGTAAAGAATTTGTGTAAAGCCGACCGAGTTTCCAGTGACACCGATGGCATTTGCCGCGCCTGTAGAGTAGGCAAGCACTGTGGGAACCAGTATAATAATCGGGTGAATGAGAAATGTTACCATAACGAGTTTCATATCTCTACCCGTGATCTTGAACCCTAAGTATTCGGGTGTTCTTCCTGACATGAGCCCAACTATGAAAACGGTGATTATTATGTACATAATCATGTACATGAGCCCCACACCTTTACCTCCCGGCGTTGCTTGAATAAGCATGCCCATAAAGCCAGAAAGAACGTTTAGTGGGTGCATGGCTGATAGTGACGCGTTTACAGAGCCTGTGGTGAACGCGGTGGTGATGATTGTCCAGAAAGCCGAGAAGAAACCGCCTATTCTTGTCTCGATGCCGGCACCTATGGGAAGGTTTGGAAGGAATCCAATAATGAGGTCAATGGCAAAGAGTCCGTAGGCGCCGATGAGAATGGGTCTGGCTTCTTTTCTCTTTCCCAATAACCGACCGAAAACAAATATCAATGCCGTCGGCAGTAGCATCATTAGGAACATCTCAAATAAATTTGATACGGGGCTGGGGTTCATGAATGGATGGGCGGCGTTGGCTCCGAAGTATCCGCCGCCATTGGTGCCTAACTGCATTATGGAGACAAGTGAAGCGACAGGTCCAACCAGAATTGTTTGCGATGTTCCCTCTATAGTCTTGACAATGGAATACGCATTTAGCGTCTGGGGGACGCCGAGTGCAACTAATATTATTGACGCAATAAAGCATAATGGAAGAAGAATTCGAGTAAGGAACCGAATAAAATCAACATGGAAGTTACCGAGGTCTTTAGAGCCGGAGATGAAACCGCGTATCATGCCAATGCCGACGCATAGTCCTGTTGTTGCGGAGGTGAATTGGAGGAACTGAATTGCAGTCATTTGGCTAAAAATGGAAAGCGTGGTTTCTCCATTGTAATGTTGCAGGTTGGTGTTCGTGCCAAAGGATATCACCGTGTGAAACGCCAAGTCCCATGAAAGCCCAGGAAAACCTTGAGGGTTCAACGGTAGCTTGTTCTGAAAAGTTAATATTAAGAACGCGGTAATCATCTGAAAAACGTTAAGTAAAAGCGCGGAGAAAAAATATTTTTTCCAGTCCATTGAATGTTTGGGATTAACCCCTGAGATTCGGTAGATCCCGTTCTCGATCGGATTCAGGAGTCTATCAAAACGGCTTGGATCACGAGTAAATACTTTAGTTAGGTATGGAGCTAAACGCCAAGCTAGAATTATCGTAACGACAAGAAATAAAATTACTAGAACCGCCTGAAGGGCATTTATCAACTTTCACAAAACCTGCGACTATCGCGCCTCACCTTTTAATATTGTCTGATTTTCCTGGAAGGAAGGAGTTCTTGTTTCTGCAAATTGCTACTACATCTTGCTCCTTTATGTACCGAGAGAACAATGGAACTGACGGTGCTCTTTACACCTTTGATCTTCATTATTTTGTTCTTGAGAACATCCCTGAACTCTTCAATATCTGAGACTGAAACCAACGAAACTATGTCAAACTCGCCGGTTACTTCATAAAGTTCTTCAAGATTATGGAGTTTCTTTAGAGCCTCCACTACTGAATCCATTTCTGGAGATTCCACAAATATATTCACGAAAGCGAATAGCCGCGACAAACAGGATCATCTTCACCTGAGAGGTGAACAAGTATTATTTATGCTTGCCGACATCTTTTTTCTGGACTGTCTTTTTGTTAATCGATATGAGTATCCAAGAAGAACCAATGTAGTGCATACATTTGTCCAGAATAGAGCCATGAAGTCTAACATTCGTTCATTCACCTTTAAATCTTTTAAACATATAGAAAATTCAAACAATATAAACATATTTATATGTATTCGTAACTTTTATAAAATTATAGAAGATGAATGTTTGCTTGTTTTTTTAGTGTTTAAGTTTAGCTTTGTCCAAATCGCGATTCTTGAAAATAGTTGGTAGTACGTTAAATCCAGAATAGTGGAATAACAAGACTCTTATACAATGGTAAATAGAGTTCGAGAAGTAACACCAATTGTTAAAAATTTCATGACAACGAATGGCATTACTATTGACGCACAGAAGACTGTTATTGAAGCTACAAAACTCATGCGCCAGCAAGGAATTGGCGATCTGGTAGTCGTGAGAGACAAAATACTCAAAGTCTCTCCACTTACAATAGTATTTTTTTAGCTCTTTGAAATCAGAATTTCATCTAATCCAAACTAATGAAAGTAATTTCTATCATATTTTAGCCTTGGTCTTACTT
>JAUPKU010000017.1 GCA_030837285.1 Thermoproteota archaeon | reverse complement strand
TTTTAAGAATATTTCCTAGCGTACGTTGAACTTCCGATCTTATGTTAAGACTTGTAAAATAACGGTATTTAAATGGAGAAAGCTGGTTTGACATGATTCTATTCTGTAGTAAAACAAGGCTTAAATCATTTAGTCAAGCTTAGTTTCCTTAGGGAGCAATTTTGAGAATCGCTTTCTTCGTCTGGGAATTCTATCCGAAGCTGGTTGGTGGCCTTGGAACATATGCTATAGAGATAACGAGGAAATTCATAGAACTTGGAATAGATGTAACAGTCTTCACTCTTAATCCAGGAGATCTTCAGACTCATGAGCTTTGGAAAGGAGTCTTTGTTCATAGACCTAAGATAATCGATTTGAGTAACGTTTTTCCTCTAATCGTAACTGATGACTTGAGGCGTTGGGGTACCAACCTCAAAATGTTCTGTGACATCTTCTCCTACAACCACTTAGCGGCAAGTAAATTCATCAATGAATTAATTATGAAAGAAAATGAGCATTATGACATTGTTGCGGTCCACGATTGGATGTCAGCTATAGCAGGTCTTGTGATAAAGAAGGAGATCCCTGCACTCCCAGTGGCTTTTCATGTTCATTCAACAGAGCAGCAAAGGTCTGGAGGCGTTGGCTCTGAAGTGATTAAGCACTTCGAAAGAAGTATAGCAGAGTCAGCTGATAAGATCGTAACTGTCTCATTTGCTATGCGTGACCATCTCAATTCTATTGGTTTTCCTAATGATAAGATTAGGGTTTCTTGGAATGGTTGTGATCCAAGAAAATATAATCCAGAAACGGTTAAACCATCTGCTATAGAAGAGATTAAGAGAAAATACAATATTAGTTCTAAAGAGAAAGTGGTTTTTTTCATAGGGAGACTTGTTTGGATTAAAGGAGTTCAAAATCTTGTCCAAGCTATGCCATCTGTTCTAAGAGATTTTCCAGAGACAAAACTCGTTATTCTTGGAAAAGGAGGATCATATGATGATCTTGTTCAGCTAGCACGGAGACTTAGTGTTGAGAAACAGATTCGATTCAGATCGGATTTTATACCCGAAGATGAGAGAATCCTTCACTATGCTATGGCCGATGTATGTGTTTTCCCTTCAATCTCAGAACCATTTGGCATTGTCTCTCTAGAAGCGATGTCTATGGAGAAGCCTGTTATAGTAGGGGCTAGGGGATTGAGTGGATTTAGAGAGCAAGTAACTAGTAGTGGACAAGAACAATGTGGGATTCACATTAATGGAGAAGATTTCAATGATGTAGCTTGGGGAATTAAGGAAGTGTTGAAGGATCCTGATAGAGCAAGAACTTGGGGTAAAAATGGCAGAAAAAGGGTTCTGCATTACTTCACATGGGATAATGTAGTTCAGAATACTCTTGAAATCTATGAGGAAGCACTTGGCAAGTCGATTTAAAAGATATTTCAACTGGACGCGTTAAGAAATTATTAGATTAACCTAATATTCCAAGAAAAACAAGAAAAGAGAGTAGATAATTCAAAATTGTAAGTCAAATAGATAAAAATAGTAGATAAAAATACTCTAGCACTCGCGCTTAATACTTGTATTACTCTAAACATTTTGAGAATTATCATTCAATTTAAGCTCTCTGCATTAAAAATAAAAACTCTATGGCTAGGTTAGAGAAATTTTCCAACATGAAGGAGACATCCTGAGATCTTATCGATTATTACCTTAATACATTGAGACAAAAACAATGAATTCACATTCTTGTCTAAATAATTAATAAATCACTTTTTCTATATCTTATCATGGTCTTAATATTTTGGATAAGGTTCAAGTATGGGAGCATGGGCACGCATATCAACCCAGACGAATAGTAGACAGTATATTCAATTCATTCAGGGATATCCCAAAAGGTTTGCGCTTATCTCTTGGTGAGAAGCAAATAGATGGAACTAATTGGTTTGAGCTAATGATCAAACCTAACAGTGTCTTTGATTTAATGATTAATGCAATGTATTACAGATCGATAGATATTGAGCCATTAACCCTCCATCAACTAAAAAAAACCAATCCTAAGACCTTTGAAAAATTCATTCAAAATGTTGATAGTAAGTTAACATTCTTTGTTTCTTCACTTTACTCCCATCCAATATTGCCTCTTCTTGTTGAAGACAGCCTGTTTGATGCCAAAGTTAATGTAGCTTGGGGAATAAGATTTTATCAAAAATTTGCTTCAAATGATGGCATAAGGACAATATTAATCTGGCTTAGTGAATGCGCTTATAGCTGGAAAGCTGCAGAAGTTGTCTTAGAAGTTGTGAAAGAGGTATTCGGTCAAGACACTAAAGTAGTATTCCTTCTTGATGAGCAACAAGGTGAGATGATAGATTCTAGTCGAATCTACCAGGTTCATTTATCAGGTGGGACTATAAGATCGATTTTCAGATGTCATTGGTTAAGTGATGCCTACGCTTTCAGTTCAGACATAAGATGGATAGTAGACTCGTTAAAGAATGACATTGAGCAACGAGACAGCAAAGTATTTGGGACGATGATTGATGCCGAAACCTACGGAGGGGCTTATGATCCACAGAAACCCTTCTTTTTCTCAAGACTTAGGCAAACACTTTCAGATGGAATTTCTACAAAAAATGGAATAGTCCATTTTGATTTCAACACGGTCAACAAAATTGTAAAAGATGGTGAACCCCAAGATACTAAAATAATTGATTATACCTCGTGGTCCGACTATCGGCCAGAGCAAATTCTTGATCTTCACAACATACGCGGAGAGGGTATTATTTCGGAGGGAGCTGGCGGATTATGTAAATGGACAGGATGCTTAAGAGCAAATGATGGACTAGTTATCAAGAAGACGTACTTCATTATTTATGAGTGGATACATCCTCGCACTAAACAACGATATATCCGAGTCTCGAATTCCATTTGGAAAGTAGCCTTCAATACCCTTAGAAGGAAAGTAGCTGATGTAGTCCGAGATAGTGTTTTTGAAATTTTGGGCAAAACTACTGGAGATAGAAGGCGAATCAGTGAAATCTTATTTTCATATGGGAGTGTAGTATTTGAAGAAGAGACTCCGGAGGAGTTTGTCGAGCAACTCATCCCAGATGCTTCTGCAAAAGAAAAAATTGCTGTCCAATTAGTTTTAGAAGCTTATCGATGCACTAATCAAGATTCTATAATGAGTGACCCTACTTTCTGGCAAAATTTCGATACAGAAGTCACATGGACATCTCTAGCTCTAGCTGCTGGAGGAATGGTTCTTGTAGCAAAGGCTTTCTATGAATTGGAAGAAGTAACGTCATTACTTGAGATTGCTGAAAAGTACCAAGAATTCTTTTTGGATTTTGAAGACACCTTCTACCCGTTGATTAATGAGTATGATTTATCTCTTGATCTTCTGTACTCGTATCTGAGAGATATTGGAAGAAGTCAGGGCTTTGACGTTGAGAAAGAAATCTCAGAAATCAAGGAAGATTCTGAGGAAAAAGTCAACGAAATAGCTGAGCGTCTCTATGATATTGTCTTCGGAAGATTATCAAATAATCACTTTAAGAATGAAGATACGAATACATTCCTGATACTTTTCAGGGTCCTAACACATCTAGGAAGAATGGAAGAGGCAGAATCAGCAAAGGAGTCAGCTAAAGTTTTTGAATGGCATAAGGCAATCAGTTCATCTATCTCAAAACATCCCATACCCGTTAGAGTAGGTATTTTGCATGCAAAGCATTTTCCTTGTTATGAAAGTCTCCTACGACTTCCTACTGTGAATGTAGAGATTGAGACTGAGATAATTGTAGGAGAAGCCCATGCATATATGTAGAGTGATATGAAGATGAAAGTTATTTTCTTGACTTGGGAGTACCCGCCAAACGTTTATGGGGGTGCTGGAGTGCATGTCAGATACCTAACTGAAACCTTAGCAAGGCATATTCGAATTGAAGTCAAAACTCCTCTGACAGGAAAGACTAGTGCTAAGTCTGAGAAAGGTACGATCGAAGTCCTAAGATATGAACCATGGGACTTCCTTCAACAAGCAAGCTCGCCTGGTACAGAGATTCTATTGAAGGCGTTCTCGGTCAACCTGGCTTTTGTAAGAGATTTGATTGAATGTGATATTGTTCATTCTCACACGTGGTACACAAATCTTGCTGGGTTCTATGCGAAAGAGCTATATGATGTCAAACTCGTTGCGACGGTACATAGCCTGGAGCCTAAGAGACCCTGGAAGAGTGAAGCAATGGGAAAGGCCTATCGTTTAAGCAGTTGGGCAGAGAATATAGGTTTGAATGCTTGCGACAAGGTCATAGCTGTATCTAAAGAAGACAAGAATGATATTATGGAATGTTATGGAATTGAAGAGCAGAGGATTGAGGTAATTCCAAATGGTATTGATATAAAGAAATTTAGGAGAAGAGAAAATCCCTCAATTCTGAAAAAGTACCTAATCTCAAAGCCTTATGTGCTATTCCTAGGCAGACTTAGTAGGCAAAAGGGAGTCTTCGATGCTGTTGAAGCGTCAAGTAGTCTTCCAAAGGGCGTCAAACTCGTTGTAGTGACTGGGAAAGCCGATGAGATTGGATTGGAAGAAGAACTAGATAAAAAAGTTAAGTCCGCAGGGAATATTTTATGGATTAACAAGATGCTTTCAGAAGCTGAAATAATAGCCCTCTATTCAAGTTGTAGTGTTTTCGTATCTCCCTCAATTTACGAGCCATTTGGCATAATGAACCTCGAAGCCATGGCTTGTAGTAAGCCGGTGGTATCAACAAAAGTGGGTGGAATAAAAGATGTTGTTGTTGATGGAGCGACAGGATTTCTTGTGAGTCCTGGGAGTTCAGGAGAATTAGCTGATGCTATAAATAGGATTCTGGCAGATGAAAATCTTGCCGAGAGAATGGGAAGAACTGGAAGGAAGACGGTGGAGAGAGAGTTCAGTTGGGAGAGAGTTGCTGAAAAAACCCTGAATCTGTATAAGAAAATGTTATAGGTGTTCCAAACTTTTGAATATTACTCAAAGACTTCTGCTAAACACAAGTATTGCAACAGTTCTGAACAAACCCAACTTGATTATTCCCCTTCTTCTCCCGTGGATAGCTGAAAGACGCTGGTCTAGTCTCAAAGGAGTTCTGAACCTGAGAGTAAAAGTATTAGATTTTGTTGTGTTAGAAAGGGGAGTAGACTATTCGATTATTGTAACATTAACAAGAATTTCAGGTCTTAGAGGTAGGAATAGAATCTCAGAAAAGATATTCCTACCGTTATTCTTGTCGGTTAGTCAAGATCAACCAGGTAAGGGGTTTCGCATCGAATGTTTGAATGGAAATGTATGGGTAGTCGAGGCAGAACACACAAAGGAATATAATAGAAGGCTACTTGAAGGTTTTAATAAAGGAGAGAGAATCAAGACTTCCGCCCAGGGAATCATAAAATTAGAATATAGAGAAGACATCTCTTTAAGGCCTGACTTGTTTAGAATTGAAACTCTTGGGAAAGGAGATACAACCAACATTGTTGTGAAAATCAAAGATACTACATCTGTCATTATTAAAACTTACAAAATCGTATCGAATGTTAATCCCGAGCCAGAATTCCTAGAAGTGCTAGCAAACGCAGAATTCAAATATGCTCCTAGACTACTTGGAAGGATGACTTATCAGAAAAAAAAGAAGACTACCATCACTAGTATTTTAGAGTCATATGAGGAGAACGTTGGAGATGGAAGGAAACCCTTCTTAGACAACCTAGTTTCCGACTTATCAGAATTGAGGAATAAAAGTGTTGACTCGAAAGGCTTGAGCGAACTTGTTAGCCAAAAACCAGGTTCGTCAAAGGTTCATGAACTTTCAGTCTTTCTAGGAACGATAATTGCTGAATTCCATAATGTGCTAGCCAGTAGCCATAGGAGAAGCTTTCAGTCGAAGAGGGTACTGAAAGAGGACATAGAGCGTTGGTCCAGAAGAGCAACTTTAGATTTTGAAGAGTGTATGGATGAGTTATCGACAATATTAAATAGCAATGACCTTCCATTCTCTACAAGAAGAGTGCTTAGTCTTCTTATCAAAGAGATTGAAGTAAGAAGAAAGAGTATAGAAGAGCAAATAGGTCTATTCAGAATTATGTTGGACACAATAAAGACTCGAACCCACCAAGACCTTCATCTTGCTCAACTCCTATTTAAAAAAACTCCTGATAGCTGTGGCTTCCAGATTATTGATTTTGAGGGTGATCCCCAAAGAACTGGAAAAAAAAGGCTGGAATTGGAACCACCTCTCAGAGATTTAGGAGTGTTGGTCAGATCTTTTGGTTACATCAGATATATGGCTCTTGCACAGGTTTTGAAAGAATATTCATATTCAGATGCCATAGCACTAGCATCATATTTTAGCGTTGAAGTCGAGGATGCCATTGATTTTTCAAATTTCAAGTCTATAAATAAGTCTTCTTTGAATAATCTAGTAGCATATTCGAGAGTATGGGAGGTCGATGTTTCGAATGCTGTACTTGATGGGTACTTTCGAAGATCTAAAGAGCTTAATTCATCTAGTCACTTCGGAGAAGAGGGGTTAGATGAAAGCTCTCTTAGATTGATTGTTAAGCTTTGGGCAATTGAGAAGGCATTACTTGAGATCAAGTATGAGCTTCATAATAGACCACAGAATATACTTATTCCCGTTGAGGGACTCTTGTCTTACGTTCCAGTAACTCGTTTAAGTTTAGAATCAGAGGGATAATATGTCATTAATATTATAACTTTAATGTCATTAATACAATTGATAAGGTGGTTTCCTATTTGACGGACATCGTCTTTGCTTTTGAGGTACATCAGCCCTTCAGGGTTAGGAAGGATTATTTCTGGGAACATAACATGTTCAAACGCTTAAGTGGAGATGAACTCTTCGATTATTATTTTGATACAAATCTCAATCGCGAAATCTTTGAGAGGGCTAGCAGAAAATGCTATTTCCCTTCGAACCAGATAATTCTTGAAGCTATAGATGAATCCAAGAGAGAGAAGAAAAGGGTGAAAGTCTCTTTCAGTCTCTCAGGAGTCTTTCTTGAACAATGTGAGCGATTCAATAAGGACGTTCTGAACTCCTTCAAGCAGCTTGCTTCAACAAACTGTGTAGAATTCATTGGGCAAACATATTTTCATTCTCTTTGTGGATTATATCCTAGGAAGGATGAGTTTATTGAGCAGGTTGAACTTCATAAGCAGACAATTAGAGACCTTCTGGGTGTTCAACCAACATTCTTTGAAAATACAGAACTCCTCTATAACAATAATGTAGCAAAGAACGTCCAAGAGTTAGGTTATCTGGGAATATTCACTGAAGGTGCGGAGCGCATCCTCGGAAACAGATCTCCAAACTACGTGTACTCAGCCAAAGATTGTTCAAAAATAAGGATTCTCCTTCGAAATTACAAGCTGACAGATGATATTGGTTTCAGGTTTTCGTCAAGATGGTGGAATGAATGGCCGTTGACTGCGGACAAGTACATAAACTGGCTTTCTTCCACGCCTGGACAATGCATTGTCATATTCCCTGATTACGAAACTTTTGGCGAACATCATTGGCCGGAGACAGGAATCCACGAGTTCCTTTCCCATCTTCTTAGACTCATAAATGAGAAACCAAATTTGAAGATGGAGACACCTTCCGAAGTTGTTAAGAAAAATAATCCACAAGAAGAGATTGATGTTCCTGAGTTTGGAACTGTTTCATGGGCTGATACTGAGCGGAATGCCAGTGGTTGGCTTGGGAATACTATGCAATGGGCTTACTATACTTCAACCAGGGATATTGAACCTCTTGTAAAGGAATCTCAAGATAGAGGATTATTGAAAATGTGGAGGTACTTCCAGATTAGCGATCACCTCTACTACATGTTCGCTTCGGGGGGCGGTCCAGGCGAGGTTCACGTTTACTTTAGTCCATTTGGCAGTCCGGTTGATGCGTTTGTTACTAGCCAAGGTGCGATTATGGATTTTGAGTGGAGACTAAAATCTGTTGTTGTAGCATCCAATGAACCTTTTAAATTTCATACAGGAATTGGCGAAGAGAATTACACTGGATTTATCGCTCTAAGTTTGAGAGGTTTCATGGATTGTTTATCGAGGGTTGATTTGAAATCAATCGAATTTCACAATGCTAGAGGCGACTTTGAAGAATGGGCTGCTACTGGCTTAAGGGATGAGACTTTAGCTACTGAGTTTAAGAAAAATAGTAAATTAAAAAGGTCAAACTTACGGAAAACATTAATCGATGTGGTTAGAAATCGATTAGATGAATATGTTAACTTTACCTGTACCAATAAGAGGTAGACTCATAAGACACTATTCTCTTTAAATGTAAGAAATTAAC
>JAUPKU010000141.1 GCA_030837285.1 Thermoproteota archaeon | reverse complement strand
TTAAAATTTGTTGACCTAAATTTAGCGCTCTTTATAAGAGATGGTTTTCTTATATTATTAAATAATTAAAAGCTTCATTTTTCTGTTAAAGGCTTTTAACAGATTATTTGATGTTTTTCGGGCATTTATCTTGGGAGTTTATGGTCTTTGACATCGAGAATAGGAGTAGATATGGAATATAGAGGTCGACATAGGGGATCCGACCTAAACTTTAATAACTTTTTATCAATGGTTTTAATAGCGAGTAAACATGATTTGGATCCCAAACAGTTAATAGACGCATTTTATGAAGCAGCAGAGAATAAGATTTCTCGGTGCGGAAGTTTAACGATCTCATGTAGAAAGATAAATCAGGATTCTGCAATATTCCTAATAATGAAAGAAGAGAAAGTGGTCTGGCAATTCCCTGTCAATCTAAAGATCATAACAGATCCATATGTTCGAGAATCAATAAAAGAAATTCCAATGCCTGAAAAAACAAGGAAGATTGATGAATTAGGGCGGAATACGAAGATTAGTGAATTGAGATCTGGGATGAAAGGAATCAATTTACTTGCAAAAATCGTTGATATTCCTCCAACAAAATATGTTTTTACAAAGTGGGATACAGAGGCTTCTGTTTCTAACGTAAAACTAGCTGATGAAACTGGATCAATAAGGCTTGGTTTATGGAATAATCGCATAGGGACAGTTAAAATAGGAGATGAGGTTGAAATTAAGAATTGTGACGTTTCTAGATTCATGGATCAACCTCAATTGAAGCTTAAAAGAAAAAGCATAATGTCAATAAACCCAATTCAACAAGAAGAATTGATTCAACATTCAATTCTAGGATAAACATTAAGATTGGGTTTGAAGTAGACTCTTTAGCCCGCGCAACCCAAAAAGTTGTATGGGTTGGTTGGATCAGATTTTACCTGAAGAATAGGAAAATAATCAAGAGAATAGCGGAAATATTAAACTAATTTACGCTCACAATAAAGTTTCATCAGCCGCAGTTGGTTAAGTACTCTTCGAATGCAAGCATTAACCCAATAACCTGTTTCCATATTAATTTCAAGTCTGGGAAAAAACTTTTCCATATCTTCTTCCTTAAAGTCAAGGGTTTCCTGGAAGTCTATGCGAATTGACTCGTAGATTTGCCAGTTTTCTCTAAGATCATATTTGACGTCTTCAACGAGGGAGTTTATACGGGCCGGGTGCTTTGAAAACATGTCCACTAGTAGAGAAAAGAGTTTCTCAGAATCATTAATTCGTTGGCAAATTGACTTAATCGCTGGAAACTTTCTTGATTTTTCTGTATCCTCATTTATTTTATGGACTTTTTTTGTTTCAGCAATATCGGAGGTTCGTTGAGTCTCAGTGTCAACTTTCTCTTTTTCCTTGAGACGTTTTTCTTTGTCCTTAGACTTGTGTTTAATTTCTTTCAATTTCATATTCCCTTCCAAATAATTACTATTGACGATATCAATATTTAATTCAACATTTTCTAGTTCGGTGTGTTTTTTATGTCCATGTGTAGAGAGAGAGAGAGAGAGAGAGAGAACATATGTGATAGATGGTTTGCGCCAGAGGACAAGTGTGCGTTTTTGTAATGAGTTTACTCAGGTTTTCTCTTAGATTGTTAGGAGGAAGGGTTGTGTGATGGCAGTCTCGCTTTGCATTCCAAGCAGAACTCCGAATCCATCGTCAGTTCTATGCCACATTTGGGCAATGGAGGATTATTGGGCCTTTGAAGGGTAGTGATGGATTCTGGTTGAGGTAGAAATAAAAGAAGAAAATCATTGGAAAAGCAAAGCCAGGGATTACGAGGGCAGACCACGTATTCTGGATACCCATGGATAGGGCGAAGTAAATGTAAAGAAATACAATCAGTGCGGCTGCAGTAAGAGTAAGTGCTTTGTAGACGCTATCAGCCATGCCTTATTCTCCCCGAAGATGAGTTTAGAGGACTAGTCATCGCTATTCTTCGTATGACATAGGCGATTCTCTCAAAGGCTTCGAAAGCGTCGCTAGTCGGGAACTGCCTCCTTCCCGCGGTCGTCAGGTAAGTGCCACCGCCCCACCAATGTTGGTATACGTTCTTGACATCTCCTGAGAATGTATTTGCATCTTTGCTGCTGTACGTCTTCCAATGCAAGTGTTCAGTGCGCACATATCTTCGTTTCTTGTCAGGCCGTACTTCCAGACGGTCTAAGTCCTCAGCATAAAGAATCTGGGGGAGATCTGTATCAGCATTCAAGAATTGTGAAGTTCTCCGCCTTCCCACTTGCAATCGGGGCGGTCTATCAGCAAGGGTGCCCCTGCTAATCCGCATGAAGTTTTGATTCTTACAACAATTGTTATGCCAGTTAGAAATGAAGTTTGCCTTTAAACAGTTCTCCAAACCATCCACATTCACCCGCACCAAATAGAAATACCGATATATAGCGAGGGTATTGTCGGGACCGCCCTCGCCATCGCTATCGCCAGATGCTGAATTCTGAATAAGTATCATGTCGGTGTTTCTACCATTGATCTAACTGCAGCCTAAAATGTACAGAGGATATCTATATGCTCCAGGATCTTGTGGATCCAGCTTCACAGCATCACACCGATCG
>JAUPKU010000140.1 GCA_030837285.1 Thermoproteota archaeon | reverse complement strand
CTACTTTGCTGGTTGAATCGGCTGTGTTGTCTTGGTCTGTCTTGATCTTCGGAATACAACATCTAGGAGTATTATTCCTAGGGCGACGAATGGGATTATTATTGACGGATATGTTGCCATACGTTGTACCCAGCCAGCCATAATCTCAATTCGTCCCATCCACATTGTAACTCCAAAGCCCGCGAAGTATGCGAAGACTATCCAGTACGCTATTCTTCTCGGTAGTCGGAAGTGATCATCAGTCCACTTTGAGAACATGAAGTACAGCGTTGTGAATACTGCGACCATGACTGCTATTATTGCAAACGGATCTCTAGCGGCGGTTGCTGATAGTTGCGCAGCTGCTGCCATGGATACAATCATCGTTGTTCCAAGGGATGTTCCGAGCATTGCGCCAAGACGCATCGTAATGATTGATCTGTAGATAGTAGCGAATCTTCTACCTGCGAACACCATGAAGTATGAGAAGCCCATAACGAATACAAGGATTCTCCACGGATCTGCTCCGGTGACGAAGACTGGAACAAAGTCAGTATTGTAGATTGCAACTACGTTAGCGCCTGCACCCCAACCTGTGACAACTCCAATGTACGCGTATTCCAGAAAATCATAGAATGGATTTTCTCTGTAGAATACACTGAACACCCATAGTATGGCTATTGTCCAAAGTAGATTCCTCAATTCCAGCGAAATGAGAAGTTGTTGGCCTACCAAAGGTATTATGTCGAGCATTTTTAGTCACCTTTCCTCTTCATTCCTAGAGAATACACGTTGTGGGCGATCATTGCGATTACAACGAACATGCCAACGTAGAAGACTTGTGTTGAAACTGACTTTGTACTGCCTATTGCTGTATCAGTTGATATTCCAAGTTTGTCTACAACTAGCTGTTCGTACATTCGTGATCCCCATAGAGCGCCAGCGAAGCCCTTCTCCAAACCGCATTGTACAAGGTATGCTGCTTCAGTATATGTTTCCCCTTCCCCAGTGCCAATGCATGGAACTCCGTATGCCAAGTAGAAAGCACCAATCGGGACTGTCCAGACCGCAGGTGGTCCTCCACTTCCGACGGATATAACTAATGCGAAGTCTGTAGCCTTATTAACACCGTTGGGATGTGCTGCTGATGGTCCCATCATTGGAAGACTATCTAGGTTAGTTCCAAACTTGTCTCTCGATGCCACAAGTGTCCTCAGATTCGAGGCTGCACCGTAGGTTACTGCCTCTCTCGTAGACGGTAGATAGCCTAAGTCTACCCACTGAGTTCCATAGAGTGGCGCTGTCTTCTCAGCCGCCGTGCCATCTACACCGAGTAGTGGCTGGTAGAACACTGTATCCATCCATGTTTGTGTCTCCGCGCTAATGACCCAATTTAGGATGCCTGCTTGCTTTGACCAGATTTGGTAAACTAAACCGTTTATATTCGCGAAGTCTGCCCTATCTCCTCCAGCGAGAGCCCAAACCATAAAGACAACATCCCCGGGTTTCAACTTTTCTATTTCGTTATAGAAATTCTGTACCCACTGGGTCGCTGGCTTGTTTGGGAGCGATATGGGATATAAGGCTCCAGCAAAGCATATGATGAAAACTAGGAGATAGACTGCCCTGGATTCTCTGTTTAAGAACAGCCCAAGTTTAATTATTGGATTTTCTTCAGACATTTTCGTTCACCTTAACCTGCCCTCAATCTTTCCTGTAGCAATATGACACGGGTTACTAGAGCGATCTGACCGATGTGATAGACAGCCCATGCCATGTACTCAACTATTCCTATCCAGTAGCCTTGGAAGTAGTCCATGAGGTTTACGAGCAACTGGCTTCCGAAGAAGTTGTATACTCCTGTGCATCCTAGAATCACGTAGATTGCAATGACTAGCATTAGAGCTCTTAGACTTGTTCTGGCTACGTAGACTCTCATGTAGCCCATGATCATACTGATGCAGCACATGAGAACAACGCCTGCGTTGACTCCTTGACCGAAGAACCAGTAGAACAGAACTAGATAGGGATCATTCTGCCTCAGTGGAAGGAAAACTGAAAGAATCGCCATTGCGAAGAGCAGAATCAGAGCAGTTGTCTGCTTGTACCACCATCCACGCTCTCGCCTCATGATTTGCCTTACGTAGAGTAGAACAAGGAATGTCGTAGAGACGAAGTACGCGAAAGGTATTGTCCAAGCTAGGAATACAGTGGCGCGAAGTGAGATGGCAACTCCACCGACGAAGAAGTAGTTTGATGCGGTTAGAGCTATCAGGAATATGGCAAGGATTGATGGAAGGTTGTCGTAGACCGTTCTACCTACGTTTTGAGTTTGAGTTGTCAACGGTACACCCCCGCGTAAGCCATTACCATTATGATCAACATATATGCTATATACCCGAATTTACAAAGATCTTCGCCGAATTGGTTAGCGCCTTGTTTGACGTCCTTGCTAAGGTAAGCTCCGGTAGCGGTCATTTCTTCCATAATAGCGACTAGGTCTGTGAAGAATGCTCCCATGATACCCTCGGTTGTCCAGCTATTTCCAGAGATGATATAGTTACCACGTCGCGAAGCTGTCTCTAGTATTGGCACCTCAGTAGCGAAGGAGAAGTTCCCCCAAACAATTAGGGCTTGACAGTTGTATCTCTCTTGGATACCGATTGTACCAAGGACAACTGAGTATCCTCCACCGGTTCCAGCTGACAAATAAACTATGTCTTCTGGTCGGTATCGCTCAGGGTGTCCTGCTAGGATAGAGCCTTGTCGAGCGTAGTCCATTGTCATAATCTGGATTGTGGGATCTGACATTGTGTGGAAATGTCTTACGCCTAATTCATCGCATCTTTGCGCCATCCACTTCACGACTTCCTGCGTCGCTGGAACGTCTCTGCCGATGCTTGTGTTGTCTGGACTTTGTTGTCCAATCGTATGAACTAGGGGTAATCCTTTTTCTGCACATACGTTGATTGCTTCAGGTATAGCATCAACTTGAGGTATTGAACGCATTTCGTGTAGACCGTATTTTGGCGCTACATAAGCAGCAATGACCATTACGATGATAGAAGCGATTATAAAGACGAGTGCGTTGAAGTTCATAAATGGGCCGACATTTTGTTGGATTAAAAGTTCTAGCATAGTTTTTTTCCTCTTTTGGTTTGGTTATCCTGTTTGCTTCCATACGATATTTAAAACTTTCCATCAACCTATATTTTCTATATTCACTATAGGAAAAAGTAGACTTAGCCAGAATAGTAAGAAAGCGCATATGAAAAAACCGCGTTCTTACCCTATTCTCTAATTATATTTCTGAAAAATTGTCAAATTGACAAAAACTAAAGAAGCTGCTAATCTTTATAAAGGACTACAGGCAACTATTCATTTCCGTGGGTAATCTATGAGCAGAAATCCTAAAGATATTAAAATTATCTTGGCAACTGACTGCGGAAGCACCACTAGTAAAGCCCGGTTTTTCAAAAAGATTGGAGATGAATACAGGTTCGTAGCTGCTGGAGAAGCCCCGACTACTGTGGAAGCGCCTTATGAAGATGTGACTTTTGGAGTATCCAATGCCATCAGAGAGGTAGAGGAATTGACTGGACACAAGATTCTAGGTCCTAACGGCATAATATCACCTTCAAAGGGAGATAATGAAGGCGTCGACATATACGTAACAACGAGCAGTGCAGGCGGAGGATTACAAATGATGGTTACCGGTGTGATTAAGTCTATGACTGCTGAGAGTGCTGAGCGTGCGGCTCTTGGAGCTGGTGCCATTGTCGAGGACGTAATTGCCATTGACGATGGACGTAAGTCCTATGAAGAGATAGAGAGAATACGCTTCCTGAGGCCTGACATGATTCTCGTTGCAGGCGGAACCGACGGTGGAACTATAAGTCACATTGCTCAAATAGCCGAGTATATTAGAGCTGCTGACCCAAGACCGAGACTTGGAACAGAATTTAAGCTACCCGTCCTTTTCGCAGGGAATATAACTGCTCGACCTGAAGTTCAGAAGATTCTGGGAGAAAAGTTTGCACTTTCGATGACTGACAATATTCGTCCTACGATAGACACTGAGAATCCTGAGCCTGCCAGAAACGCTGTACATGAGCTCTTCATGGTTCACGTCATGTCTCATGCACCAGGTTACGACAAGTTGATGAAGTGGACTCCAATACCAATCATGCCTACACCCGCAGGAGAAGGCAAAATGATCAGAACAAACGGAGAAGGACTTAACATTAATGTTATTGGGGTAGGTTTAGGCGGAGCTACAACAAATGTTTACTCAGTTTTTGATGGAAAATTCGTCAGAACAGTCAGCGCAAACTTGGGTATGAGTTATAGCATATGTAACGTTTTGAAAGAGACGGGAATTAAGAACATTACCCGCTGGCTGCCCTTCGAAATTAGCGAAATGGAGATTCTTAACAGCCTCTACAACAAGATGATTCGACCAACAACTATCCCCCAAACCCTAAATGAACTGCTGATTGAGCACGCAGTAGCCCGTGAAGCCTTACGAATGGGATTCCAGCACCACAAGTCCCTAGCAAGACCGCTTCTAGGTGTAGCACACGTAGGAACAATGGGAGTTGGCACGGGCGGTAAATCATGGTCCGAAAGCTACATAGACATGCTAAAAATGGATAGACTTGGAGCAACTGGCGGACTGCTTTCTCACGGACCAAGAAGGGCTCAGACAATGCTCATTCTCATCGATGGTTTCGGAGTGGAAGGATCAACCATGCTCTTCCAAGATAGCATATTCATGATGCCCCATCTAGGTGTCCTTTCAACAGTCCACCCAGAAGCTGCCATACAAATCTTTGACAAGGACTGCGTAGTCAGACTCGGCACATGCATCGCTCCAAAGGGTACATTCGAGAAGGATGAAGGACAGAATGTAGCAACAATTACATTATCTATGCCGAATGGAGAAACGATCACAGAAGACATGAAGTATGGAACGATGAAGAAGATTCCTCTGAAAGATGGAGAGTCCGCGCAAATGGATATAAAACCTGAGCGAGGCTTTGATATGGGTCAAGGACCCGGACATAGAGTAAGCAAAAAGATCGAAGGAGGAGTTGTAGGACTTATTCTAGATGCTCGAGGAAGACCTATAGTAATGCCAGAAGACGATAGTGAGAGGAGAAAGAAACTAGGCGAATGGTTCATTGCACTCCAGGCTTATCCTGGATTTCCTTAAACTTACATGAGGAGGAATGAAAGAAAATGGCTATGGCATACACACCAGGACTTAAAAGAAAAGATATTTTCCTTGTTAGAAAAACTAGGAGACTCCCTATTCCCGGAGAAGTCATCGTTAAGAAAGGCGACAAGGTGACACATACAGACACGTTGGCAACAACCAATGTTCCAGGAAACGCGCAGCTTATGAACTGCGCCGATCTACTAGGACTCCTCCCGGATGATAGAACAGGATCCTGCGACTTTAAGCAGTACATGCTCAAGAAGGAAGGCGACAAGATAGAGAAAGGTGAAATGATTGCACTCAAGAAGGAGTTCTTTGGCCTAATTAAAAGACCGTTGATGTCTCCCTTAACGGGATCAATAGAACTCATATCGGATTCCTCTGGACAGCTTATCCTAAGAGAACCACCAGTCAAAGTGAATATCAACTCATATATCCCAGGCACAATAGCTGAAGTTATTCCTAATGAAGGAGCCACTATCGAATGTATAGCAGCATTCATCCAAGGCATATTCGGAATAGGCGGAGAAACATTCGGAGAAATAAAGGTAATGGCAAAGTCCCCCGAAGAAGTTTTATCCGCTGAACAGATAACAGCTGAATATGCTGGAAAAATCCTTATTGGCGGATCAATGGTAACAATTGAAGCACTACAGAAAGCTGTTGAGGTTGGCGTCAAAGGCATAGTGGTAGGCGGAATAGAGGAGGATACTATAAACAAGTTCTTAGGATACAGAATTGGCGTTGCGATAACCGGAGAGGAAGAGAAAGGCATAACCTTGATTGTAACTGAAGGATTCAGCAAGATGAACATGTCAGACGGCACCTTCAATCTTCTTGCAAAGTTTAATGGAAAACTTGCATGCATAAGCGGGGCAACTCAGATACGAGCAGGAGTCATAAGACCAGAAATAATTATTCCAAGAGACGACATTGACGAGAAAACTATCGGAAAAATTGGCCGAGAAGACGAGATTCCAACTGAGGGAATGAGACCAGGCCTACCGATACGCATCATCCGAGAGCCTTACTTTGGAGCAATAGGACGTGTTTCAAGCCTACCAGTTGAACTCCAAATTGTCGAAACCGAGTCAGAAGTAAGAGTCCTAGAAGCAGAGTTGGCAAACGGAAAGAAGGTTATTGTTGCAAGAGCCAATGTTGAGCTGATTGAAGAGTAAAATTAAACTCAACCAGCTTCATCTTTTTCCCAATTTTTAACTGATTCCCTAATATCTAATAACAAAATATTCCTTCAATTCTCTTTTTTCAAGCGCATTTAATTTGCATTGAATATTCCTCTTATTTCACTCAATTCGTCATCGATTTCTTCGTGTTGTTGTAATAATGGAGAATAGAACAAACATTTTTAGTCAGGCTTGCATAGGCATAAGAAGATGACTTGAATGGCACATTTCGATTTTATTCTACTTCATAGCCCTAGAGCTTTTGAGAAATTTTCAACGGACATGCGAGGAAGAATAAAAAACCTTTTTAGTCCAAAGAAGACATCACAAGAAATTCAAACGCAGTATGCTTTAATGCCTATGGGTCTAATCAGCCTCGCATCATCTTTAAAGAAGAATGGATATACTGTTAAGATCATCAACCTTGCACTAAATCAGGCTCTAGACCCTACATTCAATGTGCTAAAATACTCCGAGTATTTGGAGTCAAGCGTTTTCGCCATTAACATGCACTGTATCACACAGACGGCAAGTGCGTTAGAACTTGCGTCCATACTGAAGAAGCAGCATCCAAACAGTCTAATTGTCTTAGGAGGAATGACTGCTACACATTTCCATAGGGAAATAATGGAGAGATCCCCCTTTGTAGATGCCATATTATTAGGAGAGGCAGATTTATCTATCATACAATTAGCACAAGCGTATCTCAGCCATAAAAGGTTAGATGAAGTAAGAGGAATAACATATAGAGAAGAAGGAAAAGTGAAATATGTCCCACCGGAGCCACCTGAAGACATAGATTCACTTGATTTCACACAGTTGGAACTCCTTGAGAATTATAGAGCTAATCTGAAATTGGATACTGTTGGGTATTCGGATATACTATCCAAGAGACTATGGCTAAACACTGCAAGAGGCTGTCCCTACAACTGCATACATTGCGGCGGAGGAAGAGAGGCTTACTACCAATTCAGCCGTAGAGAAAAACCTGCTTTAAGATCGCCTAAACGGGTTGCAGAGGACATCACAAGATTAAAGGAATTCGGCGTTGAAGGCGTGTGTTTAAGCCACGATCTAGAGATATTTGGAGCTAAATATTGGTCAGATTTATTCAATGAGATAAGAGCACGATCAATAGACATCTCAGCGTATGTTGAGAGTTTCCGCCTACCTTCAAGAGAATTAATTGAGGGACTTCGAGATACTTTTAGCAGTACGATGTTTGGTTTGTCGCCAGAAACAGCGTCTGAAGATGTAAGAAAGAATATTGGAAGAGACTTTTCCAACGATGACCTCATAAAGTCTGTTGAGAATCTGAGGGACAGCGGACTAAATACGCGTATCTACTTTTCTATAGGACTCCCCGGAGAAAGGCTTGATTTAGGAGATCTGTATCAAGGACTCATTGACAAACTCTTTCGCTCGGGGGCTTTTGTAGTGTTGCCATCAATCTATACGATTGAACCTAACTGTTTGATGGCGCTTAATCCAGAGAAATACGGAGTGAATTTGATTCTAAAAGATCTTAATGACTACAAAGAATTATGCCCATCCCAAAATCCCTCAGACTGGATCGGGCATGAAACAGCCTTCTTTGATAAAGAGGAGGTATTCAAACTTAAATCTGAAGTTCACGACTACATCATCAACTACTACCAAGCCCTCTCACCTCCACCCATTTAGAAGAAACAGAACCTAAGAAAAAACAAAAACCTCTTGCAAATCAAATTGATCCAGAAAAACAGCCTTGAGGAAATCACATGTTGAACGAAACAAGTATCTTTGAAGTGTCAAAACGAGAGTCAGATAAAGGAAAAACGCCGAAACTCCTCTCGCCTATAAGATCCTATGAAGGAGCGGTGAGAGTAGTAAACGCTGGTGCCGACGAACTCTACTGTGGCGTCATAGTACCAGAGATGAGAGACTTCGTCTTGTATCGTGGACCAAAAACAGATATACCTACGTACAACGAGCTAGGTCAAGTGGTAAGATACGCTCATGACCACCACGTGAGCGTTGGCGTAACAGTTAACAATCCATTTATGACAGAAAAAATGGAAGTACCCCTAAGAAAACACATTCGTGCATGCGTTGAGCAGGGAGTAGACGCATTTATAGTGGGTGACATAGGAGTTCTTTCAATTGTAAAGGATATAGCTCCTAATATAAAGACCTGGGCTAGCACTTATTTGGCTTCGACTAATTTTGAAACAGTGGATTTTCTCTCAGAATTGGGATTTAATCGGGTGATTCTGGAGCGGCAACTGACGATAAACGAAATTACGGAAATTGCTCACAAGAGTAAGATTGAGATTGAAGTCTTCATTCACGGCGCGGGATGCTCAAACATAAATGGAAAATGCTATCTTTTCCACTTTGACTATCCACCATTGGCGCAGGCTAGGAACAGAATTAGAGGTTTGCATAGTCCTTGTATGCTCCCCTTTAAAGTCTGCGATGCCAGTGATGAGAAGATTTTAGACGATTTGCCAGTTATGGACGCTTTTACGGGATGCTCTATTTGTAAGTTGCCAGAATTAGTCAGGGCAGGAGTTAGCAACTTCAAGATAGTTGGCAGAGATGACTGGCCAATAGTGCAAGAAAATACAACGCGAATGTACCGTGAACTCATTGATTTAATCATGAGTGACCACACAGAAGCTTTCTGGAAGCGAGTGAACGAGCTAAAGACTCACTTTATGATCTCGCCTTCCCTCAGTCTTCTTACTCTAGATGACTATTATTGCCAACAAGAACGCTGCTTCTACTCGCCACTTTTCCACACACCATATAGGATTCCAAGCTCATGGTGCACATGGACAAAGATGCAATTTAAAAAACTCGCAGTGGTAGAATGAAATTCTCCATTCAAACCGAAGACTTGAACATGCTCAAGGAGAGCGTGCAAAGCAACTGTTATAGGATACGTTTTGGACCAGAATTTTGCGAATTGAAGACGCCAAGTCTTAGCCAACTTAAGGAAGCCTATTCTCTCGTAACCAGCAAGGGAAAAGAATTCGTCTATGTTACACCCTTTTTCTCAGACAGCGGTTTGAAGAAGATAAGGGAGCACCTTACATTCTTGAATGAGATAGGAAGAAATGATATTGTTGTAAACGATCTGGGTACGCTTAACTTGTTGAAGAACTATCCAAGTCTAAAACCACATCTTGGGAGACAACTAGTCTTTATTCCGGCAAGATGCCCCTGGCCTCAGATAACTGAGAGGAAAATAGATTCATTAGCAAAGAGTTATGTAGAAGAACTATTCTACCAGACAAGCCTGAACTATATTTCAACTATCCAATTCTACAAGAAGTGGGGAGTCGATGGAATAGACGTAGACTGGATTCCCAAATGCTTCCCAAACTACGAGTTTTTGGCAAAGAATGGTTTTAAACTCTCAATTCACACCAATTTAACACCCGTAACTGTAACAAGAAGATGTCACACAGCAAGGTTCAGTAGGGAAAAAAGCATTGAAGAATGCTCCAGACCATGCTCAAGAAAAGCATTTTTACTAAAGCATGATTTACTAAACTCGAATCTAGCCCTATATGGCAATGTGGTTTTCCAAGTCAAAGATGTTAAAAGCGAAGAGGCAAAAGGCCTTTACAATATGGATGTAGCTGAACTTGTTATCTCTATGAATCCACTCACGAAAATTCAGAAGTTAGAATCTATAAACTCCAAGATCAGAGAATTAGATTCACTATTCTGAAGGAAGCTCCTGCTTTCTCACCACCAGAGTCCCTTCCAAAATATCTATCTTAGCATGTTTGATTCTGCTATTTTCGAATTCGTATT
>JAUPKU010000139.1 GCA_030837285.1 Thermoproteota archaeon | reverse complement strand
TTTGAGCTTTAATTCAGGCTCATCATGTATTATCTCGGGACTTAAATCCTCGTCGGTGGTTTTTCTTTTAATTGCAAGGCCACATCCGCCGTTAGGTAGCAGTCTACCCCTAATACACATAGCATAGTTGCACGTCGCACCTGAACAATCATCATCAGCCCATCTGCAGTAGACTTTTCTTCCTTGATAGATAAGGGCTCTTTGACCGCACTTGAAAGATTCACATTCCGGAGAACAACGGACAGATTGATTGGACAATGTCTCATATTACCTCGAACTTTCTAGAGAGAATAAATTAAGTATGCCATTGGTGTTTCCCTAAGAGGCAATTTCTTTAATCAATATTCAAACTTTTAAGCTTTTTCTTTCCAAAGACATTCACCCTAAAACTAAGAGAGTAGAGAAACCTCGGACAAGGAGAGTAAAGAGAAGCGATGCAATCCAAAGAACAAAGAGAAAACAATGGCGTCTCAGCTTAGCTCCTTAAAAGAGTCAGCTAAAGACTCCAGATCAACCTTGATCCTCTGCCAAGACTCGACAAGTACGCCACCATCCACTTTATCTTTATATTTAAATAGATCACGATAATTGCGCATAACAAGAAGCAGCACCTCCAAAACTCTTACACTTGGAAACTCAATAAATGGAGCAAAAACCATTCGTAAGGCAAGTCTATCGACAGACTCCTCGAGAAGACGAATAGCACCCTCATAGTCCTTTTCCTCAAAATCTGTGACGATATTTCCTAAATCCTTTGAGACATTCAGAAACATCTCACGCTGGAACAAACTGAGGCATGTCCTAAAGCTTTTGTCATTCACTAGCGACTCTAAAAACGATTCCAATTCTGGGAAGTCACACCAGAAGCGCGTGTTAATTTCCAAGACAGGCTTCTCCTCATCCTCGCTAAGATAACGGGGAAATTTGTTAGCAACTCCAGTAAGTCTTCTTTCATACAAAGCTTTGTCCACAGCCTCATCACGAGTAGCCTTCTCAACTCCTTTAAAAACAAGAGGCAGAGAAAGATTTTCCCTCACTGTCAAATTCGAATATAATAATCTCTCAGACATACAGAACACTTTTTGTCCTCGAAATGCAACAGTCCACGATTTAATAATTTCCCCTAAAAAAGAAGGATGTAACTGAGTTGTATCATTGAAAGAATGGCTTAACTGCCAGATTCTCATAAAAGATGGAGAAATGGGAAAGGTCAGAAAGTTAATATGATACATATACAAAATTATAGCGACGTCTTTTACAAGATAGATAGAGTGATATGTGATAATACTTTAGGAGTTTAGAGAGTAATGAACATTGGCGAATTAAAAGTTGGGATGAAAACCGTCAACGTTAAAGGTAAAGTCACAGAAAAATCTGAGACAAGCGAAGTATACTCACGATACGGTTATAACGTCCATCGAGTCGCAAACGCGGTATTGTCTGATGACACTGGTTCTATAAAGCTTGTCTTATGGAATGAGCAGATAGATGTTGTAGGGGTTGGAGATACGATCGATATTGAAAACGGACACGTAACTCAGTTTAGAGGGGAAACCCAACTCAACGTTGGAAAACGCCACGGAAAACTTAATGTTACCAAGAAGTAGCTCCTTTATAGAATCAGAGGGAAAACCTCTTCGCTCACATAATCTAAGAATTCTTCTTTATCCATCCTATTGAATATGGTGACTACAGAATTCCTGGTTATTCCAACTATACTCCCGTGCTTCCTCGAAGTGACCACGATATACCAGATGCTCCCGTGACTTGTGTAATTATTGTACAAGGCAGTGTTCATTAAGCCGGATCCGTAGAGAGAAAGCTTACTTACGTTGGGAATGTCAACGGCATCAAAGAAGATTATCTTGGTATTCTCAGGGTTCTTCTCGTGAAAATCCTTTAGAACCTCAGGGAGAATAGACGCCTCGGTAATGTAACCGCCACTGATAAACAAGGCTTCACTCAGTCTGTTTGCAACATTGTTTGCCAAGAATTTCCTCTCCATAACCACAAGGAGTGTTCTCGAGGACTGTTCGACAAATGCGAAGGAAACTTCAAGTGTCTTAGGAGTTGGAATGCGCTCACCGTGATGGAAGACGTAGGTGATGATATCTTGAGCGTACACGCCTTTTAGTAGCCCCTCCTTTAGTGAGAGGCTATGAACTTCAGTTAAAAGACTAGTATGAACAGGGCCCTCATCGTAACGCTCTTCCTTCCTGAAATCCTTGAGTCTGGCTGCGGCGGACGATAGACTGATGCTTTCTCTGAGTTTAAACACCTTCCCAGCGACTACCATCTTTGTTCCTCACTCTAAAAAGCTCTTTTTCCTTAAGAACATAGACTAATATATTCGCTTAAGATTATTTCTGTTGTCTTACGGAATGACTAGACTTGCTAATTAGAGAAGTCATACTCGAGAATTTCATGAGTTACGATTACGCGCGAATCCCCCTTAAACCGGGGCTTAACATAATCTGCGGACCCAATGGAGCTGGAAAGTCTTCTATCCTTTTAGCAGTTTCTGTCGCTCTCGGGCAGGTTTACACCGAGAGGTCAAGGAAGCTTAGTGACCTGATTAGATGGGGGAAAGACGGTGCGAGAGTGACTGTGGTCTTCGACAACACGCGTAGAAACAATAGAAGACCGGTTCCAAGGTTTGATGTGGACTTCTTTAGGCTTTCCAGATACTTGAAAAGGGATGGGAGTTACTGGTTTGAAGCTAACTTTCAAGCGGTTAACAAGAGTGAAGTGACAAGTATTCTGAGCGAATTCGGAATAAATCCCGACAACATGCTGATAATAATGCATCAGCATATGATGGAAGAGTTTGGCATCATCAACCCAAAGCAGAAGCTGGTGATGATGGAAGAGGCTGTGGGATTAGGCGATTATAGGAGGAACCTTCTTGAAGCGCTGGAGAAGTTGTCTCAGGCTCTGAGCGAAGAAGAGTCTGTCAAGAGTCTACTCGAGAATGCGGAGCAGACATTAGAGTATTGGAGAGAGGAATACGAGAAATTCCGAAAGAGGAAAGACCTCCTACACAAAAAGCAGCTCCTTGAGAGAGAACTCGTCTGGTCTCAGTTAACCAGACAGGAAGAAATTGTCGAAGGATGGAAGAATCGAGTAAAAAGAAGAGAGGAGGAACTAGCTCAACTTCAAATCGAGATAGAGAAGACTAGAGGAGTAGTCCTCCTAGTTGAGGAAACAATGAAGACGCTCCATTACGAACAGAGAAAGTCATACCATACACTTCTAATTTTAGAGAAGGAGAAAACCGAGTACGAAACGCTGACTAAAGTCTACAATGAAACTCTAACTAAAATAACGGCAATTAATGAAACTCCTTCCCAAAGTAGGACTTCAAGTGAGCAGATGAAAGATTTTGAAGGCTACATTTCTGAACTGAATTCTCAAATCGATTTCTCCAGGAGAAGACTGGATAGCGTAGAGAAGAATATTCCAACAAACCAACTGGAATTGGAAAGATTCGATGAAAAAATTGAACTTAATATCAAGAACTACGTGGAAGCGAGAGTGCGAGAGGGAATACTGGACTTCCGGAGAGAAAACGCAGAAAACGAGATAAGAAGCCTAAACAGAGAGTTGAGGACCGCCCAAAAAGGGCTTGAAGACCTGAAACCTCTAGTGGACGGAGCAGGCGCAAGAGTGAAGACTACAAGAAGTCCTCAGGAAGTCTCTGAAGACATCAAGATTACCAACGTCCAGCTCGTAACCCTAGGCAATCTTTCAGAGGATGCTGAGAAAATGTATCGGACGTACCTAAACACGTTCAATGAGCTCAAGGAAAAATCGATAGTCGTTTCAGAGAACAGAGAGAAAACGATTAAGGAGATAGAAGAGAGAAAACAGACCTGGAAAAAGCTAATCCAATCCCTTTTAGACGACGTAAGTATAACTTATAGTAGCTTTCTTGCCAGGATAGACGCAGTGGGCAAAGTGAGGCTAACAAACTCGGAAGATATTGAGGCAGCAGGACTAGAATTGGTTGTTGGCTTCAAAGGAGCTGAACCAACTGTGCTGGATGCTTACACTCAGAGTGGAGGAGAGAGGAGCGCCTCAACCATGGCTTTTCTCTTAGCCCTCCAGCAGCATGTAAAGTCACCATTCAGAGCCGTCGACGAATTCGACGTCCACATGGATCCCCGGAATAGAGAAGTTATTTCAGAAATGCTCTTCCGAGAAATAAGCAAGAATACCGAGAATCAGTATCTCACTATCACACCAGGACAAATCACTGCCATAAATGAGAACGTTAATGTGATTACCGTTCAGAGTGTGGAGGGAAAATCAGAAGTACAAGTGGTGAAATAGATGGCAAAGCGAGAAAAAGATGCAGATCAGGAGAGACTTCTCCGCATAATAAGCCTTTGCCTTTCGGTGGAAAATCGAGGAGGTAACCCTTTTGAAGTCGAAGTCAGGGAAATCCTTGAAGCAATGAGGAGGTACTTGCCAAACTGGAAGGTCTTCGAAGACTTCAACCTTGACTCTGAAGCTCTTAATAGGATATCCTCAATAATTCGTCTTCAGGGAAATTGGATAAAACACAGATCTTCTTCACTCTATGTTGACCCGCTTCTGATTGAGATGAAAATCAGAATGATGACGCTTGAGAGACTGTACGAAGTCTTCTCGAAGACTTGGCGACCCATAATAGGGTTGGAACGCCTTTCGGCTCGAAGGATCAAGGAGGCGATTGACTACTGGAATCAATTGCCATCCTTCAAAGACAGACGTACAGAACTGCCAATACCATCTTCAAGTCTGGGATCCATCTCATACGATGAACTTGTGAGAGCTGGAATTGTAAGAGAGGAATCTTTCCAAAAACAGCTTCAAAAGCTTCACAAAGAATTGATGGATAAAGCTGGAGAGGAAGGGAGGATCTCTTATCAAGATTTCATCCGAGAGAAGACGTATGAAGAGACGGTTCATAGGGCTTACTTAACCAGTTTTCTCATAACTTATGGTTACGCCACGATGGAAATGGATCCCATAGAGGAGACAGCATTCCTGATTCCGTATTCCGAACCTAAGAGTGAGACGA
>JAUPKU010000138.1 GCA_030837285.1 Thermoproteota archaeon | reverse complement strand
TATGAGCGTCGTGGTATCCCCATCGAGCTATTATGAAGTAGGAAGGTATAATCATAAGTTCCCAGAAAAAGTAGAAAGCTAACAGGTTTGAAGTTATGAAAACGCCGACTAATCCTACAACAAGTAGACTTACAAAAGCGTAATAACTTGAATCTATTCCACTCTCAAAATACTTTGTCGAGTACACAGTCGCGGCTAGACAAAGAATTAACGTCACGATTGCCATGGAAAGACTAATTCCATCAACGAATAATGTGAAATGTGATCCTAAAGTTGGAATCCAATAGTATGATTCGACATACATCCCATCAGCAAGAATTGTAGGAATTGTAAGAAGAATTAAACTCAAGTTAACTAAGAGTGTTATTGATAAAATTAAAGATGCTATCTTGTCTGATCGCTTTCCTAGCAGATAAATCAAGGGCGCTGAAAGAGCGGATATTGCTAGTGTTAATATTAGGTATATCATTTTTTCACCATAATTTACACTGTAATTAACATTAAAACCGTTAATAGTATTAAGCCCAGAAAAACGGCGAGCACGAAGTGTTGGACAAAACCAGTATCCAATCTACTAATTCTTTTATTCTGATTAACTATACCTTCTGCTATCAAAGTGATTGACTTGTCAAGACCCACATCGACATAGTCATAAGTTGCTCGTCCTAGCTTCACAGTTCCTTCTGCAATCAAGGTAGTCAATCTATCTAAACTTACGTCGACATAGTCATAAGTTGCCTGTCCTAGCTTCACAGTTCCTGCAGCAATCAAGTTAATCAGTTTATCAAAGCCTACATCAAGATTCATATTTAACTTTGATATATTGAAAGTACCTTTGATGAAAACACTATTATAAAAATCGTCAAAATAGTATCCTCTTGATATCGTGGTTTGTATCTTTCCCAGTAAACCTTGCTGGAAGAGACCTATTGATATAGTATTTCTAAAATAGATTAGATACGCTGTAACCCCTCCTACAGCTAATGCGAGGAAAGTTGTAGTAAGCACTACACTGTTCAAAGCTCCTGCTCCGCCAATTCTGAAGTATTCCTCAAGGGGTCTTCCGAAGATTCCTCCGATAACGGAGACAGAAGCTAATGCTAAGAGAGGAATGAGCATGACTCTAGGTGATTCATGAGGATGCGTTGTTTCATGGCTGAATGATTCCTTACTTAGGAAAGTCATGTGCACCCATCTAAGACTATACGCAAATGTCAATATTGCAGATGTTATCAGAAGAAAGAATGAAAGATAATAACCAGTTGAAAATGCTGAGTTCAATATTTCATCTTTACTCCAGAAGCCACTTAGAGGGGGAACACCACTTAAAGCCAATGCACCAACCACAGCTGCCATAAAAGTAACAGGCATATATTTTTTAAGTCCACCCATTTGCTGCATATTCGTCGTAGCCACTGCATGAACTACGGAACCCGCAGAGAGGAAGAGCAGCGCTTTAAAAAGAGCATGGCTAAAGACTTGAAATTGACTTGCAAATAGACTATCAGGTGTGCCAAAACCAATTGCTGCAAACATGTATCCAAGCTGGCTAATAGTGGAGTATGCTAATGCTTTCTTTATATCTGTTGAAACCAGCGCCATGGTTGCAGAGAGAAGAGCGGTTACTGAACCGACGCCAATTATCATGATATACCAAAGATTGAGGTTGGTTAATTGTGCAATGCCTAAAGGAATTAACGTGAAGGAGCATCGAGCAAGAAGGTATACACCCGCCTTTACCATTGTAGCTGAATGAATTAAAGCACTTACTGATGTAGGGCCTTCCATAGCATCAGGTAGCCAGACATGGAATGGAATTTGTGCCGATTTTCCCATCGCACCTAGAGAGATAAGGATTAGAGCAATCGCCATAAAAGAGGAGTTTGTAGTTAAAGCTGTAATCGCTGAATTGATTTCAATGAAATTGAATGATTGAACATTAGTGAATAAGTAGAGAATACCTATGAGGAGAAATACATCTCCAACTTTTGTGACAAGAAAAGCTTTACTTGCAGCACGGACAGCAGTTGGTCTCTTGTACCAGAATCCGATAAGTGCATAGGAGCAAATACCGACTATCTCCCAAAAGACAAACAATTGGACAAAATTGTCGGCCATAACAAGTCCCGTCATTGCACCTATGAAGAGCAGTACTAGCGAGTAGTATCTTTCTAATCCCTCTTCATGCGACATATATCCTATAGAGTATAAAAGCACCAAAGCACCTATCCAAGTGGCAATGTTAGCCATGAAGACACTTAGAGGATCGAGTAAAACCCCAAAGGATATATTCAAGCTTTGAATCTGAAGCCAAGGAACAGAAGCCTTCAGGTCTAAAGGATTATTGTTCAGCACATACGGAATCATGGAAGCCGCTGTTAAAGCTGAGATAAAGCCTATAACCACTGAAAGCCAATGTCCGACTTTACCCTTTATTCTTATAACAAAGGGCACCAGTAGGCTTCCTAAAATTGGAATCACCCAAACAAGCCATGCTTGCCAAGCAATGTCGATCATTCTAAAGTCACACCTATCTTGAGAGACATTTTCTCTGAATCACGCAAGTAGGATATTTAGAAAGTTGCAATAGCATTCTTCTTCACCCTAGATCTTCAACGTGTCTGAATCCGAATTTGCGGTAAAGCATGATCACCAAAGCCATTACTATGCCAGTGACAACAGTATCAACAGAGAGTGCCAGGATCATCAAAGCTTGACCGAACACATCCTGTCTCATCCAAGAGAAAAGTATGAAGTTCATTGACGCCGCCACTGATATTAATTCTATGGCTATCAATATTTTTACTATACTACGATTTATCATCAAACTGAATATTCCAATCATAAGTACAACTATTGAGAGAGCAACATACAGCATCATCTACTTTACCTCCTCATTCTTTCTTAAAAGAATAGCCAGTCCTATGATTGCTGTCAAAACAACTAATCCCTGTGCCAAGATGTCTATTCCTCGCAAATTCCACAATACTTCTGAAAGAGGAAAATTCAAAGGTTCTGAAATGGTTCCTAATTGTCTAATGTCAATTAACGGAAGTTCTAGGATTAATAGCGGAGTTAGAAGCAATATGAATGTTACAGCTAGTGTTAGCTTGTTTCTATGATTTGGCTTAGTTTCTCCTGCTGTGATTTCATCACCAACGAGTATCAGAGTAACAGCTGTGCCTATCCCCAGAGTCAACTGAAATATCGCGGCTAAAGGAGCGTCTAAGCTGAAATAGAAAATGGAAACGGTTACAAACATTACGACAAGCGATACAACAGAGTAGATGATTTCCTCGAAATAGATGGCTAAGAAGGCGGGAATGCTTATCCCCAAGATCAATAAAAGCTCTATTAAAGACATGATAACCAAAATCTCCAATTTTTTTACTCATTCTTTTTCTGGGGGGTTACAACTAACTCCTCTTTCTTTGTAGAAGCCATTTCAAAGACTTTAGATGTGGTAATGGCATTTCGAGGGCAGCTCTCAGCACATTGATAACAGAAGACACACCTGTCAAGGAGAAAAACCGGAAGCATCTTTGTCCCAAACTCAGTCATCTTAATCGCGCCTGAAGGACAGTCTCTTGCACAAAGGCCACAGCTGATACATCTTTCGGGATCAAGAACTTGTTTACCTCGGAAGTCTTCGGGAATAGACACTGCAACCATAGGATATCTCCGAGTATTAGGCTTCTCAAATAGGCTTTTAACCACCTGACCAATCATTGAAGGAATAATCTTTTTCAAAGTCTTATACCACAAATGCAATAAATGATCTCAAGACAATTGTAGTAATCAAAGATGCAATAGAAAGAGGTATCATCAACTTCCAATTTCCCCTGATTACTTGATCTATTCTAAGTCGTGCACAGGCACATTCAATTCCCTCTATAATACAGATAACTAGAATGCTTTTTAGAACAAACCAAAGCGTATACCATAACCAGCTCGGACTGAATAGGACAGGCCCCAAAGGACCACCTAGGAACAGAGTAACCGTGACCGCAGCACCGAATACTATTTGCATGTCCCTAGTCAAATTTAGGAAAGCCAGCTTTCCCCCGCTGAATTCGGTTTCGTATCCAGCCACAATCTCAGTGCCCGCATGAGGTATATCGAATGGATCTTCCTCCAACTCAGCCTGCATGGATATTGTGAAGAGCACGAAAACCCAGGGAATAATGAACACAAATGGAATAGCCTGCATCCTCACAATATTCGTCATACTTAAACTTCCCGCAAGCATAGCCGGAGAGATAGCTAGAAGGATCGTCGGAATGTCATAGCCAAGAAATTGGTAGAGCACTCTAACCGAACCCATTTCACTATAAGGATTAGATGAAGACCATCCTGAAAGGAAAATAGTGAAAGATCCAAACGTTGCTAGAGCGAAGATTAAGAGTAAATCACCTTCGAAACCCGCGCTACCAAACACGTTCAAACCGTTTATTGGTATGAACAGAATCGCCAAGACGAAGATAGAGAATGAGATGATCGGCGATAGAGTATAAATGAAAGTATTTACCCCCTCAGGGATGATCTCTTCTTTTGTAAACAGTTTTATATAATCCGCAAGAGGTTGAAGGATGCCTGCTGGTCCAGCGAAGGAGGGACCCATTCTATTCTGCATCCTAGCAGCCATCTTCCGCTCGATCCAATCGTACAAAAGGGCTAGTGTTAAGATAAACAGAAGCCCTGGAAAGACCAGTATTCCGAAAAAGAATGTTAGATCAAACACCATCCTTTCTCCACTTCCTTAAATCATTCATGGTTAGGCTTCTGCTATTTCCATTTGAGGTATCAATAAGCGTCATTCTATCGGTGCATGAGAAACAAGGGTCTATGCTTACGAGAATTGCGGGAATATCTGCAACGTAGCAGTCTTTGAACATTCGCAACAAGGAAGGAATGTTTGCAAGAGAAGGAGTTCTTACTTTTACCCTATCAGGATTTGTAGAACCATTACTCTTGACGTAATAAAGAAGCTCACCTCTAGGAGCTTCAACTCGACTCACCGCTTCTCCTTCTACGATTCTCCTAGGAACTCTAATACGAAAAGGACCTGCTGGAAGATTCTTTATAGCATAGTCTATTATGCTGATACTCTCGAATAACTCTTCAACACGGATTTGAAGTCTGGCTAAAACATCACATTCTTTAGAAGTTATTACATTAAAAGGGATTTCGCCATATGCAGCATGAGGATCATCTTTTCTCACATCAATGTTTATTCCAGATGCCCTTGCTACTGGACCAACTGTGCCTAGTTTTAAAGCGTCTGATTCCGGCAGAAGTCCTACTCTCTTTGTTCGTGCTATTATTGTAGGATCCTCATAGTAGACTTTCCGGTAATACTTTATCCTTTCAGAGAGTTTTTTCAGGTTATCAACGACTTTATTTTGGATTTCATTACTAAGATCTTTTCTAACTCCACCAATCATCACAAATGAACTCATGATTCGATTACCAGTCAATTCCTCCATCATGTCAAGAACAATCTCTCTATCCCGCCAAAGATACAT
>JAUPKU010000137.1 GCA_030837285.1 Thermoproteota archaeon | reverse complement strand
TCCAAGGAGGCCCTTACTAACAAGCATCTCAAGGTATTTTTCAAGCTGTCCATGGCTCATATTTGCCTTATACATAATATGCGTCTTCTTGATACCATTTACGGATAGGATGAGAATGACGTTAACAGTTTCTAAACGGCTTCTTTTCTGATTAATCTTCATATGAGTCCCTTTCAATAGAAGTTGAATAGTTAAACATTAAAGCCTTATTGACACGAAATACATATCAGAAAATCAGTTCTACAAATCTCTTAACGAACTAACAACTAGTCACAAAATAAAGAAGACAGCCACACATTTTTCATACACAATAATAAGTAACCACACACCAAACAGTAATAATCGAGGATCAATGCGGCAGAATCGAAGGTTTGAAAATGTTAGTCGACGCCATTCTAGAATTACTAAAAGACGGCAAATGGCACAGCGTTGACACAACAGTTAAGAAATTCAGCCAACAAGAAAACTTAATAGAATACATACTTAACTTCATGGAAGACTATGGCTTCATAGAATATGACAAAACCAGAAACATGATAATGATGGATATAAAAATTCAACAATTAGAGTGATCACCTTTCAAAAAAAGAAATGCAAAAACAATAAACAGTCGAAACCAAATCAATCTCACAACAATTTCTATACAAAACAAATAGTATCCTAGGAAATACTGTATTATCTGAAGAAAAGAAGGATTATCCAAGGACTAAGAGAACTCTTATTCAAAGGACTCTTCACAAAGCGTGTGCTCTACGTCTAGTTTATAGAAGATAAGCCTCAGTAATATATCTGCGCATCATCCATTGAGCTTGAAAGTAATATGCAACTTTTCCAATGGAGTTCTTCATGATATTTATCCAATCATCTCTCTTATAATAGAACATTGGAATAATTAAGTATTCAAGCTTATTGTATATATCTTCAAGTTCTCTTTTTCTCCTCTCCGCTGGGGTGATTGGCATGTTCGATGGAGCCCCAATAGCCCAACCTGTAACTCCTTCTATGCAGCCCTCTACCCACCAACCATCTAAAACACTAAAGTTTATTACTCCATTGTGAGCCGCTTTCATTCCACTGGTTCCTGAGGCTTCAAAAGGTGGCAGTGGTGTATTAAGCCAAATATCAACACCGGATGTGAGTTTAGCTGCAGTATCCATATCATAGTTTTCTAAATAAACAGTCTTAACATCATCTCCCAGTTCAGCCATATACTGATGAATTTCTTTTATAATTCGCTTACCATCCTCATCCTTTGTGTGTGCTTTACCCGCGAAGATCAATTGTAGTTTTCCAATACTATCTATTCGTCTGAGTCTCTCCAAACTGTTGAAGATTAAAGATCCTCTTTTATATGCGGTAGACCTTCGAGCAAAGCCAATAGTTAACGCTTTCATGTCCATTTCAAAGTAAGTTTTGTTCTTTACAAACTCAAATAGGCTCATTTTTGCCTTATTATGAGCATCCCATATCTCGTTGTTTGGAATCTGACTTGCTCTTCCAAGCATTATGGGTTCATTTGCCCATCCTGGAATATATCTGTCAAATAATTCTCTAAACGGGGTTGATGTCCAGGTGTAAGAGTGAACTCCGTTTGTGATCGCTCTTATATAGTGTCCTGGGAAGTGGTCCATAGAGTATTCTCTATGAGCTTCTGATACTCCATTCAAGTACTTACTTAGATTTGAACCAAGTTCCGTCATATCTAGAGCATCGGCACTAGCATATTTCTTCAGGATATCCAATGGGAAATCTTCACTATATATTCTCTGGAAAGTTGAGTAGGAGAATTTGTCGAAGGCGGCTTCAGCTGGCGTGTGTGTTGTAAAAACACATAGATTTCGTACTCTTTCATTATCCATATCATTGTCTCTGAGTAGTTGGAGAGTGAGGAGGCTTGAGTGTCCTTCATTCATATGGTATTTCCTGACATTGAAGAACAATTCCTTAAGAATCCTTATTCCCCCTATGCCTAGAATAATTTCTTGTTTAAGCCTGTACTCATCATCTCCTCCATAGAGGTAATCCGTGATCCTCCTATCTTCAGTTACATTTCCCTCAACATCAGTATCAAGGAAAAGAACCGGAACCAACCCACCGGTAAAACTCTGATGCTCATATAACCATGCTTGAATTATAACATCTCTTCCCTCAATCCGCACTTTTACATTCTTAGGCATAAGAGTTAGAGACTTCTCCGGATTCCATTCATCTGGATATTCTAGCTGTTCTCCCTTCGATGTAATTCTTTGCTTCAAATACCCCTTTCTACTTACAAGAGTCAAAGCAATCAGCCTAAGTCTAAGATCCGCGCTAGATCTAACAACATCTCCTGCAAGAATACCTAACCCACCGCTATATGTTGGAATCTCATTGGCAACAGCTATCTCCATCGAAAAGTATGCTATTCTTGGTCCTTCAAGAAAACTCTTCCTGCAGCTTTCACTACAGAAGCAAAATCTCCGATTGCCATATTCTATACAAACATGGTCATACTCCATTTTGTCAGGATGTATCGGCGTCCCACATATCGGGCATCTGATAATAGTGGACATAGGGCACAAATTCTTTCCTCACAAAACTTCTTTAAACTAAACTCTAATTTTTCGTTTTTTTATTTGTTGGCTTTCTCTAAAAGATCAACTACTTGCTGGTACTTCTCATGTATTAGCCTTCGATCGAGTTCCCAAAATTCTTTTAGCATAATATCCAGTTCTTGCGGTGTGAAGTAATCCATTGTTGGATAGTAGAATAGGTTCTCTTCCTTCTCTATGTGTTTTGGGTAGATCGTTGTTAACTCTTTCATCGTCTTTATTATCTCGACTAAAGAACCTAGGTTACCTTCTGTGTAACTCTCTTTTGCCTTTGCTAGACTGTTAACAGTTGTCCACATGCGAATATGTTCCGCAGCCAGCTCCTCCATTATTTTTCTATGCTCAATTGAGAGTTTCTTCTTGCTGAGATCTCTGAAGAGAATGTTTGTCTCCTTACCTTCGTGACACCAAGCGGAGTAGGTCCTAAAGAAGTCTGTGACAGAATCTATGAAATCCGAGTTAATATTATTCGTTTCACTTATTCTATGGAACTCAGAATTTAACATTTTGATTACTCGCTCAATCAGTCTGTGCTCAGACATAAGAGGAATGATCGGTAGCAAATCTACACCTCATCAAATATACTATTATTAAAAATCATATTTGAACCTGATGGAGAGAAGAGGCGAGTTCGTGATATTTAAAAGCGCGCGCTTAACCTCTTCCAAGTCTCCTTAACTAGTAGCATATTCTATTCGTAATTACTCTGCCAGAAGAAGAGAATTCAATTCCTTCTTTTTTAAGAAGATCCATTTTCATTTTCACTCCTCCTTGAAAACCTCCAAGTCTACGGTCTGAGAGAATAGCCCTATGGCATGGAATAATTATTGGAAAAGGATTATTGGATAAAGCATAACCGACAGCTCTTCCTCCTTTAGGGTTATCAAGAGTCTTGGCTATCCTCCCATAGGTACTAACCCATCCTCTTGGGATAAGGTATTCTGCTTGAAGAACGCTTCTTTGGAATTCTCTGCAGGTGCTAATGTCTATTACTGATAGATCGAACTTAACATCATCTCCGTTTAAGAATCGAGTAATACCTCTGCTAGTAGATTCTATTCTTGGATGAGAATCAAATTCAGCATCTTTATATTTTTCTTTCCAGATGTTTTCTGCGATATTATTCGGGAGGTATATTCTGATTATTTTTGGAAGATTGCTTTTTCTCCAAATTAGCATAATTTTTCCGTAATCTGAATCTAATTGAGTGAGGCCAATTCTTTGCATCCGGAATTCACAGCTCAATACTATTTTTCTAAAGATTTTTTATGGATTCGGGAAAACTTTGTTTTGTTTATAAATTATATGTGACAGAAAGTGAGTTGTAAACTTAGATATACACAATATACAGATGCACTTGATATAGGAAATGTATTAAAAATAGCGTTAACTACCTAAAATATTATTACTTCTTGTAATCAAAATAATATTCATTCATTCGTTGAGAAATTATAAACACTCTTAAAACGAATTTTCTCATTTAAGAATTATAACTTTATTGACTAATCAATGACTTTTCGTAAGAAATATTGAAATTATTCTTGAGTAGCCGGTTAGAAATTCGA
Organism: Thermoproteota archaeon; assembly: GCA_030837285.1. Taxonomy (GTDB): domain Archaea; phylum Thermoproteota; class Bathyarchaeia; order RBG-16-48-13; genus JAUPKU01. The sequence goes on along the minus strand of JAUPKU010000137.1, from coordinate 2,667 downwards.
TGAACAAAATCTGCAAGTATATGACCAAAGAAATGGAAGCTTTCATCCCAGTTATTAGGGAGACTTATAGAGTTACTATTGAATATCAACTAAATCGAAGCGAAGATAAGGAGATAAAAGTTAGCCTCCAGCTTATTCAAGCCTCCAAAGAACTATGAAATTTAAGTTACTTCTCCAGAGAAAGTGGCAAGTCTATGTTGAGGCATTAGAAAACCAACGGAACTTCTTGATAAGCGATCTTATTTCTGCTTTTTACTCTGTTATTCCTCAGATGCATATCGATATGGAAACAAAAGCATTACGAGAGACGATTTCGAAATAGATTCTCAACGTCCATGGGTACCGAGATGAAGCGCTTCTTAAATGAAAGAAGACGAATCTAACTTTCAAACACTTTCTTTCTCGCATTTTGAGCAATTGAATAGTTCATCAGTTTCAATTTATGTAACTAAGGCTGCAAGTTCTGTTAGTGCGCGCGGATATTAAGTTTATTTTTAAAAGTAGAAAACTAGATTAACTTACTATTTCTCTGCAAATTAAATAGGTGAAAGCTTTAATTTTAAAGCCCCGGGCGGGATTTGAACCCGCGACCTACAGCTTTTTGTCCCAGATGATACCAAGCTGTCGCAATAGCCAGTCTATGCTATCCCGCTTCATATTCTGGAGAACCGGGGCTAAGACCTCCGAGGCTAAACTCTCTACTTCTTGAGGAACTAATTAACTTTATGTGCAATGCATACTACTAACATATCACCTGTCCTATTCACTACAAATAACAAGATTTAGCCTCATCTACTTTTAACTTCAATAGCTAGAAGTAGATTTATTTAGAAATGATATACGTAAAATAACATCTACAAACACTAATTTCTAATATACGATAAACAACTTTCCTAATCTATACTCTTGGTCTAAATGACAAATGAGCAAGTAAGTTAGAAAGTGATTTAAGTGATAATTCAAATTGGTGGCCATACGAAGTATTCCTCTGTATTACCTACAAGTATCGCATCATCTAAATGGATAACACTTCCATTGGAATCCTCATCCTTACTTATCCCTTTTTTAACTAAAATCGTGTCTAAAGCCTAAAGGGTCAGCCAAAGAGAAAGTGATACCAAAAGAGGAGGAAAATACATTGTCAGACAGATTTGTTTCCGAATGGAACAAGCAAAATGGAACAACATTATCCCGGAAGATTAAGGACTCAGTTCACCCGACACCACTAAGAGATAAAATCACGTCTACTGTCTACAGACTCAACATGGTAAATAGGAAGCTTGAGGATTCGAAACTCAGAATGGAGCAAAAGCACAAGTCGTTATTTAATAAATGTGTGAAAGCTCAAGAAGCAAAAGATAACCATACAGCAATAATGTATGCCAACGAATGTAGCCAAGTTAGAAAGATGGCTCAGACCTTAGTCACCAGTCAGCTAGCAATTGAGCAAGTAGTTCTCAGAATGGAGACTGTACAAGACTTCGGAGACGTAGCTGCAGAAGTAATACCCGCTGCTGGAATAGTTCGTGCAGTCAAAGGTCGTCTAGCTGGAGTTATACCTGAAGTATCGATGCAGCTAGGAGCAATAGGACAGACTTTAGATAGTCTAGTATTAGAAGTCGGAGAAGCTACGGGACAGAGCTTTACCTCAATTGCCTCAGGAGAGGATGCTGAAAAGATACTATATGAAGCAAGCACCATCGCGGAACAGAAGGTCAGAGATGGATTCCCAGATCTACCAACAACGTCTTCAGTTGAGAAGGGAGTCAATTCTCCCTAAATAACAATCGTTGGTGTTCTAAATGGCATTCGGACTATCAAAACTAATAATCTCAATAGGTGCATTCGGTTTCATCCTAGGATCAGCAGCTTACTTAGTCTTCAACTGGTTCATCACCAGCGACATGATAATCGTCACATCAGTCCCAATCGCAAGCGTCTTATTCGCTCCATGGTTCATTTCAGGCATAGCTGGATGTTTACTCTCAATCGTAATGGTCTACATGTTCGCTCGTTTCAGCTCAGACGGATAAAGTCCAATCTTCCATTCTATTTTTATTTTTCACTAATCTTTTTTCTTTAGAAATTATGTCTTTAAACTAGGATAATTAATCAGGAATTATTTTGCAGACATTGTAGCAGTCCTATTCCCTCAATGAACTATCTTTGAGATACCGAGAGCTCTCTTGTAGGATCTTCTGATTGTTCAAATCTAAGATTGTTTAACTAGTTGTGAATTGCTGTTGGTATGAAGCTTGCTCGAATTCTTCCATGATTTCCTTTTAAGCTTTTTGGCTAATGCTTAAAGGGTAGTTCAACTCAAATTAAAGCGACTGTCCATGGAATACGGGAAATGGAACTCTATGAGATGGGTTAAGCCAAATCCGAAATGCGTTTTCTGTGACATGACTACTGAAACTACAATAATCTTTCGTACAGACGAATATACAGTTCGAGGCTGGAAATGTCCGAAATGTGGTTTTACCCTCATCCATCCAAACGAAATTTCAAAAGCTCTGGAACTCCTCAAAGAAATTGCCAGGGCTTGAACTTAATTCTTTACGAGTGTTTTCTCTGAAAGTCGAGGCTCTCTTGTTTTGGATGGTGGGGGGTTGAGTTTGTGTTTTCGGGCTTTTTTCTTTGGTTCAGGGGTTTTTTAGGGTGGAG
>JAUPKU010000136.1 GCA_030837285.1 Thermoproteota archaeon | reverse complement strand
TGAGGGAGGAAAACTGAGGAAACAAGTTGCAGTTACGATAGACGGGAACATCATGAGATTGGAGAGTGAATAAAAAATGGATAGATTGAGCGAAATCCGATTCATCCAGATTGTCAGTGGCGGATAGGGAATGCAGTTTTGAACAGTGAAGAATTGAAATAATAAGTATTTTAAAGTGCAACAACTTAACGATGTCTAGGCTTGTTTTATGTCTAAAGAGTATGGTCTTCTTTCTAATCAGCAATTCAAAGTATTGCAACTTAGAATTGAGCGGGGCTTATCGCAGTCCGAGATTGCAAAAGACTTGGGAACAACCAGAGAGAACGTGACAATTATTGAAAAGAGGGCTAAAAGGAACATTAAATTGGCTGAAAGAACACTTCAAATCTATAAACTTCTCATTTCTCTGGCGAAGATTGAGATCGAAGCCGGCACGCATCTTATAGATGTTCCTGGAATCGTAATAAAATCAGGTGATAGCCTCGGAATCAAGTTAAATGTAAATTTCACAATGATGTATGATGAAATAAAAGTTAAGGCTAGAGATTGCATTGGTGATAGAAGAGTTGTGAAACCGTTTTTAGTAGCTATATTCAGGGATGGCACAATAGAAGTCATACCTAAAAGTCTATGATTGTTTTTATAAAATTTTCTGGTTTATGTAAATATATTTGTTTACCAATACTTTTATATGTAATCGACTCTGTTTGTATTTAGACGATATGTCCATAGAAGCATATCATTGCTTAACCAAAAATACGGATGAAAAATGCGTAAAAAAGGGAGACTAATCGATGAATGATTTCATTCCAACAGCAAAACAGGACTTGGAAACTACTATTTTGACTATTTTATGGAGGTTTTAAAAATGATAAACAGGGTTTATGTGTTTTTCATCATTGGCATTCTTATAGGATTCTTAATGACAGTTGCAATAGCTGTTTCCGGAATAACTGGTTATACTCTAAAGACTACTATACAAATGATTCAGAAACCCGAGCTACGAGTATTTATTGCGTCAAGTTTACTTAACGTTGTTAAAAATGTCAGTGCCCAATTTGAAAAAGAACATAATTGTACAATAATTTTCAATTCTGCGGGATCAGACTCTCTCACGCAACAAATACAGTCTGGCTCTCCAGCCGATGTTTTTATGGCAGCAGATTTTAAATGGACTAAACAGCTTCAAACGCAAGGACTCTTATACGGCGATACGTACTGGAATTTCACAACCAACAAACTCGTGGTCGCTCTACCAATTGACAACACTAAGAATCTTACCTCGCTAGCAGACTTAACTCATTCTGGTGTGAACGTTATAGTTGCAGCATGGACTGTACCCGCAGGATCATACACAAACAAGACACTAATAAAAATCTCAACTACATGGGGCAACCCAACTAATCCATCATACAAAGGAACAGACTACGAAAGCTATAGAGACAAAATCATAGCAAACATTATTTCATATGAAACATCAGTTCAGAACATCGTTGGCAAACTCAAATTAGGCGTTGCTGACGCTGGGTTCGTCTACACCACTGATGTAGCATTTCAAGGAAACGCGTTAAAGTACATTCCAATACCAAGTGATGTGAATACGATCGGGACATATGGGATTTCAGTTATTTCTAGTACAAAACAACAAGGGCTAGCTTCCCTGTATACATTATTCTGGCTCTCCAGCGAAGGTCAAACTCTTTTGAAGCAATTCGGTTTTAGTACAGATATTAGCAAATTCTTCTAACCCTAGGCCTGACACTAGCTCTCCCCTTTTACATTTAAAGGATGGGAATACTGAACTAAATGATGAGCCAAAAAATATCTGACCATTTCTCTAACGTCACATCAAACATATTTCTAATTAGTATCTGTCTGCTTTTGTGCGGATTTATTGCCATACCCCTATTGTCAATATTCCTAAATGTAGACATCCCTCAGGTAAAAAAACAGCTTAGCAATCCCGAAGTCGTCAGCGCATTAATAACTGGTCTAGTGACTGCCTTGGTATCCACGATCATCTCAATGATCTTCGCTATTCCAACAGCTTACTTGTTGGCAAATCGGAAATTCCCCGGAAAGACTATAATAGATACACTACTCGACATACCGATGGTGCTTCCACCAGCGGTTGCTGGTCTTGCCTTGCTGTTAGCATTCGCCCCAAGAGGCATACTTGGATCAAAGTTAAGCCAATTGGGCATAATCTTACCTGGGAGCATGCTTGCAGTCATCATGGCTCAGACTTTTGTCGCCTCAGTTTTCACCCTCAGATCCAGTAGAATGGCATTCGAGCATATCGATAAACGATTGATTGACAATGCTAAACTCTTTACGAATTCAAAATTGAGAATTTTACTGACAGTCACTCTCCCTCTGGCAAAAAACGGTATCATATATGGAGTGTTGATGACTTGGGCTAGGTCGATGGGTGAATTCGGGGCAACAATCCTATTCGCTGGAAACCTGCCAGGTGTGACTCAGACGATGCCTTTAGCAATATACACGTTAATGTCAGAGGACATATTTGCATCAAACACACTTTCAGTCATACTAATTACCGTATCCTTTACAGTACTCATAATATTCAAGTCATTCAACCGTGGGGAAGTGATGGAGTCATGATAGAACTCACGTCTATAAGGAAGTCCTTTGGCGACAAGGATGTATTAACCGGCCTTAATCTAAACCTAAAGGAAAACGAATGGCTTTCAGTCGTTGGACCTAGTGGCTGCGGGAAGACGACAATGCTCAACATA
>JAUPKU010000135.1 GCA_030837285.1 Thermoproteota archaeon | reverse complement strand
AAGCTATGAAATAGAATCTGTTTTTACTAGTACAGAATCAAAAATATAGGGATAAAGCGCGCTAATTGGAGTTGCAACTCCGGAAACTTAATTGCTAAGAGCTTTACTACAAAAGTGGTTCTCTATATTTTCCTGATTAGAATGTAAACTATACCCGGTGCTAACAGCAGAAATGTCCATAACCACTGCTCCTGAGGCAAGAACGCGGCCAAACCTAAACATGAAATCAATCCAGAAAGCGGAACTATTTTAGGAAATAGCCTTTTCTCATTGTGTAGCTTAAGGGCGCTCATATTGGTCACATCATGGTATATCAGTATCGTCAAATTCGTTAACGCAGCAATCTGCACCAGTTCTCCAATTAATACCAACCTAAGTACAATTTCTGAAGTCGCGATGACCGGATTAACGGGATTCACATTTCTCATTTACGAGAGGAACTTTGGTAGGTCACTATTGCGCGCCATCGCAAACACAGTTCGGGATGAGGAAAGCAGATCACTTAATAAGACGCTAAGGGTCGCTACACCAGCGCAAAGATGATCGTTGTATCTAAAACCACATTTCCAAGGACTGAAGCCGCTGTTGCTATTGGCGAGTCACTGTCCGCAATCTGTCGGTCCCGACCAACCCTATCCCCACCGTAGTTACAATAACGGAAATGATGGCTGTTATGGCTAATGATATTAGGATTGCTCTTGAAATCGTTTTTTCAAATTCCTTGATCTCCTTATCAAGAGTCGCAATTCGAGTATATTCCGTGTAGGCAAAAAAGACGATGGTGGAGGCTTCTAGCCCGCTATGGACCCCTGTTGAAGTGAAGGACTCATAATTTGTGCCTTTAACAGTGCTGATCCCAAGGAGGGTAAAGAGAACCAACACTCCAACTTTGATCATCGCCATGATCTTGCTAGCATTCGTCGAGGTTCTAATCCCCGCAACATTGATCAGGGTTAACAACAAAACTGCGACTACCGCAAACATCATAGGTTCGAACGGTAAAAAAGGGGCATATATAATCCGAAGGCTAAGGCCACGTTTGTCTATTCCAGCATTTTATTTGAAACAAAGATCCAGCCAGTCAAGAAGCCTACTTTCGGTGAGAAGAGATGTCGAGCATACTCGTAGGTTCCCCCCTCGCGCGGGATAGCAGCGGCGAGTTCAGCACTTGAAAGGGCGTTAAAAAGAGCAACAACCCTTGATATGATGAATGCTAGAATCACAGCGGACCCAGCAACCTTCGTCCCAATACCACTTACCACGAATATGCCTGCACTTATCATCGCTGCAATACCGGTAGCCACTGCATCCCAAAATCTGAGTTCACGACGAAGATCTGTTGCCATCTTATCAAACAATCGGAGATTATGAGTTTTACATTAGGATAACGTGCGTTTTACTTTCTTGGAGTTTGCTCATATTTGCGGAAATGGAATCCCAACCATACTACCAGAAATATCCCGAAGAAGACACAGATAGCCGGAGGTATAGTTGACCGCTCGCTAAACAGGCTTAATAGGATACCTCCTGCCATTGAATAATTTTTAATGGTTCCCAACAGTATAACGCTTATGGTAGTTTCATATTTGAGGCGCAAAGCCTTAGCTCCTATCTCTAGGAAATAAGCAAGTAAAAATGAGGTTATTACTGCAATAACTCCCGTTCTTATCAAAGCATCAAAATCGCTAAGGAAAGTTTGACGATTCAGGCTGATGAGGGCAAAGATAACTAAAAAAAGGCTCCAGTTGATAATACTTCCCCGCCATCGCTCGATATACCTACCGACATTAAGACGGACCAAAATTCTGGAGACGAATATTGGTATTACTATCAACTCTCCAAGGGTTGCGATCAAACTCAATGGATTAAATAAATTAGCTCCGAGGAAATAGACTATGCCTGCTGGTACAATAATCAGCGCAGCTAGATACGCTCCAGTCATACCGATGAGAGAAAAGGAAACATCTCCTTTCAATGCATAGCTGAAAGGAACTACCGCTGTCGCAGGAGGAACCAACGCATACACTACGAAACCAATCCATAGCTGGTCGCCAGTAATTAACCACTTAGCCAAAAGCAGAGTTATCCCTCCTAATACCACATAATTAAGTAATAGAGAATAGAGAACAATTCGAAATACATTCTGAACCGAAGCAAACTGCCGGAAGGATATACTCAGAGCAGATATGGTCATAACCAAGGCGAGCAGGGGAATTACCATTGGCTGAGTCCAATATGCTCCCGGTTTCCCAATCGCTAGACCTAAGACTAAAGACAGAATGAGGATAAAGTTCCTATTCCCAAAAAGTTTACCTGCAGTGACTAATGCTTTCCTCCTCATTTAATTACACTCCATCAGAGCATTATTACTTGTTTTTCTTAAGTTTATGCTACTAAAGAACAACACCAATAAGCCCTTCAAAGAATCATCAAGAGTTGTTATTGTAAGATAACAATCACACTTCTTTATGTGGCTGGATATCTCACCATTATAAGAAGGTGAATGGGTTGCCTCTTGTGGAAATGTATTTCGCGGTGGGTGAGTTAACCGACGAGCAGAAGGCGGATCTCTCCCGAAAGGTCACAGACCTCCTCGTCAAGGAAGCAAAAGTGCCTCAGCAATACACGTGGGTGTTTATCAAGGAGCTTCCAATGGCCAACTGGATGATTGACCGACTCACATTGCCAGAACTGTTTGCAAAACTCAAAGCGGAGAAGTAGTGATCGCTTCTAATTTAATATTTTTTAAGAGATGGTGGAAGAATGGCTACTTTCGTACTGATCCACGAATCTTTTGATGGAGGGTGGTGTTAGCGCTTGGTTGCACCATTGCTACAGAATCTAGGACATGACGTACATACGCCAACTTTGACTGACCTGGGAGAGCGTACACAACTCCTGCGGTGCGGAGTAGATTTGAACACGCACATAGAGGACGTCACCAACCTACTCTTCTATGAAGACCTCTTAAAAGTATGTTGGTCGGTCACAGTTATGTGGGGATGGTCATTACGGGAGTTGCGGCAAAGATACCAGAGTGCATAGCAAAACTAATTTACCTTGATGCTTACGTACCTTTAGATGGCCAAAGTGAAGTTGACCTGTGACCACCACCTACTTCGGCGGATCAGGTTTTCGTACGCCCGTCTGGACCTACTGAAATGCGTCCTCCTCCACTACCATCCTCTTTTGGCATTACCGATCCGAAAATGGCTGAGTGGATGATCGCACGGCTTCAGCCACAGCCGATGAGCACGTACCTACAGGCTCCCCCAGCTAGCACCCCTGAAAGTCGAGCTCTTCCACGAGCCTACATCCTTTGCACCGCTTCTTTAATATCGTATTTAATGGCACTTTTTGTGACCAGAGCAAGATCAGAAGGATGGCAGGTACGAGAATTAGCTGCTGATCATGAGGCCGAACTCACACACCCACAGGAATTAACGAATATGCTCATTGAACTTGCCGTTTGAGAAAGGCATGTTGACTCAAAGCTCTGATGCTATCTCCACGCGTGTTCGGTTTTATTTGTAACCACTACAAAAATTGGAAATGAGGAAAAATCATATCATTCAAAGCATATATGGACAATATTCAGATTAGAACTGGAAAGACGCCGGAAGACCCCTGGAAATTGGCCAACGACAAAGGCTTCATAAAAAATGGCAAGATTGTGGCAAAACATGCTGACATGCTGAAATGGCTCAAATCGGACATTAGATTGGGCCACGTGCATGCAAACTTCATAATATTATATTTGCGCTTACGAACTAATGACCTTAAAGTTAGCGAACAATCTAGAGAATGTGCTTATAGCACAGGGTACAAAAACTAACGACTATTAATTTGATTAGACTTCCCAGCGCGCAAGTCTTTGCCACTGTGTCTTACATCCAAAAAGTGAAGGAAGTATATGAACGTCTAGAATATGGTAGCCCGGAGGAGATTCGATGCATACGTCGAGAATACCATTTCCCAATTTTTTAGCGCCCGCTATTTGGAATCGGAGAGCTAGCTAGCTAGATTGTTTTATAGCGCACGCTTCCTGCTTTCTTCCTGCAAATTTATTCAGAATCATCGGCGGTTTGTGAATAATCGTGATAATTTTCCTATTGAGTGAGAGAGAGCACTATTAAATTTTAATTTTTATAGTTTTCCTACTTGCTTGTTGGATTTCCCTAAGGGTATTTTATTAATGAGATGAATTACCAAGGTTATTTCTAGTGTAACAGAATTGAGACAGAACCGATCTACATCCATATAGAACAGGGAAAGACGCTTTTGATAAGATCAGGGAAACTGTTAAGCAGTGGGAGTGGATACACTAAGGATACAAGACTACAACTAAAGTTTAAATTATAGTGGACGCGCCAAGTGATCCTCACACACACATAAAAAAACACATACAAAAAGGTTCAAAGTCCTATTGGCGCACCAATTTATACTCAAAAACAGTTCAAATTACTATCAACGTACCAAGGTATACACAAATAGAAAATGTGCTCACATACTTACAAAGCACAATTTTTCTATTTACTAGAGGATTAAACCTTCAGTTTTGTTACTTAAAAACGGATGAATAAGAATAACAGATCTTATTGTGGACTATTTGAAGACGCGTTTTTAGTTCGGATGTATAAGGGGGAATGGCCAAGGAAGAACCAGATGATAGTAATGGTGACTAATATCGCAGCTATTGTGGAGTAGCCTCCTAATGCGGTATCGAAGCGTGGTTTTTCTATCTGACTTTCAGATTCAATTGTATAAGTCATTCGTGTTACAGGGTTAAGAAGCATCTCTACGGGTGCAAAATCATCCGTTAATATAGGTGCATTTTCAATTCTTACTGAACCGTTCCATAGATGCGATATAAAAAACGTCATTTCTTTTTGATTTTGGAACTGGTTTTCTTGGATTTGTTGGATTAGTGCCTGCTGTGTCAGGGTCTGGGGGTTTTTGGACGCCACTAAAATAACATTCTGTACTATACCTGCTCCAGAACTGCTGGTATGAAATATGTAGAGGCTTGGAAATATCTGTTTGATTGTATTGTACTCTGCCCAGAAGAGATCAGCGGTATCCCCGACGAGGGAGGTTATAAGATTTGATACAATTGCTCCTCCTTCATTAAGTCTATTGGAAATAATCTCAAAGAACTCTCGTGTCATGAGATGGAAAGGAACATATGTTTTAGAGTATGCGTCAAGTACTATAAGATCATAGTTTATGCTTGTATGGGAAAGATAGTTGCGTCCATCTTCATTATAAATTGTGAGTCTCGGGTCATCTGTTACATTGAAGAAGATTTTAGCAACTTGTATGACGTCAGAGTCAATCTCTACTACATCGACAATGATTTCGGGATAATCTTGAAGAAATTTTTTAGGAACCGAGAATCCTCCTCCACCCACGAAAAGTACTTGTTTTACTTCATCTTTGAACAAGAAACCTAGAGACAAATATCTTGTATAAGTGAAGACAAGGTTAATTGGATTATTGTTTAGAACCATTGCACTATGAGGCATGCTATTGAGGAAGAGCGTTCTTACTCCATTGGAGTCAACTACATCAAGATGACTGTAAGCGGTCTCCTTCTCATACAATACATTACCATTATGCACATACAATCCCTGAAGAAAGCTAAAAGGTGAAAAAAGCAATAAAACAATCAAAAGAAAAAGACCACGCGAATTCCAACCAAGACCCGTCAAGGAAACCGCTAACAAGATAATTCCAAGCCAACTAACAATAGCACTTATATTCATAGAAGGTATCAACAAAAAGACCGTGACAAAAGTTCCAGTAATACTGCCAAAAGTAGATAACGAGTATAGACTCCCTGAGATTCTACCAATATTAGTAAGACTGCTAGTGGCAAGCTTTATCGCGTATGGTGAAACCATTCCTAAAAGAAAAGTTGGAAGACCCATAAGCAAAGCAGTAATCAAAAGAGGCCCATATCTTTCACCTAACCCCAATCGTAGAACCAAATCTATGACAATGGATGACAAGTATGGGATTAAGATAATTGCCAATCCAGCGAAAAATAGTATAGACGAAAATATTTTATGATTTACTTCTTTATCCGCCAGCTTTCCACCGTAACTGTATCCAAAACTTAAAGCAGTTAAGACAACACCAATCAAGCTGCCCCAAACAAAAATCGAATTTCCAAAGTCCGGGGCTAAAATACGGCTTCCAATAAGCTCCAGTGCCATCACTACAGCACCAGAGATAAACACCTGTATCCTAAGACTCCAAAGAACTCTTTTCTCACTAGATAAAACCATTTTCATCTCTTCACAAAATTATTTATCACTCGTATAGAGATAGAAACTCACTCCAACTCTAACCTGGTTGCTATTGCATAGATGAACGCATCTGGTTGTTTACATTCATCATCTATCTATCTTATCCAATTCTGTGTTTAAATATTGTGTGATTGTTAGATGACACCAGCACTTCTTTATTATTCAGTCTAACCTGTTCATAAGCAGGTGATGTTATGAATAGGGATGTGATTGCTGGTATCCTTGTCGCAACTATCCTTGGAGGTCTTTT
>JAUPKU010000134.1 GCA_030837285.1 Thermoproteota archaeon | reverse complement strand
TTTCTCATAATCAGAGCTCGCAGTCTGGGGTTTGGAGTTATTCTATTTGAGCTATATACATTGCCCTTTGGGATATTATAGGTAAACACTACAGCGAGCCAGTGTGGCGACTTCTAGGTGGAGCTAAGAAGAAAGTCCCCGCGTACATCACGTTTGGTCTTTTGGAGTTCAATCGTGATCAGCTGGCAGAGATGGCCCATCGCTACTTGAATGAAGGGCATGACAAGCTTAAACTGGTGGTAGCAGTAAATAATGCTGAGAACCCCGCAGAAGACGCTGAGCGGGTGAAGATGGTTCGTGAGGCTGTAGGAGATAAGGTTCAGCTAATGGTGGATGCTAACTACCTATTTTCTTTCCCCGCTGCCTTAGAGTTAGCCAAGAAAATAGAGCATTATAATATAACGTGGTTCGAGGAACCCTTGTATGGTAACGACGTCCGCCTTCTTGCTGAACTGCGCAGGAAGACTATAGTGCCTATCGCAGCGGGGCAGAATGAGGGTTTCCGTTTCCGCCACCTAGAACTCTTATTACATGGAGCCGTAGATATTCTGCAACCTAATGTATGTTATGTCGGCGGTTATACCGAGGGAGTGAAAGTGGCTGCCATGGCACAGGCTTTTAACATTCCAATAGCCAATGGCGGGGGATGGCCTCATCACAATGCACATCTTCAGGCTGCAATGTCCAATGGATGGCGGGTTGAATTCCATTATCTGATGTGGAAGGTAGGAGAGATCATCTACAAGGATATTCCCAAACCAGAGAGAGGTTGGGTAACTCTCACAGAGAAGCCAGGGCTAGGCTTAGAACCAAAGACGGAAGTCCTCAAGGAGTATCAAGAGAATTAGTCTTTTTTTATACTCATTTCTAATCTTTAAAATTCTTTTTTACCAGATTGAAAGTAGATAACCTTTGCTAACCATTTGGTCTTTTGAGGTAAAGAATGAATTAGTATGATTAAAATGGATTGAGACAACCTTTTTTTATCGCGGAATAAATGATTATTGAAATGATTTTAATTATTTGAAGAGGTTTCTTTATGAAAGTTGGACGAATCGGAATAGAAAAAAAAGGAAACGTTTCTCTCTACGATATAATGGAATACGTGAAAAGTAATCCTGAAACAAGGAAAAGCGGGGCATTAGTCACCTTCATAGGGATAGTGAGAGGTTTCACACATGAGGGAAAGGAAGTAGACAAGCTTGAACTTGAAGCTCATGAAAAAGAAGCTGAAAAAGCTTTAACAAAGATTTCGGATGAGCTCAGGATGAAGCCGGGAATAGTAGATGTAATACTTCACCACTTAACTGGCATATTCAGCGTTGGAGAAGAGATGGTCTACGTTGTAGTCACAGGAGCTTCTCGGAAAGATGTTTTTCCAGTTCTCATAGAAGCAGTTGAGCGCTACAAGCATGAGGCGCCCATCTGGAAGAAGGAATACCTTAAAGATGGGACGGCACACTGGATCTCAGAATAGATTTTCTGAAGGCACTTTTTTAGGCAAGTAAATAAAATGTAAGGGCTACGAGATGTATCTGGAAGGTATTCCTTCTGTTGGTCTCTCTTCTCTAACAGGTCCGGCTTGTCTCATCTCTCTGAGTGACCTCATCCTAGTCTCCATCTGTCCTATCTCCTTGTCCAAGCCTTCCATGTTTATGGGCAGATCATACATTTCGGTTAAAAGTCTGACGAGGCTTCTTGCAGCTCGTATATCTGGATATTGACCTCTAGTTGCTCCTAGCAGCCCTAAGCACTTCATGAGTCTTTCTTTTCCCAGACCTAAGATCACTCCGAAAGCTCCTTTCACTAGACCATTCTGGGCTATACGGGTATCCAACTTCTTCAATTCGTCAATCATGTCCTGCTCGCTTGCGATTGCGTAGACAACATTTGGATCTCTAGATTGTCCACTGTAGCCTCCCAAGGATATGATTTTTTCACAGCCGAATTTTTCAACGAAGTCCAAGACGCTCTCAGCAACTTCATACTGTCCCCACACGCGAGGTTGAACATCACCTGTTAGGAAAATCAAGTTTGGACTTTTCTTCGTGTAAGCATAGAGCTCGTATTTCGGAAGGAGAAACGTCCCATCCATCTCAACTTTTATTCCAACGTCTCCGTCGGGAAGAGTTAGATGAGGCGAATAGAGTTCAGCGAGCTTTATGGAATTGAGTTGTTCAATCAAATAGTCCACTGCTATCTTTCCGACAAAACCAAGCCCTGGAAGTCCTTGGATAAGTACGGGCTTCTTTAGAGAGCTCTGAGTAAGTTCAATTATCTTCACGTTCGCAGGCATTATTTGTTCTCTCCGTTTATCCACCTTGTATCACATTATTCTGTGAACAGATTTTTCTTGCCTCATCGCAAGCCAGCTTAGCCCTCTGACATCCGTTTGAATTCCGTCCTTCCATACAATTGGCCGAAACCTGCTTACAGATTGACGACTCTTTACCGCATGTTTCAAAGTCGTTTCCTGAGCATAAACCTGAAACGACGGAGCAGATCTCCGAAACTTTCTTACAATCGCCCATGGTACAAAGTTCTCTAGCTTGCATACAAAGACCCAAAGCCGTTTGACAGTAGTACGGCCCCATTATCTTATTTAGTCTAGGCGTGGGTGATCAATCCTTCCAAAATTCCTTATGAAAGACGGGACGATAGGGTTATTTATACCTTGTCATTTTTATCAAACTGGTGGTTTGTTGACGAGTTTAGCTCCTTTTGTGCCAACCCCGATTGAGATAGTAAAGAAGATGCTGGAAATTGCCAGCGTGAGACAAGAAGATACCGTCTTTGATATTGGTTGCGGAGATGGTCGAATCCTGATCATAGCCATCAAAGACTTTAATGCGAAGAAGGCTGTTGGCTTTGAGATACGCGAAGATCTTTACAATCGAGCAATGCAAGAAGTGAAGAAGCAGGGTTTGGAAGATCGAATCTCAATAGTAAATGGCAACGCTTTAGACGGTGACATATCTGAAGCAACAGTTATAACACTTTATCTTACCACCTTTGGAAATGAAAAGTTAAAGCCCAAATTAGGCAACGAAGCGTGCATGGGAACACGAATCATAAGTCATAGCTTTGTATTCTCCGATTGGCATCTTTCTAAGAGTGAAGTTTACTTTGAACATAAACTCTACCTATACACCATTCCTGAAGCCCTGCTTATCCAGGACACAAAACCTAGTCTCCTTAAAAGACTTAATCCTTTCTGAGATAGAGAAAGTGTTCTTCAGCAACTCCTAGAATGGTAACTCGGTATAGATACTAAGACATCCCATATTAGAGCCAATTGATATCAGGACTTGCCATTATGTCTAAAAACTTAACTGATTCTGGAATGGTTTTGTTAATCAAGCTTGGAGTCTAGATTGTAGTTGGATTACGATGTAACTATAATTGGTGCAGGACCAGTCGGTTCTACAGCTGCGAAAGTTCTTGCTGACAACGGGTTCAATATCTTAATTCTTGAAGAACATTCAATAATAGGCTCGCCTCAACATTGTACAGGGAAGATTTCAGCTGAAGCTTTGAGAGAACTCGACTTAGAACCTGTAGGCATCTTACAAGAGATCAGAGGTGCCACATTCTATTCTCCTAGCTTAGAGTCATTTACGATAAAGAGCAATACTACCCAGGCGTACATTCTGGATAGACGGGTTTTTGATACCTGGCTCTCAGAGAGATGCGTTAAAGCCGGAGCTAGTCTAATAACAAATGCCAGAGCAACAAGGATATCCATATCATCCTTTGGAGTAAGCGTGGAATTCAAATGTCAGGATAAATATCAAACTATAAGATCGAGGGTGATCATCGCAGCAGATGGAGCTAATTCAGGTGTTGCACGTCAACTTGGCATTTACACTCAAGAGCAGGCAGGCGGAAAAATGGGTGTCCAGATTCAAATGAAAGGAATCCGTGACATCAAAGAAGACATTGTGGAGCTATATTTCGGAAGAATTTATGCACCAGGATTCTTCGCTTGGATAGTTCCCTTAGGCTCCGACGAGGCTAGAGTTGGTCTGTGTGTAAATATTCATTCAGGCAAGCCTGCTATGAATTATCTTAGAGAATTTGTTAGCAAACATCCCGTTGCAAGCTGCAAGCTTAAGGGCTGCTTCATGGGAGAGTCAAGTGTACATCCTATCCCAACTGGAGGGACATTAAGAAGAACCGTATCTGACGGCGTTATAATTGTTGGTGATGCAGCAGGTCAAGTCAAGTCAACTACAGGCGGAGGACTATATTATGGCATGTCATGTGCTAAATTAGCTGCCAAGACTCTATCTAAAGAATTATCACAATCAACAGAGAAGCTTCTCCGACGAGAATCGCTAGCTGGTTACGAAAGATCTTGGAAGTTGAAACTAGGAAAGGAAATCGCATTTAGTGTAAAAGCAAGATCTTTCTTGGATTCATTGAGTGATAACGAGGTAACTTATCTTTTCAATGCCTTAAAGAAAGATGACTCATTATTGAGTTTTATATCAAAAGAAGGAAACGTGGACTGGCAGTCTAGAATAACCAGTCCTGTCATCGGTCGCCTCCTAAAAAAGGGTGCATTGAAACCTAACATCCTCTATAAATTCGGAAGAAGCTTTCTGGGAACAGCATTCAAGAAATAAGCACTTGTTTCTAAGGCCATATGGTATCCTTAGAAATATGCTTCTTGAAACTCGTTCGTATACTCTAAGGTACTCTGATTTTCTCTTGTTAGCAATTCCATCATCATTTCTCTGATGGGTTTACCCAATAGAGTGGTTATTCTTCTGAGAAGCTTCTTTCCATCTCTTGTAATTGTATAGCTCTTTATCTGCCTCTTTCCTTTTTTAACCCATTTGCCAACTAGATAACCTCTCTCCTCAAGAGAGTGTAGAAACGGGTAAACCACTGCGGGCATAAGTCTTTTCCCAGTTAGCCTTCTGAATTCTTTTATTAAGTCATAACCATACATGGGTCTTACGCAGACGAGCCAAAGAATAAGGGGTTTACTGAAGCCACGAATAACGCCGTCAATCAGAATGTCTTCGCTCATAACATTCACAATATCTTAAGTTTATCAGATTTGCGTAAATATAAAAGGAAACTACCCTCCTAAGTTCTCCTGAGCCAGATTGAGAAAGCATTATCAATAAGTTTACAGGAAGAAATTGGACAGTGTTTGGGACTCAGTCTAGCTATAGTGTAATAAAGGAAATGGAGAGAGTGACTGATCAAAGCTTTCATCCAAGAATAGTCTATCCCCTTTTGTACAAGTTGGAGGAAGATGGCTTCATCTCTGGAGAATGTGTTCAAAAGGATAGAAAGCGAATAAAATATTACTCCTTAACGGAGAAGGGGAGAGAATTATTAAATCGTACGGGAAAACTCTTTGAACTTCCTCTGAGAGCAGCTCTACAGGATTTTCTTAAAGAAAACCTTTAGTATTTATTCTAGAATGTGAAGGCACAATAAAGTGTATCATCTTTCGTATTATCCTTTGGAGGATATTTTGAATGAATGTCCGTGTTATACTAGTGGGACCAGAGCATGGGGGGAACGTTGGCACTGTCGCGAGGTTGATTAAGAACTTTGGCTTTCGTGATCTTTGGCTAGTTAATCCTCGAATGGAGTTAGGATTTGAAGCAGAAGCTTTCGCAGCTCATGCCAAAGATGTTTTAAATCGCGTTGTCATCGTATCTGATCTAGATAAGGCATTTGAGGGTGTTAGCTTCATTGTTGGCACAACTGCGGTTCATGCAAAGAAAACTTCAAATGTCTTCAGAATATCTGTTACTCCCGAGGAACTGGCTAAAAAAGCTGTGACAATCAAGGGGACTATTGCCTTGCTCTTTGGAAGAGAGAGCAAAGGCCTCTCAAATGAGGAACTCCGTAGATGTGATGTAGTTGTTTCAATTCCTTCAAGTCCCTTGTATAGGACATTGAATGTCTCTTCTGCGACGGCGATATTGTTATATGAGCTATGGAAGGCTAAATCCGAGCGTCCAAGAGGATGCTTTGAGGAGGTTAGTAGAGATAATCTCCTTTGGCTGATCAGACTTTTCGACCAATTCTCTCAGGAGTCCAGTCTTCCGGTGCATAAGCGTGATTTAGCTACTAAGGCTTTTCACAATGTTGTCTCTAGGGCGTTTATATCAAAAAGAGAGGCTACGCTTATGATGGGCGTCTTCAGAAGGAATCTTCAAATAAAGTTGAAGTCAGAACTAGACATGTAAATCGATAATATCCCGTCCTTTAAAACGTGGTTCATACCAACTCTCTCGCTCGAGTACTTGGTTAACCCTCAGACTTTTGCATACTTGAATTCTTCATAAAAAGTACTGTGAACAGTCTTTGCTACATCTCCGACTTTGGACTCAGTTCTCATTATTATTGTCTTCTCAGAGGGTTATTGAACGATTCGCTTGGTGTATAATCTTTTTATATTGAAGCTTTCAAATATTTTATCTGCGATTTTGTCGACGTCTCTTCGCATAGTAACTGATATCTATGATTGTTAGGTTGTCGAAGGCTTCGTCCAGCGAGGATAGTTTCTGATCTGCGTAAGCAGTGTCAAACTTGTTGGCTACAACTATTGCTGGTTTATAAAGGGTTTTGCGGGTGATGCTTGAGATTACATCTTCAATTTGTGCTTCACTATAGATTTTGAGTATAGCATGTTCAATCCCAGCGTCTTAAAGAATTTCTTTCACATTGTCTGGTGTTCCATCGAAGTTACCGAAGCAAACAACTTGCATTCCACCATTCTCTTTCATTTCTACTTCAACTTTTCTTCTCCTCTCTGTCACAATGATATTAGTAGTATTCAATTCTTTAATAATCATCTTCAACTGCTCGCTAAGATCACCTCTTGACAGATCTATGATTAGGATAAGACCGTCTGAGTTCCTAGCCAAACTTAAAACTTTGAAAACTCAACCATCTCCTGCACTTGCCCCTTCAAATATAGCCGGAGCCTCAATCAGTTGGATTTGAATATCCTCAAAATTCATCATTTCAGGAACTGGTTCTGTTGTTGTGAAGGGTTGGTCAAGTTTTTTCGGTTTAGCTTTGGTAAGGAAGCTAAGGAGAGAACTCTTCCCTGAGCCTGTAATCCCTAATATCACAATTTGAACTGTGCCTTCCTTTCTAATAGCGAATCTCCCACTCGCAGATCCTACTGCTCTTCCATTTCTTTTCTCCCCCAATTCCATCCGCATTTTTGCAATCTTCGTCTTCAACTGCTTTCTCAATCGCTTCGTACCCTTGTGTTTTGGGTATTGCTGCATGAAGCTCCTGGAGTGTAGCTATTCTATCGGGTAATGTCTTAGCTGCAAGGTATTTCCTCTCAAAATCACTGCACTCTGGGCGATAGGTTCGTTGGCACTTCTTCCTCGCCCTTAATCTTCATAAACCGCCTTGATGACCACTAGCTCCTCGAAATCAAGTTTCTCCTTTATTATGATCTCTACTTTGAAATGTGACTCTTCTAGGATTCTTATTGTCTTTTCAGAATTGGACAATGACGACTGAATTATCAATATTCTTCCGTCTTTCTCAAGGAAGCGAGGTGCATCCCTTAGAAATTGATCGATCATTCTTCTCCCTGAGGGACCGCCATCCCAAGCTTTCGCAAGTTCTTCTCCAGTATCTTCTGTGCAGGGAAGATATGGAGGGTTGCAAACGATCAAGTCAAATCGACCGCTTATACTGTCAAATAAGTTGCTATATTTAACCTCAATCTTCTCAGAAAGAGCGTTCATTCTGGAATTCAGTTTTGTACATTCTACTGCATGGGGGTTAACGTCTACTGCCACTATCTCTTGTGCCTTTTTGGCCATGAGGATGCCTAGTATGCCACATCCTGTTCCAATGTCCAAGCATCTTTTGCAGTCTGTTTCCCTTTTTATTTGTTCTGCTAATAGGAAAGTGTCATCTGATGGCATATAGACTTCTGGGAAAATGTAGAACGAGTTTCCTTCGACCGAGATTTTCCTGCTCTTGCTTATCTCGTAGAGTCTATTGGCAATTTCCACGATTTCTTCAGGTTTTAGGGAGCGGACTCTTGATTCAAGATAGGGGAAGTCTTCAAAGAGCTTCTTTACCTCTGCTTTATCGACACTGGTCTTCTTTAAAAAATACACTTGAAGAGCGTTCCCAAGTTTTTTGTTACGCTCGGTGAAGAGAGACTTGGTAAGACTGAAGAATAGTTTTTCGTCCTTTAAGTTGGGTGGGCGTTCCTTGGGTTCAATCAAGACTATACGAGATTTAACCTCTGGCTGGGGGTAGAAACTGCTTCTTGGAATCTGCTCTAAACACTTGATATTGGCTTTAACATTTGTTACCACTGATAGACTTCCGTATTCCTGATTTCCTTCTTTCGCTGTCATTCTTTTACAGAATTCATCTTGGAGAGTTAATACAGCGGAGGTGAATTTCTTTTCAAGAATGTTCATGATGAGAGGCGAGGAGATAGAATAAGGAGGGTTTGCAACTACTTTATCAAAGGGTGGAAGAGACGTCTTTAGGACATCGCCTTCTATTATCTTAACATTATCTTTAGCTGAGAACTTATCTCGTAATGCTTTGACAAGCTTCGGGTCAACTTCAATCGCCATTACTTCTTTTGCGGACTTTGAGAGAAGTTCCGTTAAGAAGCCAAATCCAGCGCCGACTTCAAGGATAATATCGTCACCATTTACCCTCGAGTACTTGACGAGACTCTCCAGCAACTTAGGATCTACGCAGAAATTCTGACCTATTCTCCGTAGAGGTCTTACGTCATACCTCTTGAGTAGAGATTTTGTTTCTTCTAGTAAGTTCATTCTGACTCGCCATTTTAAGGTGGACGAGTGAATATCCTGTATTTTGGTTCTTCAGTTAATTCTTCAATGATTCTCTTTGCCACTAGCTTAGCGGGATCGGGTAGTT
>JAUPKU010000133.1 GCA_030837285.1 Thermoproteota archaeon | reverse complement strand
TCACAACCATAGAATCAATAGCAATAACTCCCATGAAGGAGCTTATGGATAAAACTGGCATAAGTGAGGAGACAGCTACGTCTCTCCTACAATAGGTTAGAAGAGTTATCGGACTTGACTTTATGACTGCCCTAGAACTCTTTGATAAGAAGCAGAAAGCCCAACGAATAACCACATCTAGCAAGAATTTGGATAATCTACTGGGCGGCGGAATTGAAACGCAGGCGATGACCGAGTTCATCGGAGAATATGGAACTGGTAAAAGCCAGATTTGTATGCAACTCTGTATAACAGCCCAGCAACCTCCTGAGCAAGGAGGATTAGGCGGTAAAATCCTATTCATAGATACTGAAGGGACATTCTCACCTCAAAGAATAAACGAGATCTCCAAACTGAGAGGCCTTGACCCGAAGAAAATTCTGGAAAACATCATTTATGCACGATGTTACAACAGTGATCACCAGCTACTGATCGTAGATCGAGCATACAAAGTGGTTGAAGAGGAGAAAATCAAACTCATCATAGTCGATTCGTTAATCAGCCACTTTAGAGGCGAATATGTTGGAAGAGAGATGCTCTCAGAGAGACAGCAGAAACTTAACCAGCACGTTCACAAACTACTTCGCTTAGCCGAACTTTATAACTGCGCCGTCATAATTACTAATCAGATTCAATCAAACCCCCAAGCATTCTTCGGCGATCCAAATAGACCTGCAGGAGGTAATATTGTAGCTCATGCATCAACACACAGACTCTACATAAGAAAAGGAAAAGCAAACACCCGCGTCATCCATGTAATTGACAGCCCATATCTTCCAGAAGCTGAAGCACGTTTCGCAATTACGCAGATGGGGATAGAAGATGTTGAAGAAAAGTAAAATCATCATGTTATGGCCCGATTGGAGAAGGATTACAATTTCATCAATGCCCTCAGGCTACTTAAAGAAAAAAAAGCAAAGAGAACTCTTTCAACAGGTTTCAATGAATTAAAATGTTTATTATAGAAACGTGCACTAGCACGTCTCTTACTCATCATCTTCATAGTCTGTCTTACTAATTTCGAACGTAAGCGTTGCACGCCCTTCATCAGTTTTTTTAAAGCAGTCCCTGATCTCAGGAGAAATTTTATTACCTAGATTACTAATAATCTCATTTCTAAAATTGTTCAGAGTTCTCTGCTTCTCATCGAATTCAGCTTTTGAGTAGAGTTTTTCAGGAGTCCAGTAGATGTCATCTATTAGTCTGACTGCCTTTGGAACCTTGAATCCTGAAATTGAATCAACCCAGTCATCGTCACTATCAAGTCCACCTCGGAATAATGAATCTAGGATATTCAGTGTATATTCTAACCTTATCTGCATGTAACGTGAACCGTCTCCTATTCCGCCTGTATTTAGTAGATAAAAGTTCATTTTATAGGGTAATCCTTTTAGTATATTATAAAATCTAATAGCGTGTTCAGCTCTATCTCCGGAAACGAATGGGTCATAGAAGAATTCGCTTCTTATTGTTCCTGCTTTAGTTGGATCCCCAGCTGAAGATTCCATTGCCTGCCCCAATATCATGAGTGCAACTGCTTGCTCTAGAGACAATTTCGAAATTGCCGGAATCAATGGTCCTCTAGTGATAAGGATCAAATTATCAATCCGCTCAACATCAATGTACGAACTAGCATGCATGAAAAACTTTCTTGGCACTACTGCTCGGCCATTTGACGTTTTTTCGTAATTATAAAAATCAAAGTCTCCAGTTTCATCCACCCAGACGTTCTCACATAGTGTCTCATCTTTAAGTAAACCATAGTAAATTTCAACTTGCTCTCCGGGATTTACACCTTCAGTTTTAACGAATATTCCTCCAGCCTCAAAACCATGAAAAGAGCCATTAGGCATAAGTGTTCCTCCGTCATCCTGTATCAGCCAAGATCTCTCTTTACCTTTCCTAGCTAGAATCTTGGAGGAAAGAGTTGTTTTGCCATTTGCTGATAAAGCTACCAGTAGTGTTCTCACGGTTCTATAGTCACCTTTTGGTGTCTGTAGATAATCCTCTCTGCAACCAGCATGCAAGAAAATGCCGCCTCTTCTTGTCTTAGCCATCCAATCTTCAGCTGCAAAGACTCCCTTCTTATATTCACCAATGTAGTTTCCATTCCTAATTACTTTAACAAATTGACCGTCATCTAACATAGCTAACCTGATGCTGATGTCTTTCTCGGGGAGAGGTTTTGTTTTATTAGTTTCAAAGGCTTGGTCAGCAAAAAACAATATTTGATAATCTGGATTGGTAACTTCTTTTTTTACAGGTATGAAAAGATTTCTTCCCCCAAAAGCTAGATGAACAAAGCGTTCAGGAACAATTAATCTAACAATAGTATCACTTTGACTATTTCCAACGATTCTATCGACGGAGATTAGTCGCTCCTTAGCCAAAATATTCTCACATTGAATTAGCAAGCGAGATTCATCATCGCCAAAAGGAGAGTCAACACTATTCTTGGTGAACATCGCCGACCGGGATGTTGGTTCACTATCAGCAACAAAATTCCCATAAATAGTTTTCTTAATTCCCGGTTCCTTTTCCAATAAAGATACAAGCTCGTCATTTGAGGAATTATCCAATAATCTTCCTTCTCTTTTTGCCTTTTCTCTTATTCTGTTGGCAGTTTCATAGAATACCTTCAAGTCGAATGTCAAGGAAGCATCATCACTTTTTTAGACATAAAAAACTCGGGCTACTAAATAAGTTTATGTTCGCTATAAGCGCATGCTAAAAAAAATTCTCTATTAAATGCACATCCCCGTAAATAGGAAAAAAAAGTTTTACCAAACAATAGGTGAAGAATAAAAAAACTGCCCTTAGGTCATTAATGATTGACCAAGTTGAGTTGTAACATATTTGCCATCTATGAAATCAACAGCACCTTGTTTCTTCAGATTTAATAAAGCATTGAAAGCGTCCTGACCAATGAAAGTGAATCTTCCTCGCCTAGATGAGAAGTTCTTCATAAGATCAGCCGGTGTAATTGGGGTTTTACAAAGCTCAAGAATATTCTTATAGTATTGTCCATTCTTTGGATCATTTAAAAGTTTAAGAATTTCTTCTCGGCTCATGGCTAATCACTATTTTTGTTTTTTCTATATATGTTTTTCTCCATACATATCCATATATAAATATACTTTAAAGTATCTTTTTATGTACAGTGCGTGCAACTCAATAAAATGAAGGAAAAATAGAAGAATCAATATTAGACATAAATTGAATGATTCTGTTTGTGCATGTAGTTATTGACATAAATTTGTTAATGAATTATTAATCTTTGCTTTGATTTCTCAAAAAAACATTTTTCTGCATAAATTATTAATATAAAAAAGACAGTATCAAGACTGCATTTTTATCATAAGATTCTCAAACAATATCTAATAGTAACTTTTCATAATAATATTTAATCAGGTAGGAGTGATAGTGTAAATCGAAAATCAGAGGATAAAATCCTTGTGGTAAGTAGAAAGTCCTGATGGATAGCCTGTTTAAATCTTGGCTTCTCCCGGTAAGAGGTCGAAATGAAACAGGAATAATGACATAAAGTCTGAAAAACCATCAAAAACACATCTTAGAGAATGGATATTGATGCCCGAAGGCTTTGATGACGCGAAAGCGAAGTCAGGTTGGAATGGCGGAGAAGAACCTGAATAGGAAGAAGAGGGATTGGGACTCCCATAAACTCCTACCCTTTATGAATCTAATTTTCTAGGGACATTTAAGTCTCTCATATCTAATTCGTCGGAAGAAAAGATTTTTTCCTTGAGAAGAGAATGCATTATATGCATTCTATAGTAAGCAGAGTGGAGGAAAATTCAAAAAGGATAACCATTTAAAGTTCATACAACGACATTTGGCGGACTATAAATGGTCACACTTATCTGCATGGTTGGAAACGACTACCAACGCATAATAGACGGAATTAGCTTTTGGAAAGAAAATGAGCAGATAGAAGCAATATATCTTCTCTTTGATGAGAAAAAGGACAAGTACGGATTTGCATCTCAAATAAATGCAAATGACTTATCGAAATTTCTTTCATCAACGTATACCAATACTTTAATTGTAGGCTTTAATCCTCAGAGTTATGAGAATGTTTTTTCTACTTTATACAGAATTCTCGAAAAAGAAGTTGAGGGAAGAAAAAGAGAGGTGCTTATTGACTCCACTTCCACTACAAAGGAGGCCTATGGGGCAACGGTGACGATCTCTCTTATGTTCATAAAAGTAAGAATTTACATTGTACCTCCACAGGAGAGGGGATGGTACGTGCCATCTCCAGAAGACCAGAATTTTAAAGACTGGTTCTCAAGGACAAGAAATATTCCTGGAAGTTCACCACAGGAAATATACTTACCCGGCCAGAGATTTGAGCGACCTATTGATGAAGAAAAGACTATTCTACTGAAGCTAAGTGAACACGAAGGCAAATCTGAGACGCTGGGTTTAATAATAAAGTGGTTAGGTGAAGACTCACTCGATCCAATTATTAAGAATCACTTTAGCAGAATTGTAAGCCGACTTGAAGGCAAAGGTTTTGTGGAGAAGAGGCAGTCAACAAAAGGAAAAGAAATACACTTAACATACTTTGGAAAAATCTTCGCAGACGCAATTAGCATACACAAGAAAAAGTCTACACAGAAAAAAAAGAAGAACTTAATACGTTAGCACGTGCTAAATACAGAAAAAAAAGGGAATGAGAGAGGTTTTACTTCTTCCTATTCACAGTGTCCTTGACTGCTGAGACCAGATCTGCGACAGTGAGATTATAGTCAGCATCCATGACAGCCTCATTTCTCGTTGACTGTCCGAATCTATCTCTTATGCCGATTCTCTTCATCGGTATGGGATAGTTCTCCACAAGAGTGCTTGCTACGGCTTCGCCTAGGCCGCCGATTATGCTGGCTGTCTCTGCTGTGACAATGGCGCCTGTCTCCTTAGCAGATTGTAGGACTGCTTTCTTGTCTAGTGGTTTGATGGTGCTCATGTCTATGACTTTCGCGTCTATACCTTCCTTGGCGAGGGTTTCAGCTGCCATAATGCTCTTGTAGACCCAATCTTGTGCACCGATTATTGTCGCATCTTTACCGTCACGTACAGTTGCTGCTACACCAAGCTGGAAGGGATAGTCTTCCTCAAATATCACAGGAGTTACAGCTCTACCAGGAGTTCTGCACCATAAGGGTCCTATGTACTTTGCAGCTTCAAACGTCATTTTTTTCGCTTCTACAGAGTCAGCTGGCGCGCATACCATCATGTTTGGAATGACTCTCATGAGAGCAAAGTCTTCGAATACTTCGTGTGAGACTCCACCACCCGCCGACCATCCTGCACTTCCAAACATTTTTATGTTGAATCTGTCTGTAGCAATGCTCTGTCTAATCTGGTTCCATCCTCTAAAGTATAGCCAGCCCATGTCAAAGCAGAATACGTTGAATCCTTCGTAGGCTACGCCCCCTGCGGCAGTTACAAAGTGATCTTCTGTAATACCTACGTCGAAGTAGCGTTCGGGGGCCTTCTCTTTCAGGTACTTTACTGCGGCAGCGGGGATATTCCACGGAAGAGAGTCTGCACCCACGGCCACTATCTTATCATCCGTCTGAATGAGTTGGGTGAAAGCTTCACCTATAGCTGCACTTATACCTGCTGTAACGTCACCTATTTTTGCTCTTACGTATTTTGGCATGTCAATCATCTTCTCCTTTCTATTTTAATACATTCATCCATTTCTGATATGTTTCCTTGGGTATTGGGCTGGTATGGGCGTGCATCTCCTCTAGTTCTGCGATGCCTTTACCCTTTGTCGTGTGTGCGATGATGCATCTAGGCTTTGCGCCTGGAAGAATTTCCGCGTAGTCTAGGGTATCTAGGACGCTTGCCATATCATTGCCATTGCATTCGAGAACGTGCCATCCGAATGCTCGCCATTTATCTGCGAGAGGTTCCATATTTATTGGTCCTTGAGATGGTTGTGTGCCCATATACTTGTTGTAGTCAACTATGTTAATCAGGTTCCAGAGGTTGTAGCTACTTGCTGTTAGAGCACCGCTCCAGATTTGTCCTTCGCAAAGCTCTCCATCGCCTGTGATTGTATAAATTCTATACTTTGGTTGTCTTGCTTCGAAGCCAGCCAAACCCACTTTAGGCGCTTTAGCCATGGCCGCAAATGCCATTCCAACCGAAAATGAAAAACCTTGTCCTAAAGATCCACCTGAGTATTCAATACCTGGTGTGGACCATGCTTCGGCGTGGCCTTGCAGGATGCTGTGCCAGTCTTGATATGTGGTCAGAACATCTTTACTGAAGTAGCCTAAGTCAGCAAGTATAGCGTATGAAGCTACGCAGCAGTGTGCTTTGGATAAGACGTATCTATCTCTGTCGGGCCAGAGGGGATTCTTTGGGTCATGTTTCATGTGATGGTAATAGAGTGCAACTCCTAACTCGACCATCGACATGTCTCCTGGAGTGTGACCACCACCTCCAGCACCACCATGTCCTAGTACATACAAGATGTCTCTTCTGATTTGCTTTGCTTTTTCCTCTAATTCTTTAACTAATGCTGGATCATGCATTGTTGTGTCACCTTAATTCTCTATTATGATATTGACGTCTTCCTTGGATAGGGGTGAACCGCATGTTGGGCATTTATCTCCGTATCTATGCAACACCATTTCTTCAGAAAGCCTGAAGAAGAGGCGTTCCTTTATTGCCTCACCCCAGTATAGTAGGAAACCACATTTTTTACAGAGGATTTTCTCAGTCAAAATATTCACCTATCACTGGCGACAAGTAATCATTCTTTTCTATATAATACTTTCCGTAGAGTTCTTTAGAAAAACTTAGAAGAATTAATAAAAAATTACACTTTAATTTAGTATCGGTATTAAAAGCGCGTGTTAAAAATAGGTTTTGCTTAGTTTTTTAAAAATAAAAAGAAAAAGAAAGAGGAAGGAATTAGTCTGTTACAGTAATGGCGTCTTCTGGACAGGATGCTACGCAAGCCATGCACTGGATGCAATCTTGTTTTCTTGTTGGAACTGACTTCTGGGAACTGGGATATTCAGGAAGCTTCTTCATGTCGTAGACGTTCACTGGGCAAACCGAAACACATGTGGCTTCTCCGGAACATTTCGACAAATCAACAACTACATTTGGCATTATAGTCACCAAACAAAGTTTTTTTATTTCTTTAGGAAATACAGTTGAGTGCCCTTAGATTAATCTTCTTTTTTATGTTTTATATCTTGCTAATTTATGTTGGTTCCAGTACTGGGAGTTCACCTTTTATACTCTCTATGATCTTTATGACATGCTTCACTTTGGCTTCTTCGCCGGTTATTAGAAGGACTATGCTTCCTTCAGCTCCTCCAATTCCTCCTGCTGCAATTGGGATGGCTTCTGCGCCTGTCAGAGCTTCTATTGCCTCAATCTCCGTTACAACTGTACCAAATATCGGGACTAATCCGCATGGTACCCCTATGGCATAGTCAATTTTTGAGGAAGATATTTCTCTTGATCCAAGAAGAACTGAGCATGGAATGAGCTTTTCTAAGCCTACTGGCACGATCACTTCAACTCCTCTAGCCATTGATGCAACTTCGAATATTCCCAGAGTTCCTCCATTAGCATTTGGCTGTCCTCTGCCAAGTAAGACCGCGGGGATCCCATCTGGGCCTATTGCATTAGCTCCTTTAATAATGACGTCCCCTGTTCTAAGATCTTTCATGACCTCTGATAATGCTGAATTGTCCTTGAGTTTGCCATCTACAAGTATGATTTCTTTTGGAATTTTCGGATTAACACTCAGTCCTTTGGGCCCGATGTAGCCAGCTGTGAATCTCCCCTTGTCGATTTGTTGTCCGGTCAACTCCTCTGCGATAAAAGCGTTTGTTCCGCCTCTACAGATGATTATAATGCCTTTCTTCAGGGCGTTTTTGACACTATCAATCTGTGAAACAGCCTTTGCAATTAGTCTCTTGGATTCTGATGATGTTAATACTATCTGGGCTTTCAAAATCTTAACCTCTTATATTGTTAATTATAACATGAAAGTATAGTCCTATTAATTATCTTTTCAAGGAGTAAAGATATGACTTCATCTTACTCAAGTATTATGTTCTCAATTGATACTCTTCTCCATAGTCTGGTCATAACCGAAAACATAGTTACTAACTATGAAGTGAGCTAGCTTCAATAGAACCTCTAAAATTCAGGAAGAATAATGCGGACTGTGATGCTTTGATTCTTGATTTACCGTGTTTTGTTTATTTATATTATGTCCTTATTCTGTACTCGTGTTAGGAGTATTATGCTAAATGGGATTATTATACTGACTGCTGTGAAGCCTAGGTTGTAGTTATATAGATCTGCAACAATGCCGAGGACAGGCCCTATAACAGCGCCGACGGCGAAGCTTGCTGTGAATTGAATTCCAAAGAAAGTTGCCATATGCTCTTTCGGTGCTATATCAGCCATAAAGGCATCGGTTATAGCTAATAATCCGAATGAGGCAAATCCAAAGGTAATACAAGGAAGTATCAAGCTGCCAATGGATATCAGTGTTATTGCGTATGTTGATACTGATTCTATTACAATTAGAATGAAAAGTACTTTTTTTCTTCCAAATATGTCGGATAATCTTCCACTTAATGGGCCACTAAAAAGCCCGGCGACTTTGAGCATTGAAACGAGAAAGAATATGTCAAAGTCACTTATACCTCGACCACTTTTGAAGTAGCGTGGAGCAAACGCGTCTATTGCTCTTGTTCCAAGGTTATATGTTACTGCGGCTAGCATGAGGAAAATTACGTTTTGGTATAGTTTGATGTTGAACCTCGCTCTTTCTTTTGATGGTAGTACTTTGGCATCGGCGGCAGGATTTGTCTGTTCAGGCAGGAAAAACCATACCGTAATTGAGGCTATGAACCCGGGAATAGAGAGAATAATTAGGGTTGTTCGCCAATCAAGGTTTAGTAAGGTGGTACCGGTCAAGAGGAAAGGAGCTATTACGGAACCTATGGATCCTCCTGTCTGATGAAAGCCTGTAGCTTGTCCTCTTTTTTCACTGTAGAACTCGGTTAAAAAAGGCACGCCATTAGGGTGGTAGGTGCTACCACCGACACCAGCTAGAAGGAGAAGTAGCCCTGAAAGGAACATGTTGTCTATGAAGCCTAGAATTAAGAATGAAAATGATGTTGTAAAGAAGCCTGCTACTAGGAGTCTTTTTCTACCTAGTTTCTTTGATAAGTAGCCGAAGGGGGTTTGCAGGAAAGAGTATGTGAGAAGGAATGAAGAGACTAGTATTCCGTATGTGAGGTTTGACTGATCTTTAGCAAGTATTAGGACGATAAGGGGGACGAGTGCATAGTATATGTGATTAATACCATGACACATTGAGATAAGAGTTAGAGCAAGTCCGGCATACTTCGTCAAGATGAAGGCCCTCTATGAATCTGTTCGTGGTTTCTTAAGCTACACTTGGGGTGTGAGAGGAGACTATTTCAAACTCCTAATTAATACTATTGGAAAGTGTTCGAAACTGTCTAGCATTTCCCAAGTTATTTTATCATATCTAACTCTGAATTTATCAGCTGCATTCCAAATGGTTCTTCCGGCTCCATAGCCTCGAGCGTGATGAGCGATCTCCGCATAATGTAGGGCTTCATTAACGTCAAGTCTTTGTCCAGCTATTGCTAATGGTGTTGCCCTTTGTCGTAGTTTGAATGATCTTCCTATAGTAAACGAAAAGAAACCGCCGTACGAGAATATTCCTCTTATAGACGTTGGGCGTGAGGTAAAGTGGAAATTGTGGAAAGAGAAGGTTGAGTCAGTATCGGTTACCATGACTGTAACCGTCTTTCCGGTTCTAGTCGTTACTATATCGAGTATCTGGTTTGCCTGTTTTGTAGGATAACTTAAAGGGAGACAAGCATAAGAATAAGGCATGTTATTTATATCTATACCACCCTCAGAACCGTACTTCATGGCTTGCAATAAACCAGCATAGTTCAAGATCAATTGTTTATGGGCTGCACCTTCTCTTATAGGAAGACGCCTCAAATGTTTTATACGCTCAGTCTTGAAGTGGCATATAGTTCCTAAGATGTAGCCCCAGATTATTTGTGACCAAAACTTCGCTAGAAACAGTGCTGAGAAGCCGGGTTTAATTTTGCTCTCGTCTAAGATGTTTCCTTCAGCAATTGAAATCGCCTTCTCTGAAACTACTATTATATCACCATCTTCGATTAATTTTTCAACAGATTTTGCGATAATTTCGCAGTAGTCTGTTTTTGGACGCCAGTAGCCAGTCTTGATGGTCTTGTATTTTATCACCGAAGTCACCAGGATGAAAAAAACAAGAATTAAAATGATTTATGAATTATTAATGTATAAACCTATGGGTGTTGAAAGGGTTTGAAGTAAATGAGTGGAGAGAGGATTGTGCGTGGTCGTCTATTTTTCTTGTCTAATTGTCTTTGTTACTTTTTTTTCTAGGGAGTAATTGTTTGCTGATTGTTGGGACTACTTAACTTCTTCCCTGTTTTCGAATATAACTTTCGATGTGTTTGTAGAGTGCATTTTTCAGATTTTTGTGTGTTTGAATTCTTGAAGTCTCTGTGTGTCTGAGGCTGAGGCTCTTTTGTCTTAGGTGGTAGGGGGTCGATGTGGCTGGATTGTGCTTTTCCGGTTTGTTTACGGGTTTTTTGGGGTTTTTTGTCTTGGAAAAAGTACAAAAAACGATTCAAGTTCATGATGTTCGGTATGAAAAGGGACTGTTATTCATCATGAATTTTTCACAATTTCAAAGTCAGTTTGTGTAATGTTTTATGGTGTGATTGTATCGCGTGCGAGAGTAAGATTCTTTTCAGTCTGATTTAAAATTACTTGCTGACTTCGACTGAGTTTGACGTGTGAGTATTTGCGAGGAAAATAAAGTTAAATCTGTGTAAGGTCAGTTTACTACTTCTTCTCAACTAGAAAGCATGCAACAAAGTGTTTTTCAGAGACCTGAAATAAGTCGGGTACAATTTGTCTGCATTTATCGAAGGCATAACTTTAATCATCATTTTAATGTCTGTTGCCCTCTATGATGCATTCATGATGAAAACAACTCTTAAAAGAATTGCAGAAGATCTTTCGCACGACGGGAGATTTACTAATAAGTTTAGTTACAGCGGAGAATACTTCCAATTGGTTATAGGTGAATTCCTTTTCTATTCAACTCTTCCAGCTCATGTCAATGCTTACTATGAAAGCCTAACCTTAATTGCTACTTTATTATTAACAGGTATAGGTCTATTATTGAATCTAAAAATGCTAAGGAAAAAAAGCTATGTCGCTAGGATTACATTACCCGTGTTTCTAGGGACCCTGCCCATAATCTTCAAAACAATAGTAAATAATCTTCTATAAAGTACTGAAGTGGACTTCAAGTTTAGTATCTACACGAGCGATTATTCGTAAAGAATTTGAGTAAAAGCCCAGATCGGAAGAGCACACG
>JAUPKU010000132.1 GCA_030837285.1 Thermoproteota archaeon | reverse complement strand
TAAACGCGTTTGAGCTTCTGGTTGACAAATCCACGGGTAGGATTGCTCCTGAGCCCGGTCCTAACATGATGTGGAACACCAAGTATGGGATGATGGGCGGTATGATGGGTGGATTCAGTGGGACATCCACTGCTAATAATATGTCTGTTAGTCCTGGAAATGCTGTTGAAATTGCTCAGAGGTGGTTGGATAATAACTTCCCATCAGCAAAAGCAAATGACCCTGACACGTTTTATGGTTTCTACACGCTTGACTTCTCTAAGGATGGAAGCATATCGGGGATGCTAAACGTGAACAGTTACACGGGTGCTATCTGGTTCCACAACTGGCATGGCGCATTTATAGGAATAGAAGAGTATGATTAGTTAGCGGAGGATTGTGCAAAATGACTTTGGAGAACAGAAGACAGACAACAGTTTTCATTCTCTCGCTTATAGGCTGGGTCTTAATGGTTGTAAACGGTGGAATGATGTTCGTTCTGTTTATGAATGGCTTGTACGGTTATGGAGTAATGGGCGGCTACCAGGGTATGATGGGTAGCTTTGGTGTCCCATTTGGTTTCATGAGTAACCTTATGCTTGTGGGACTGGCGGCAGGAGTAATTGTGATTATTAGCGCGGTGATACTTAATACCCGTCCAGAGGAACACTGGATGTGGGGAATAGTGATATTGGTCTTCTCAGTCATCAGCTTCCTAGGCATGGGGGGTTTCTTCGTAGGAGCGGTGCTGGGGATAACTAGCGGAGCTTTTGCAATAAGCTGGAAGCCTTCTCCCAAAGCTAGCGAGCAATAGGAAGTGCGATTGGGATACTTCTCGATAAATATCAAAAATAATAAAAAAATGTGGTGACTAAATGCCTAGAGATCCAGTTTGTGGAATGCAAGTTGACGCTGAAAAAGGTCTGACAGCTTTTGTGGGAGGTAAAACCTACTATTTCTGCAGCGAAGAGTGTAGACGAACCTTTCTAGCTCCTGAGGCCGAGTTAAGACGAATGAAGCGCAGGATCACTGTTGCTCTATCTGGCGTTGTTATTCTCGCAATAATGAGGACAGCAGCCTTTCTTGCACTGGCGGCGGGAGCTACATTACTAACTTGGGCACCAGTCCCTCAACTCCCCTTCTTTACGTGGGGTTGGTGGCTCTTCATCATAACGACGCCAGTTCAATTCATCGGGGGATGGACCTTTTACGTAGGCTCGTATCATGCACTTAAACGTAAAAACATCAACATGGATGTCCTCATAACTGTGGGAACGCTCACCGCCTACATCTACAGCTCTTTTATCCTGATATTTCCAGGAGTCCTTCCAGTTAAAGAGCACGACGTCTACTTTGAGGTCTCAGCCGTCATAATCGCCTTCGTCCTCCTCGGAAAATACATGGAGGATATCATCAAAAAGAGAAGCGCTGTTGCAGTAAGAAAGCTCCTAGACCTTGCCCCAACAACTGCACGTGTAATAAGAAATGGGGTGGAAACAGAGATTCCTGCCGAAGATGTTGAAGTTGAAGAAATCGTTATCGTCCGTCCAGGCGAAAAAGTTCCAACAGACGGAATCGTTGTTGAAGGGCGCTCATCCGTAGATGAGTCAATGATAACGGGTGAGAGCATTCCCGTAGAAAAGGATTCAGGTGATACAGTTATCGGGGCTACTATAAACAAAGTCGGCCTTTTCAAGTTCAGGGCAACACAGGTCGGCGCCAATACCACGTTGAGACAGATTGCTACCATGGTTGAAGAGGCTCAGGCATCTTCAGCACCAATCCAGAGGATCGTTGATAAGGTAGCATATTACTTCGTTCCAGGAGTCGTCGGCTCCGCTATTCTAGCTTTTATAGTCTGGAACCTCCTGGGCAACTTCACCCTCGGACTCCTCTCGTTCATAGCAGTCCTCATTGTAGCATGTCCTTGCGCGATAGGCATCGCCACCCCCGCTGCGCTAATGGTTGGCGTGGGTAAAGGCGCTGAAAACGGCATCTTGATCAGAAATGGGGAAGTTCTGGAAAGAGCTCAAAAGCTCACAACAGTCGTCTTCGACAAGACTGGGACGCTGACAAAGGGTCAACCTAACGTTACGGACATTGTTCCTGTAGAAGCCTCTCCGGCACTCGTACGAGATGAGGTGCTTCGTCTCGCAGCAGTAGCAGAAATTGGTTCGGAACATCCTTTAGGAGAGGCGATAATGCGCGAGGCTAAAAAACAAGGATTAAATGTGCTCGAGCCCTTGGAATTCAAGACCATTCCTGGTAAAGGCGTAAAAGTTCTATGGGACGGAAAAGAAATACTTGCAGGGAACAGACGACTTCTTCGCGAAGCAGAAATTCCAATCGATCGCTATGAAGAATCTATCCTAAGCTTGGAGGAACAGGGGAAGACAGCGATGCTTGTTGCGGTAGACAAGAAGATGGTAGGCATTATCGCCGTTGCTGATACATTGAAGGACACCACTGCAGCTGCCATTCAAAGACTCAAGTTAATGAACGTCGGGGTCATGATGCTGACGGGAGACAACGAACGCACAGCGAGGTCCATAGCCAAACAAGTTGGCATTGAAAACGTTATAGCTGGAGTGCTGCCCGAGGGAAAAATCGAGGTGATTAAGAAACTGCAGGGTGAAGGTAAGGTGGTCGCCATGGTTGGCGACGGCATCAACGATGCACCAGCCTTGGCACAGGCTGATATCGGGATTGCTATCGGTAGCGGCACAGACGTGGCGAAGGAGACGGGAGGAATCATCTTGGTCAAGGACGATGTCCGGGATGTAGCCATAGCAATAGACCTAAGCAAGGCAACAATGACAAAGATTAGACAAAACCTCTTTCTGTCACTGGTCTACAACTCAGCATTGATACCGATTGCAGCGATGGGACTGTTGAA
The DNA here is from genome assembly GCA_030837285.1 of Thermoproteota archaeon. GTDB lineage: Archaea > Thermoproteota > Bathyarchaeia > RBG-16-48-13 > JAUPKU01. Next base: position 2,052 of record JAUPKU010000132.1, on the reverse strand, counting down.
CCCAATTTATGCAGCCGCAGCCATGTCTATGAGTTCAGTCTCGGTTGTGAGCAATTCAGCGCTTCTCAGAAGGTTTAAGCCGAAAACAACATAGGTAGGGATGGCAAGATGAGCGAAAAGCTGAAGCGAGCGGCCTTTCAGCTGCTTGATATAGACTGTGCTACTTGTGGATCATTTATAAAGGAATCTCTTGCCAGACAGAGAGGAGTAAAGACTGTAAACGTTAATGTTCTACTAAGCATTTTTTACATAGACTACTCTCCAGATGAAGTTTCAGAAGATGAACTAGAAAAGTTGTTAAACAGAAGCGGATATAAAGTTCTCAAATTATACAGCCTAAAATCAAACCCTTAAACCTAATGTAAATTACAACAACCGGTTTTTCGATTCGTCGTGTACCTACTATTTTAGCAAGCCCTGTTATTTTTTCTAAATTGATTAACGTTCTTCAATGACGACTTGTTCCAACACAAGACCTTTCACGCCGTAGCGCGAAGCATGGAGGCCTCCCCCAAATGGGGGAGATAGAAAAGGGGTTATGCGACATGATAAGTAGTATTATTATAATAATTCAAATGGATTTTGCATGAAAATAATAATTAAAAAAGAGTGATTTTATAGTAACTACTAGGTGGTTTTTCTTGGAATTTAAGATTAGAAAAGCGAAGAGTGGAACCTACTATGTTCCAAGAGGGTCAATTAGAGATTCTTAAAATGTTGATGAAGCCAAGGTCTTATCCTCGAAAATGGCGATTAAGCCAAGATGAAACCTTACTAATCTTAGAATGAAGACATATTTCTTAAGATAAGAGATAAATTAATCAGAAGTATACCTGTTTTTAAGAAAATTTAGTATCTATGTCATCTTAGATGTTCTAAGGTACTGGGCTTCGAGCTCTCCGATTATTCGTCGAGAGAGCTGTCAAAACGACTGGAAGCCGTAGTTAGGAGACGACCAGTAATCTCGTAGCTGAGCTTGCCGATCGTGTGAGACTCCTTAATTTTGACCTCTTAAAGCATAAGGGAGGCTCATGCCTGACCAAGAACAAAAGCCCACAAAACAGACTTTCTGAAGAGAAAGAAGATTTAGATCTTGAAGTCTGGGCGAGTTTACCTTATTTGCCTAAAGAAATGATTTTTAATATTGAAAAAATAATCGAGCATTACATGTTGATGCTCAATCATAGATATTTTACATCATACTACTAGCAAGTACTACATTAGAGATATTTTATATAATATTAACTAGTGATCTATATTTTTTTAGACTGTTTGGATAGATTGTATTGTTTCATTTTTCTGTTAGTTCTCGGAAGTCCTTGTCTTTCATAAGGATATCCATTATGGTGCCTGTTTGTTTTCTGGCTTCCTCCATCTGATTTGCGATTTTCACGTCTAACGCGATTCCGCATCGTGTACAGGAACTTTGCATCATATGCATTACTTAGTCCGCATCTTGGGCATATTTTCGGTTAGTTTTGGTTTTTCTTCATTGATCTTCTTGAATCCTTAGACGCCTAGTATCGCATCGTCTACGTCTCTGCCTGACAGAGTACGTATATGCTTGGCATTTCTGAGCCTTGCTTCCATCCGAAGATCTGATTCATCTGGGCTTCTGTGAGCTTGGTTGCTAGGAATGTAGCTCGGCTGTGGTGTAATGTGTGTAGCATGATTTGTTTCTTGAGTTTGGCTCGTTTTGCAGTTACATCTAGTATTTTAGCTAAGGCGGCATAGCTCAGAGCTTCATAACGATTTTTAGTACCCATGCTCACCCATAAAGGAGCTTCTGGATTGTTTTTGGGCGGATGGTTTTGTATCCCCCTATTCAGATAGGGGGTCGCAGCAGCTACTATCACTCTTCGTGAGCCTGTTTTCCCATTGAGCATTAGAACGGTGTATCTTTCTTCGAAAATGATGTCTTTGATGTGCATGCTTCCTATTTCGCCTATTCTAGCTCCGCTCTCGTAGAATGAGATTATGAAGGCTTTGTCTCGGGGGGTGCCTGCGGTCTCTATGAGTCGTTGGGCTTCTTCCTCGGTCACTAGATTATTG
>JAUPKU010000016.1 GCA_030837285.1 Thermoproteota archaeon | reverse complement strand
TACTGCATAGCGCTCAGAAGCTACCACACTAGCGACGTCATGCCCGTGAATCGCCTCTATTTCCCGTTTGATTCTCTCTTCCAACTCCTTCAAAAAAGGCTTTTCTTCTTCAACGATACGCTTGACCTCATCATCTCCCTCAAGTAGCTTGATTGCGAGCCACCTCCGTGGGTAAGGCGACTCAATCTTTTGAAGAGCCATTATCAACGTCTCGATACGTTTCTCAACCTCAGGACCATAGGTAATGGAAACGGTGGGTCTTTCCTTTTCATTCGCGACTTCTATAACCTGTCCCATCAACTCTTGTAGGCCAATGTTTTTTGTTCCCACGGTTGGGATTACGTGAACACCCAAGAGGGTGGAGAGTTTCGCTGAGTCTATGTGTATCCCCTTGCTTTCAGCTATGTCGACTTGGTTAAGGGCTATAACTATCTTCGGTTCGAGTTCCAACAGCTGGAGTGTGAAGAATAGGTTTCGCTCAAGAGCGGACGCATCAATTACGTCTATTAACACATCTGGATGCTCAACTGCAATGTACTCGCGGCTGACAAGTTCCTCAATTGAGTATGTTGAGAGGCTATAGATGCCTGGGAGATCAATTACGTCAATGGTATATTCTCCAAATTTCAGTGTCCCTTCAGCCCGTTCGACTGTCTTGCCCGGCCAATTGCCTACATGTTGATGGAGCCCAGTTAGTTGATTATAGATGACGCTTTTTCCCACGTTTGCGTTGCCAGCGAGAGCTATCTTTAATAGTTTCTCGAGGTTTGTCTTATCCGCAACTACTTTACCCTCCCCCTGATGAAAAGAAGAATCAGAACCGCTCATTCAATCAATCTTCTTATTAGCTTTTCTGAAGAAGATGCGAATTGATGCGTTTGTAGGCTGAGTGATTCTCATCAATCTTGACAAATACTCGTCCAGCTAAGCTTCTACCTATCGCAAGGGTGGTTCCTCTAACTTCAAGTTCCATGGGACCGTGAAATGGAGCAGCATTAACTACCCGGATACGGGTGCCACAGGTTAACCCCATGTCAAGTAAGCGTTGACATGCCTTATGGCCGCTCTTAATGAAAGCCACGACGCCTTCTTCTTTTGGTTTCAGGTTCGAGAGCTGGGTCACTAGCGCTGGACTCTCACTTTCTTTTTTCCTTGTGTCTGTACACTGTTCACAATTGGTGACATCTAATGGGCAAGGAGGGATGGTTTTCCCATCATCGGAACAGGTCTTGGGTGCATCAAGGACTTTGCAAAGAGCTGCGCTTGCCTCGTCCGAGAGGCTATGCTCAAGTTTGCAGGCTTCATCATGTACCTTCTCACGGTTAATGCCAAGAATGTTTTGTAGAAAGCATTCGAGAAGGCGATGTTTCCGGACAACTTTCTGCGCAAGCGCCATACCTTTTCCTGTGAGAATAGCACCTTTGTAAGGTTCATATTCAACGAATCCCACATTAGCAAGTCTTTTTATCATCTCGGTGACGCTGGGTGGTGAAATGTTCAGTTGTTCAGCTAGCTCTGTAGTTCTTGCAGCTTCTCCTCTTTCATTACATTTGTAAATTGCTTCTAAGTACTCTTCTACACTTTCGCTTTCCATCATAACAAAAAATATATTAGGCTGGCCTAACATATAAATATTTAGGTTTACCTAAATATTCTAAATTCATTTACGTTTAGAGGTTCAAAGTTAATGGCTGATCTAGTTGTAATCCTCATATCTGTATCTATCGTGAGTCTACTATCCTTCATAGGTATTCTTTTCATCGGTCTAAAGGAGGCTTTTTTAAATCGCATTTTAACTGCCCTCATCGGATTCGCCTCAGGATCACTGATAGGCGGCGCATTCCTTCACCTCTTACCAGAAGCGCTAGAAGATAGCGGACAAACAACCTTCTATTACGTCATCACTGGCATCATTTTCTTCTTCATCATGGAGAAATTCTTGTACTGGCGGCATTGTCATGAGGAAGAGTGCCCCGTCCACACCTTTGTATACCTTAACCTAATCGGTGATGGGATTCACAATTTTATAGACGGGATGATTATTGCTGCTAGCTTTGTGGTTTCCAACGATGTGGGTGTAGCTACAACTTTGGCGGTCATTTTCCACGAAATTCCTCAGGAAATTGGGGACTTCGCCGTCCTGATATATGGTGGATTAGGAAAAAGAAAAGCCCTCTTATACAATTTTGTTTCTGCACTCACAGCAATTGCTGGTGCGTTCATAGCGTACTATCTCACGTATCTTCAGGGAATAGAGCCGTTTCTCATTCCTTTTGCAGCAGGTGGTTTCATTTATATTGCAGCAACAGACCTTATGCCCGAACTCCACAGAAGAAATCAAACCAAAGAATCCATTATCCAACTAGTCTCCATTTTAACAGGAATATTGCTGATGTCAGCTTTAAAAATTCTTTATTCATAAAGGCGCGCTTAGAAAGACCTCTAAATAACTGAAGCATAGAACTCATCGCGGAAGATATGGATAGATGAGTATTCTAGGTAATCCACTACGAAGACGATCCTTAATAAGCTAGGCACCTTCAGAATCGGTGGGGTTGCCTGTCGAATGACCTTCACAGCTTTCAGTCAGCGCGTGCTAAGTGATTTTTATGATTATTACTCTGAGTTATTGGTACGCGCTACTTATTTCTCAAATCTAAATAAGTTCTTGATTTTAAAATTATCGTTTCAATCTTTTTCCATTAGGATGCAAGAGCCTGAAGTTACCTGCTCCTTTTTTATTAACACATCATATTCGCTCTAGCAAACTATTGCTAACAAGCTATTCTCTGGAAATGAAAAAGATTCAAAGGGCAGATTGTTCATATATTTTCAGCGAGTGCTAAATAAAATGGGGACTCTTCTTGAGTGTTAAGGTAGGATTCGAAGACCTAAAGAAAAATGTTGTAGAACGAGGAATCTGCGCAGGCTGCGGTGCCTGTGTAGTTGTATGCCCATATAAAAGGGTCTTGGAGTATTTTGATGGAAAGCCGAAGCTAGTTGGAGAGTGCAAGGTTTGTGGTATATGTTCCCGTGTATGTCCAAGATACGCCGCTCAGACAGATGAGTTAGAGAAGCTTGTCTTTGGCCGGACGAGGAAGCCTAAGGAAGACTTTGGAGTGTACAGGGAGATTCATGTGGTGAAGAGGATAGACAATGAGGTTCAGGAGCGATGTCAGGACGGCGGGGTAGCTACAGCGTTGATCAATTCCGCCCTTGATTCAGGCATGATTGACGCCGCCATAGTTTCTGGTGTTGACCCTTCGGCTCCCTGGCTTCTCATACCCTTCGTCGCAGTTGATGGAAGCGAAGTCATTCACTGTGCTGGGACACGATACACCTATTCCCCGAATCTATT
>JAUPKU010000131.1 GCA_030837285.1 Thermoproteota archaeon | reverse complement strand
GGAGCATATTTTCTACTTCGCAATTCAGTACACAATGGATTGTTCCAGATCTTCTTCCAGTCATCTGTTAAAATGTTGCCGAGCGGTTTGAAATAGCTCTGGCAAGGTATAATTTTTCCATCAGGTTCTATGCACATGCTTATCCTGCATGCACTGCATGACTTTATTCCAAGATCCAATTCTAAGGGGTTGGTCTGACAGTATCTGGTCGGAGTGTACCAAGTGAAGTCCATTCCAAGATTTGCTGCTTGATTCTTTATTGTCATGAGTATTGGTTCAAGCTCAGCCTCATTAAGCGCGAAGTCTGCAGCAATCTTTGGTGCTTCCCCTGAGTAGATTAGACTGTTACAGGCAAACTGTCTTAAACCAAGGTCGTAAAGAAAGTCTATTGTCTTCGTTATTTCTTTGACATTATACTGATTCAAAGTGGTGTTTGACAGCGTGTAGATTGGAGATGCGATTGCATTCTTCAGCCCCTGAACAGTCTCTAGCCAGCTTCCAAGGGTGCAGGTGATCTTGTCGTGAACATGTTCTTCATGAGACTCAAGAGTTATCTGGACGTGGTCAAGACCTGCTTCAACCAGACTGTTGAAGTAGGAGACGTCTTTCAGCCGCCGCCCATTCGTGACCAAGCCGCTTACTAAACCCGCCTTTTGTGTGTAAGCTACTAGCTTGGGCAGATCATCTCGAAGAGTAGGTTCGCCTCCTGTGAAGACCACATGAGGTATGCCTATAGAGTAGAGCTTATCCATGACTCTGAACCATTCCTCAGTACTCAACTCTTTCGTCTCGTGGGGGCCTCCAGCATAGCAGTGGACACAGTTGTTGTCGCATCGGTAAGTTATAGCTAGGTCCATTCGATACGGGGCTGACAAGTCCTTCTGGAACGGTTCAATCTTCTCAACGCCTAGAAATGAGACTGGGCATACATCAGGAGTCTTAGCAAACGTGTTTACGACAAAGAGAAACTCCTGATAATCCTTTAAGGCCGTCTCTCTGTCGATCTTGAACTTTCTGAGAATCTCATTTATGGCTTCATCCTCGCTCTTTCCATGTAGAAACAAGTGGATGAACTCTGTGGCGGTTCGATTTAGATAGAGCATTCGTGAAGCGTTTATTATCAGTACCCCGCTGCCATCCTTTTCTACACGTAAATGAAGACGAAGGCCTTTAAACTCTCCTTCTGCTCTGTGAAGGTAAAGACCACTCTTAATTTTGGCGGGAAATACATTGAGTTTCATTTCAGCGTGCACCTCCACCAGCGCAAGCACAAGCGCAACCTACACAAGCACAAGCACAGGCGCAATGAGCACAGGCGCAGACACAGTTTGATCCACTTCGAACGGGCCTTTGCGATTGACCCGCAGAAGCGCCAATAAGCCTGTTAGAGAAACTCTGAACATCTTTAACAATGTTATTCGACATGCTCTCCATCCCTCGAACAACGTTATTAGCCCATTCCTGAGCAGGGATAGGCTTTACCTCGGCTGGAGAAGACACAGACCCCGTTGGAGTTGGTACACCCCGCCCAGGAATGTAAGGACCAGACCAAGGCCAGTACCAGTACCAACCCGGCCGTGGTAAAAGTATGATATCAGGTGGAAAAGCCTGCTTAAATCGTTGGTCATAATGCTCATCAGCGAGAAGCCACTCAATATTCTGTTCTATAACATCTCCCTTCAATTCAGGCGTGCCTGCCCGTATAACTTGCTTCCACCCGTCTTCAACTACTGATTTGTAATAATTCACAGTATCGGCGCGTGAGTAACCACGCAACTTTCTGTCGACATTATCCGATAAACTTAGATACGTCCGGGCAAGAAGTTTCTCATCAAGTAAGCCATCTCCTTGGACCGCCCGCAGAAAGTCAATCTCATAGTATCGTATGGGTGGAGAGGAGACGCCTGTGTTCTTAGCAGTATCCATAAGTTCTAGTCTTATTGGCGGCCCAATGTCCTTTACGGTTGCAAACCTCCTCAACAGCAGACTGAAAATGATCATCGTGAGAACTTTCACAGGCTTTATGCCAAGAATTACAGCTGCTTCAACCGCAGTTAATCCACGTGCAGCCCCCAAAGCCTCTATTGAGACTTTAGGTTTCTCGTAAACGGCTTTTCTGATCCTTCGGATTATAATAATGAAAATAGCTACTATGAAGACAATGAGTAGGATTATGGCAACATATAACAAGATGTTCGGGCCTGGTAGATTCACGTATTTTGCTGGGAAAGAGACACCTACCATGAACTGCTGGCTGGCAATCCAATTGCTTCGCTCCCAATAGACAGCAACATTACTTCCTTCCATTAGCACATTGTTAAAAGGAACACCTGTTGGGTATTTTATTAGGCCAGCTGTCACATTATTCATCGTTACGCCATCTGGAAGAACTATTAATACACGAACGTCCTTGATCGAGCTGCTGGCACTTGAGAAAGTTGTAGGATAGAATGACATGCCGACGTTGCCGGGATTAGTTGAGTCGGGCGACACCATCCCAGGGACAGTAGCATATACGATAGCATAATTTGGACTATTTAGGACAATAGGTTTCTTGAGTGTTATATCTATACCATAGAAGCTTCCTTGAGAAACATCACTGTAGCTTAGGCTACTGCCTGAGAGATCTTTGGCAGAGACTATCTGGTACCCGCCTTTAGGCAAACCCAAAGTAATTATTCCCTGAGGCGCACCTGAAAGATAAGTCAGCGTAATATTGTATTGGAGGTCGATGGAGCCGTCACTGTTTATCCAAACATGGACCCACTCCTGATTTACAGAGTAGGTAATACTTTGGGCGAAGGTCAGAGGAATGGACGCTATTGGCATGATGAGCAATACAATTAAAATTAAAGGAAAAAAGAGAATTGAATTTCGAGTCACCATTTCGGCTCCTCTGTTAGTTCAAACTTGTTCCCACAGTATTTGCAGGTCAAGTAAGGTCTTCCATCAATAACTTGAACCGTCTCCGGATTCAGGATCGCTTTGCAGTTCGGACACGTCACTTCCTTAATCTTCGGTGCCCCTGAGATTTCCAGTGTCTGCTTAATTTCCACGGGCTTCCTCTCCAAACTGAAAAATAATAGCAATACAGCGAGAGCAATAAACACTAAACCTTCGAAGAAGTATTGGATTCCCAAGTTGGTCGATATCATAAAGATTATTCCTAAGATTATAAAAATAGCGGATACAACATATAATATCACTTTTAAAGCGCCCTTAGCCAATCAGACCATCTCACTCTAGATGAATGTAATCGATTTATTTATTGGTGTTGTCTCGTCTACTCTTAAGAAATTGAATTAACGAAGGTTAATCCTAAATGAAGCACTTAGAATATTAGAAGAAATGACTTGATTTAAAAATACTTTTTTGGAAATTAAATAACTAACTATCAAAGCAGAGAAACTCGCAATACTTATTTTTAGTTCAAGCGTGAGATATTATTTCCATTCGGCTTTCTCCGAAAATTTAAAGTCTATATCTTTTTGCCTTTTACACAAACGAAGCCATGGCCTGTTGGCTCCCTACAGGGCTCTTCTACACACGTTACAGCATCAGGTGGCTGTAGGAGGGTTGCTGAGCATCCCTCGATTTTAAATCCAGCTCTTTGAAGCATAGTCTCAATTTCGGATTTATCGTAGAAAGTGGCGTATTTGTAGAGTCTGTGACCTTCACCCTTCTTTTTCTGATATGAGATTCCCCAATGGCTGCTTTTGGGAGTAAAGCAGACTATGAGGTCCCCCTTAGATTTCAAAATTCTCCGAGCTTCCATAAATGAAGACACAGGGTCTTTGAGAAAGAAGACAGCCATAATTGACGTGACATAGTCAAAACAGTCGTTTTTGAAGGGAAGGGATTCTGCTGCTCCCCGGACTGCGGTTATCCCTTTCTTCTTTGCTGACTTTATGGGTTCCAGCGCAGGGTCAACCCCGATGGCAGTATTGAGTCTCGAAGCGAAAACTCCTGTGCCAACACCTACTTCAACACCTAAGCCTGTAAGCTCAAGATCTTTCAGGGCTTTAGTTTCACATTCGCAGATTGTTAATCCAGGTTCTTCACAATACCACTTATCGTAAGCTTCAGCTGATTCGTTGAAAGCCTTTATCCCTTTGGCTCCTCTTTTCCTTACCTGTTTTTTAGAGATTGCCAATCAATTTTACCTCTGAACCAAAAATTCGAATTAAGTTAAATGGGTCATATATAGTTATTATGTGAACTTTTAGATTTTTTGAGTAACAAAAAAATAAACTGAATAAATTCTAACATAATGGCTAGGAATTGGAGGTTGTTTATCATTCTTCTTAACCATGATGGAGAAAAGATGTAATTGCACCTTCATTTGATTTCAAAAGCTTCTCTTATAAGCGAAATAGATCAAGAAGCATTTAAGTTTGTAAATACCAACTTGAAAATAGATAGTGGAGGAATTCTTATGTGCTTGAAACAGCCCGGAAAAAGTTAGAACATGTTATTCAAAGAATACACATAGACGATCAAAAGAAAATGGCATATATCTATAGAGTTATCCTTCAAACTATAAGACTCTTCCATTTCCTATCTAATGCTGTACAGTAGATATCTTCTCTCTGGTTTTCTCTTTCATAACTATTACTAAGACATTTGTATAGAGAAGATTCGTGTTGAGAGGTCTATTCACAATATGGAAAGAACATTAACTAAGTCAATTACTTATATGACTCTTATGACAGCGTTCGATTTTACAGCATTTTATGTTCTCAATAGTAGAATTGAGGTTGCACTTGGATTTACAGTCTTGAGTAATGCTTTTGCGAGTATGACGTATTATCTTCACTAAGACTCTGGAATAGGAGAAATAAGTTTTGGGAATGATGTGGTATAAAATACATTTATTTTGGGTTTTCTTAGATATAATAATTATAAAAACTCTTTTTTTGAGAGTGAAGGATTACAAATAACATTACAACTATTAATTATAAATGAGAATGCTTCAATTAACTTAGCATAATATAATGATTAAAATCTGACTTGAATTAAAATAAAGGTCAATTAGTCGTAGACTCTAATTAGTAAATACGCAGTTTTTGTAGTTAAATCACACAAACAAGCTTACATTTTTTTCATCTCATAAATCTGTTCGTTAATAAGAGTCATAGAAGCGCGCGCTAAAAACTCAAACTTGTAAACAATTGAAGGCTAGTGGAGCCAATAAGGTTGCTTTATCTGCTCGAAGGCGTATACTGCTGCCATAATTCCCTTGGCACAGGCTACTACTATAATCCTTACTTCTCCAGTAATATCTCCCGCTGCAAATATGCCTCCAATGTTTGTTTGGAGATGTTCATCAACCTTTACTGAACCATCTTTTAGTAAATCTAATCCACTATTTTCAAGGAATCGTCTAACTGGCTCAAATCCTATGGCTATGAAGAGTTTATCTGCATCCACAACTTCTTTTTCTCCTGTCTCTCTATTAGAAAATTGTACTTCGTTGAGTAAACCAGTGGTATCTTTGAGAACCTTCACAATTTCAGTGTTGTAAAAGATTTTTACATTCTGCTCTTCTGCGAGTCTAATTGTGTTCTCTTTTGCCTTGGCATACTTGTCTTTTATTAAAATTGTGACACTCTTGGTAACGTCGCTTACTTGAACTGCTGTGTCAAAAGCATGATCTCCCCCTCCTACAATGATTACACTTTTGCCTTTGAAGTCTGAAATGTTTTCAATATTGTAATGGACATTAGGACCGGAATAATCCCTGAGAACTTCAAGTTTTTTTGACATATTGGATATTCCTGTACACAAAATAACCCTTCTACCCTCATAGACATCTTGTATGGTCTTAACTTCTATTAGGTCTTCATTCTTCTTCTTTAAACCTAACACCTCCTCATCAAACTTGATTTCTGCCCCTGCATTTTTAGCCTGCATAAATAGCATCCTGCTTAGTTCTTTGCCGAGTATGCCTATGGGAAAGCCAGGGTGGTCTCTTATTATCTTGTCAGGGTAAAGAAGTGTTGGAAGGCCTCCTGGCACATCCTGTTTTTCTATAACAAGAGTTTTCAGACCTCTGTAAGCCGTATTTGCCGCGGATGTTAAACCAGCCGGACCTGCACCTATTATTATAACATCGTACATAATTGAGTAATCATAAAATATCATTTTATTATCTTTTCTCAATTAGTTTTCTTTTAATGTATAATAGTTGCGCGAGCTGCGAGCCGTTTCACTTCCATATTCTCTTCATGGAAAGGAGCGGTTTAATCTGCATTCCAATTGGAGACAAGAAGACGCTTGAAAGAACTTTTATTGAATCGCTCTTGGCAAGGATTAGTCCCGCGTAAAGTGGAACAGATATTGTAAGATTCAGGACTGTTTAATGCTCGTCCTGAGCCCTTCGAATCAGCCCAGACCATTAATAACTTATGTTTGACCATTGGCGATGAAATATGTGTAGCTCTAAAAAATGGTAGAAGAAACAATTCTAGTGTTAGAACTATTACTTCGCCAAACCGGAAAAGATGCTCGCGCATACGCGAAGCATATTCTAATCAGAATACTACTAGCGTGCGCGAGACACAAGTGCGTGCAAAAGTTTGAAGAAGTCCCAATTCTTTCTCTTCTCCAATCTTTTTAGTTTCGACCTTTAGCTTCTGCTTCGACATTTAGCTTTTGCTTCCCGTCTCAGCTTCGGTTTGGGTCTATACTTTGGAAATTGGAGTTGTGTTTACGTGGCTTGTTTTAACTCCCTTTCGGGCTTTACGAACCTGATTTCAGGTTCCTACCACAGGACTTCCTACTCACCTTGGAAGATTTCTCTTCCTCGGCTATCGGATCTACACCAGCACTTCTGCACGCAATTTAATAATAGCAGCACCTTCCATATAAGAATATGTGACTGTAATACTTCAATCATAACAGTTTTTATTTTTAGCAAGCAATCTACCAAAAAATATTGGGAAAACGCCTACGATCCAGTAAACTTCAGAAAGAGAAAATTGAAATTCAACTCAGGTTTAAATAATCTGTGTATGTTAATAGAACATTTGATGTTTTTTAGGGTGTGTAAAACTAATGGTGAACAGTCCGAAAAGCGCAAAAGCACAAAAAAAACTCCAAAATATAGCACTGCATAAACAAATGAAAAAAACTAAAGAAGATAAAAGAAAAGAGAGAAGAAAAATGTCGCTTCCCACAGCACATGCCAAAGGGAAAAAAAAGTAAATTAAATAGTATATAACAAGCTCTAAAAAAAGAGAAGAAAGCCTAATCCAATCCTCCCAGGCAATTCTCTAAAACGTTTATTGTGTCTTTGACTCCGCAGAAACTTCTATCACAGTGAGAATCATAATGCTGTGTGTCTATAGTGTTTATAGTAATAGTTCGGATACTATCCTAAATTATGAATAAAATTCTAAAGAAGAGCGTTCTAGAGTTACATTTGTCAAAGAATAAATGATAAGAAGATGCGAATATTCAAATGAGTGAACCAATTAAGAGAGACGAGAAAGGCATTATCCATTGTTCCATCTGCGGATGCCTATTCTTTGCTGAGAGTGACTATGTTGCCCATATGAAAGCATTTGGAACTGACTCGTACGTTCATTTTGATCGTTTCAAGAGACTGCATCCCAGAGCCAACAGACCTACATCAGAGGATCATCATGAAGGAGGAGCGGAGAGCAACCCGCAAGAGACCCATACCCTTGATTAGCACCTAGATCCACTCTAAAATGAAGGAAAAAATCTTAATTCTATTCCCCATCAAGACCTGCGACCAAATCACAATACACATCGAAAAACAAAGCCTAAGAATCGAGAAGAAATAAGAATGTAGTCTCTAAATCTCTTACATAGGCACATTAACTATTCTTCAAGCATGATTTCAGGCGTTGTTGAATCTCTCTCCCAAAAGGAGTACATTGTTAAGGTGGGAAGTAAGATGTACCTTGTGAAGTTGGACGCAGAAAAAGACACGAATGTCGAAGACATATACCAAGCATTGCAAAAAATGGAATTAAAGCCTCTACCCAGCATCTGAGACTTAATAGGCCAGCTCTTGTCCAATCCGATTAATTGAAATAGGCCTATAAGACTAGATTAGTGCCCAGTCAGATTTTCCAGTAGTTCCTTAGCCTTTCTGAGCTTAGCCTGCGTGAAAGACTTGGAAAGAGAAGAAATAAGCTTCAATAACTTCCTTGATCTAGGGCCTTGGGGATCTTTTTAGCGACTTCCCTGATTTTGACAACTTCTTTAACCTTACACAGAAGACTTATCAAAAACAGCTATATAGCTCGCACAGTCTCAAAATAGATAAGAATAAAGCATGTATATCAAAGAAATATGAATAGTACGATATTCTAAACAAGTTGTCGGTGAATAAGAATGAAATTCTTAATACTTCAGAGAATTAGATCTGGTACTTCT
>JAUPKU010000130.1 GCA_030837285.1 Thermoproteota archaeon | reverse complement strand
TTGAGGAAACTTATCCAAAGAAGATATTCCTTCCAACTTTGTCCATCCCAGTATCATAAAGTACTCTCTCAAGTCGCTCAGGTGCGGTGATAAGATAACTCTCCGAGACATCAATAACTTTACCTGCTTTGCAATATCTATTTCTCAAAAAGAGACGTTATTGTTTAATGACATCTTTTTCTGTGTCTTTATTGACTTGAATCTGTTAGTTAGAGGTTTTGAAGAATCAGGTATTAATCGGGCTTGAATCTAAAGTCAAAGATGATGAAGAATATCTTATTCGATATCCAACAATTGGCAACTTAATTTATGAGTGTTTATCAATTGAAACATTAATTGAATATGGAAAAGAAATGCTGGAAAGGAGCAAAAAGGAAAGTTTGGAAAACCCAAACTATTATAGTATATAATACTCTCTCACATATGTGTGAGCGTTTTGTCTCTTAGGAGAGAGTAAGAGAGTATATAGTATGTAGTTAGGAGTAGAGAAATAATTAGTTAGAAATAGTCGTCGTTAGAGTTAGCATGGAGAAAAAGATTAAAATTTACTAAAGTCTACACTTGAGTTGTTTAGTCTAATCTCACACTCTCGTGGTATAAGAGACTAATCTGTTACGAAACATAATTTGGTTTCTTTAAGGAATATAGAACAAGATTAGACTTCATCATTATCTCGTTTACTGAAATATGTTATGTTTTTGTGCTCAAAATAGCCACATTTCTTAAACAAGCTTTTGGAACCAAGATTTGAATCTTCAATTAATGCAGAAAAAACGTATATACTTTGTTCTTTCAAAACCTTTTCAGCCTCATTAATCAAAGTTTTAGCTAGTCCCTTCCGCCTATAGTCTGGGTCTACAGCTAAACGGTTAATCCAGCCTTTCCTTCCATCACTACTCAAGATAACAATCCCTACAAGGTCAGATTTTTCAAAAGCACCAATAAAGAAATCTGGATTAGACTTCATCTGTGATTCTATAGCTGATTTGCTATCTCTCCCTTTAATTCTAATGTTTAAACTGGCTCTTAGCCAAAGTTGAAGAATCTCATCATAATTATTTATTGTCAAACTTCTAGTTTCCATACACATCACCGTATCTTTACTTCTCAGCCTGTCGTCCAAGATAAAAATTAAAGGCTTTTTAGCGCGCGCAATTTTGGCGAAGACCTAATTTTAGATTTTCAACAATCGATTTAATGAGTCTGTGATGCATTTCTTATAGGAGAGAAGTTATACTAGTTGGCATTGAATAGTTTAGGAACTGAAATTAGATTAGATTACCAATCTGATTCGATGATTTTTTCCTCATCCTTTGTTACATTGTATAGACTATTGACTGTAGTCTCTATCATTCTGTCTATTCGTTGAATCTCTTCTTCTAGTTGTTCAGGAGTCGCATGGACATTAGAGTAAGCTTGCAGCTTATCGAAGCCGGATTCGAATACATCTGCGATGTGGACAAAGCAAAATTATTCCGAAAATGCAAATAGCGGACGATAGATGATGCATGCCGGGAGTTCGTTAAAAAATCATGTTTTGGCGCCGGGAGTGGGATTTGAACCCACGTGATCCGGTTGGATCACAGGCTCACTGGTTAAACAAGCTCCAGGCCTGCGCCCTACCAGGTTCCCCTCATTCAAAAACTTGAAGATCTAGGCTATCCCGGCTCTTCTACAAATTACAAGGCTTCCTTTTTTTAAGTCTATTCCTTCAGATTTATTCAGTCTTACCATCAGACTTATTATTACTCTGCCACATTTTTGGATAGGTTCCAATTGTCATAACCACTCGAAGTGTATCTGCGGCTAAGCCGTGTTCCTTTGCTAAAATATCCTCTGTAGACATTAAAGCTCTAGCTAATGCTACAAGTTCGCCTTTTAAGGTGTATATTCCCACAATTGTCCTCTTTCGAATACCAGAATCAAGACTGAGAACTCCGGGAACAGCTAAATTTGCACCATGGCATATGGCGTCCACTGCCGAGTCTCTTATCTGAATCCTTGGAAGGAGTGCTGAAGCCTCTTCCATAGGTTTAATAACTTGTCGAAGATATGTTTCGTCATTCTTACTGATCCACTGATCATAGGCATCATATAGGTCGTAAAGGGAAACCAAATTTTGGTTTTCTGTAAAGGGGCCAGTTCTTGTCCTCCGCAGTTCCTCCATGTGAGCTCCGCAGCCTAAAGCTTCCCCGATGTCGAAACATATCTTCCGAATGTATGTCCCTGCTTGACAGCCAATTCTAAAGAGAACCCAATTACTTTTAAACTCAAGATCGTCAATATAGTAAATTCTTCTTGTGCGAATGCTTCTACGAACAGAAGACCGAAGAGGAGGACGCTGAAGTATATCCCCCACAAACTCATTCATAACAGTGATGACTTTTTCACTGGGAACACTCGCATGGAGACGCATTACACATACATACTCTTTCCCTGAGAGTAGAAGAACCTGCACAATCTTCGTCGCTTCTTCTAAGGCTATAGGTAGAATCCCAGTTACGCCGGGGTCAAGAGTTCCACCATGGCCTGCATGCTCAATCTTTAGAATTCGCTTAACCCAGGCAGATACTTCATGACTTGTAGGTCCAGCGGGTTTATCCAAATTGACCACACCATACTTGATGTAGTCACGTATGGGACGACTCATTGGAAGATTTCCAAAAGATTGATCAGTCATCTCATCGGCTTTAACTAAGAGTTCACGTTTAATCTCCCAAAGTGGAATCTCCATTCACATCATCCTTCAAATGAAATATTCTCGAGTGTAATAAGGGAAAAGACCAAACCATCTATTTTTGTTCTATTAACCAAATTGTGATAGAAGAATTTACACGAGCTAAGTGGTATCTTTTTTTGAAGTTAATAGAGCTTAGATGAAGACCTGTCACTTCTTTGACTTTTTACCTACTTCACCTAGTATCACTATGATATCCTTATCACTTGTGCCTCTTGTAATGTTAATTATTTCTTCAGTAGGTTCAATATGTCTCACATTAACTCTTCTCCTCTTAACACCAGTTAAATCCTTTGGACCTGTGATTAATACAAAGGATTTATCAACGACATCTACAATTACACATTTTTTTCCAGATTCTCTTCCTTCAGTTTTGACACAAACTCTTCCAACGTCTAAAGCAGACATTTCTTACTTACCTCCATGAGATATTAAATACTCTTGAATATATTTTTTAATGATCTCTACGTTTGCTTCCAACGAAAGTTGCCCCGTGTTTAGTACGAGGTCATATATAGATTTGTCATCAATATCAATACTATAAACTCTTTTAAACCTCTCCTTCTCAATTCGTTCTCTAAGAAGAGTAATCTTCATTGCTTCTCTATAGGGAATCCCGTCCCTCTTAGCAATTCTAGTTATTCGAATCTTCTCTGGAGCTACAAGATGAACCTTGATATCAGCAAGATCTCCTGCAACCCAACTGGCTAGCAAGCCATCAATGACTACATTTCCCTCTTTAGCCTCTTTTTTCGTCTGATCATCAATGATCTTATCAACCAGTGGATCTTTTGATGCTAGCTTACTGAACTCAGCAAGGGACATTTCCTTTTCTTTCGCTATCCTACGAAAAAGTTCCCCCGCTGATATGTGACGCAAACCGAAGTCTTCTGCAAGTAGCCTAGCATAAGTGGTCTTCCCAGTCCCATGCAACCCACTCATGGTAATGACTAGTTTCAGGCAATTTCACCTCAAATTTTTCCAATCAAGTTATTCGAAGAGAAGACATATTTAACTGGCTTACCTTTTTAAGGTTATAACGCTCTACTTAAAAAAACACTTACAGAAAGTTTTCTTTAACCTAAGAATCAATTCCTTTTTCTACTATCACGGGAAAGAGTTCTTGGTCCTCTTGTACCTGAAAAATTCATGTTGGGAGAGACGCCAAAAGCACGGGAAAGGGGAAGATACATTGTCATGTAGCACAGAAGATACCAAATGTAAAAAGGAACATATCCGCCGATTAGAGGAATTTCAAAAGGAAAGATTGCTACTTGTTGACCAAAAAAGGTAATGCTTAGAAGAAAGTATATGGACATGAGAGGCAGAATCGTTATAAGAGTTGCTTTGAGCCTTTGTTTTGAAGCATACGTACGAAAATGTTTAAGGCGTATCTCCTCTCTTTTTAACCGTCTTAGAGCTACCTTGTCATTCTTCCTATTTGCTTCATTCAATTCAAGAGTATATTTTCTGATCTCAAATTCAGATTCTTGAAGCCTCTTGACATCTGTTGCAAACCTATAAATCAACATAACAACTAGAACTACCACTAAAGCAATAGAAAAAATGAACAATGATGAGTGAGGAATACTAAGAAAATAAGAGGAAGCTTGATGCAGCCAAATTTTAAAGACTTCAGACAAATCTAGGTCTATAGACCTCGCTTATTCCACTCTTAGAATATTCTGGGAAGACTCATTCCATTCCAAAGATTCTCCGGAACATTGGATACATTTCTGTCAATTGTTCTTGGGCAATTATCTGATAATATTGATATAAAACTCCAACTGTTAGAAGAATTCCCATTCCTGAGCCAAAAACTCCTAGAAAATTGGCAAAAGATGCTATTACACCTACTACAATGGCTCCAAGTACAGTCACTGTTGGAATGTACCTTTCTAATACTTCCTGAATAGGCTTTACTGACCGTCTAAATCCAGGTATTTGCATTCCAGAATCTACAAGCTGTTCCGCAACTGCATTCGGACCTAAACCACCCACCTCAACCCAGATCACTGAGAAGAGAACACAAAGTCCAACTAGTAAGCCAGCATATACAAGACCTCGCGCTGGAGCAGTGAGGAATTGGGAGAAGTTCTGTGGAGAGGTAATATAGTAAGCAATTCCTCCAACAGGTTCATTATTAGTCGCATTAAACGTCCCGACAAGATTCAGCCAGACATTACTATTATCTATATTGAATCGAGACCAGACAATTTGCGTCAAAAAGTAGAAGTCCATGAAGAGAGATGATACCAGTATTACTGGGATGTTGGAAACATATAGGAATTTAATGGGATAGTTACTCCTAAATCCTCTATACTTAGCATATGAGAGTGGAATCTCGACCTTTAAATTTTCAAAGAATACGACAACAAGGAGAACTATTATTGTTGCTACTAATCCAAGCATAGTTGGTTCATCAACTCTAGAGCGATAAACGAAAGCTGTAAGTGCGTTCTCGCCACCTAGTAGAGACTGAAAATATCCGATTACAGCGCCCCACGCCTTTCCGTCAGCGGTAATAGAAAGAGGTAAGAAGATATCCCAAATAATCTTCTGGGAAACTCCCGCAGCTATGAAAAGACTTATTCCACTTCCTAAGCCCCATCCCTTCTGCAAAAGCTCATCAAGGAGCATAACGATCATTCCAGCGACAAAAAGTTGAGCGAATATGACTAGAGACTTCTGAATAGACAATCCAGTACCATAGGCTCCCCCTATTATATATGCGATTGCTAGAAAGGTTGTCATTAGAATCGAAAAGAATTTTGTTATTCCAGCCAGAGTTGCACGATCGTCAGGATTTGATTGATTCACACCAATCATTCCTGATCCTTGAAGAAGCTGAATGATCATTCCTGCAGTTACTATTGGCTGAATTCCAAGCTCCATCAACGAGCCTCTTGTAGAAGCAAAAAGTACACGAAGATAAAAGTAAGGATCTTGAGTTCCAGAAGTAGTAGCGCCATAGATCGGGATTTCAGTCATAACAAAATAAACAACTAAGACTATTGCAGTCCAAACGAGCTTTTCAGTAAAGCCAATCCTTCGTTCTGGCGCTTTGACCTCTGGCATAATCTTCGTTACAGGTTTGAAAGTATTCAGAAATCGCCCTGGCAATACGTTATACTCCAAATAGATTATTCGTCAGTTAAGATTTGGCCACCAACCGCTTCGATCTTCCTTAATGCAGACTCTGAATACGAGCCAACTTTTACTCTAACAGGTATAGTTATCTTTCCAAGACCAAGCAATTTGTGAACACCAAGTTGCTCCAAATCAATTGTAACTATTTTATCCTCATTAGCATCTTTTTGCAATTCCATTTTTCTAACAATTACCTCAAGATATTCGACGTTAACTGCAATAACTTCAACATTTAAAGGATGAGTGAACCCATGTTTGCCATAGCGATCAGGATCATATTTTACTGTATAAGTCCATTTGTGTTTGTGACCGCCAGTATTTCCATGACCTCCATGACTTCCCGCACCTCTATGTTGGGTAACCTGTCCCCAACCGTAAGTTCTTGACCCTCGCCGTTTTCTAACTTTTCTAAGGCTGTGTGGCATTTGAAATTCTCCTTATGAATCACATGGATAAATTTGTATAATTAATAAACTCTTTCTTTCAGATCATTTTTTTAAGAAGCTGATTCATCGCTTCTCCTCTATAGCCCAACTCGCCTCCGGGAAATGATCGTCTGACTTGTCGGCGGAATCCTCCTCTTGGAGGATGAAGACGTAGAACAGGCTTCACATTATCTAGTTTCCAAAAATTAACTTTTAATTCATAAATAGCCTTAGCTAATCCATCAATAGAATCATATTCTAGATTCTCTTTAACATAGTCGTCTGTCAGTTTCTTATTTCCAATGACAAGCCCTCTACCTCTTAAAACAATAGAGATCGTTTCAAGGGAAGCTTCACCCCAAGTGGCATAGTCTTTTATCTTTTGAATCATACCTAAATTTGAAGGAGTCCCTTTTATGATGGTCGCATGATTCTTTCGGGTTATATGAAGAAACTTGAAAACATCCTCTAATTCTTCTCTCATTCCAACTTCACCACGAATGCGAAGGACAAAAAAACATTTCTCTTCACTCAACAAGTTCACCCTACCCAATCTTTTGGTGTAACAACTCGATACGTATTCCTCAAGGCATCATAGGTCGCTAAGGCAAAGGAAGGAATAGTCCTAGTCGATCCATAAACTCTGGTCCAACAATCTTTGATTCCCGCGAAAGCTAGAATAGTTTTAGCAACATCACCAGCTACTATTCCTATACCCCTTGGAGCTGGGAGTAATTCAATTGTGACGCTCCCACATTTACCTGTCACCTTGAAGGGAACCGTATGAGGTTCGCCACAACTACATTCCCAACTGCCACAGCCTCTTCTCACGGGAACAACGTGGAGTTTTGCATCCAAGGTTCCCTTCTGAATAGCGGTTCTAACTTGCTTAACCTTCCCAACACCTATTCCGAGATAGCCATCATAATTCCCAACAACAACTAGCGCCTTAAATCTAGATTTTTCTCCGGCATCTGTTTGCTTCTGCACAAGACTGGTTGTAATGACTTCCTGCTGTAGGTTTGGAACGAGAGCATCTATGATTTCGGGTTCTTGAATCTTATAACCTTGACTAAATACTTCTTCTAATGATGTTATCTTACCCTCTCTAATTATTCTGCCGAGAGTAGTCCTAGGAGTCCACATTTCAGCGTGTTCTTCAGTCATTCTTTTCGCCTCGAATGGAAACATCTATTTTATTTTTTATTTTTTCTAAAAGCTCCCCACATTCTTCAGGCCTTAAGCCTTTCGATAAATACTGGGAGAATCTTCTTTCATAAAGTACTGAGTCAGAATCTAGTAATTGCTTCGCATAGGATATTATATGTCCGCCATCTGTTCTTGTATCATCTGGAAGAATCTTACTGTCACATGGAATCTCAAGGCCCGCATCCATAGCACCCTTAAGAACAGCGAATATTCGAGAGCCAGCAGAAGGTTTTTGTAAACCGATATCTAAAATTGCATTCTTAATTCCTAAGGAAAGAGCTCTTCGTCCTAGTAGGAAACCTGTAAGATAAGCTGCAGGAATATTTCCACACGGAGCATTCCACCCAAATTCTTTAGTAAGCTCTTTTGAATGAACTGATACGGATGTCTTATCACCTTCGGGAAATGATTCCACCAGTTGTGCGACAACATGCTTTAGAGAGCATCTTGAAACAAGACGGGGGACCTTAGAGAGGATCATACTTTGCCTCATATGGTAATCTGTTTTCCCATTTATACGCCGCTTGAAAGCAACATTATATTTTGGACCATGACTCAAAGAACTATTCTACCTCCTTCTTGCAAGCCTATGAGCATCGATATATTGTTCCACACGGGACGTGTCTGAAAAAGCTCCACCCTTAGCCATTAAGTAAAGCTTGCGGTAAACATCTTTTTGTATAATTCTACGATCTTTGAGGATTCTTAAATGTGCTCTTATTGCCCTTATCCTACTTTCCCAAGTTTCCTTTCCGGGTGTTCTAGCAGTTTTTTTTCCTTGCCTGCTTCCTACACCCCTCTTTAAACCTCTCCTCTTTTTGTCACTCAGAATCTTGGCTCTGGCTCTACTCACCCCACTCTCTGGACGAGCTCTTATAGTTCCCTCATGAACAAGTTTGCTAATTTCCACTCTGGTTATGACTCCTTCAACATCATCTATCTTTTCAGGGTTAACCCAAACTCGGTTTTCGCCGACTTTCATGACTTCAGCTGCTAGCCTTCTCTGATTCCGTAGACTCAACTTTGTTTACCTCTTTAGCATTTACTACATGCAATTTCAATTCCTTCGCTTTTTCAACAATTTCAAGTCGTTTCTTATTTCCCACTGTATGACTTATTCTCACAACTATGTCTGAATTGATATTTATTAGATCGTTAACATTATGGACTATTGTCTCTTTAAATCCAGATGGATGGAAGCCACAAACTTTCTTTGGCGATCCATAACCTACTCCAACAGATTTAGGCCATCCATGCTCCTTAGTTCGCATTTTACTATCAATACCCTTCGGTCTCCGCCAAGAAGAAGATAATTTTTTATATTTCCAACTCTCTTGTCGAATAAAATCAGGCTTCTTACTCTTTAGAAGCTGCCGCACAGCAAGAAGTCTACTAAGTTCATTTCCAGCTTTAGATTCTGTTTTTTTCTCTCGCTTCCTTGTTGATTCAGTAATTCCTTCTTCGCTCATCTTATAATTACTCCTTCCTCTCAAAGATATATACGCCATCAAGGAAGACACGTGGATCTTTTTTCTTAATATGAGAAGCCTGTTGAATATTGGCGGCGGTCTGACTTACATCCATCACATCTATCCCTTGAAGAATTACGTCATCACCTACAATTGTGACTTTTACATCACCTTGAATTTTAGCTCTTCTTGGCATTCTCTCTCCGCCAAAATTTTCAATTATCACTTCTTTATCTCCAACCTTGACTGACATTGGAAAATGGGCAAAAACAATCTTCAATTTATATGTAAAGCCCTTCACAACCCCGATTATCATATTTTTAATGAGTGAACTGATGGTTCCAACTGAAGCAGCACCTTTCTTATCAGGCCATGGAACTTCCACGCACAGTTCATCATTATTCTTTTTAATGGTTAAGATTGCATGAGAGAAATCACGTTTAATTACACCTAGCGGTCCTTTAACAGATACTTTCTTACCTTCTATCTGCACTTCTACATTCTCAGGAATCTTGATAGTTTTACTAGCTAGTATTTCCTTCACCAATTTACAATTCCCTTCTAATAGATGTATGCTAGGAGCATACCACCCACGTTCTTTTGCAAAGCATCCTTGTGTGATAGTACACCTTCAGAAGTTGATAAGATTAGAATTCCCAGTTCTCTTGAAGGTAGATACTTCTTCTCCCAAGGTTCAAAGTTTGAGAGTTGAATTGAATATCTTGGTCTGATAGCACCACATTTGTTCACACGACCAAGAAGTTGGACTTCAAACTTACCAAACCTACCATCATCTATGAACTCGAACTTACCCACGTACCCATTCTGCTGAAGGACTCGGAGTACATTTCCAACGAGTTTCGAAGCGGGAGAGACTATACATTCCCTCTTGTTTCTGAGCTCATTATTCATAATTGTTGAAAGAGTATTAGAAAGAGTGTCCATTGTTCATCTTCCTCTAAGAATATTTCTTAAAACCGAGTTTTACTGCAGTCTCTCTGAAGCATTGTCTGCAGAGATTCAATCCATAGGAGTGTATTATAGGACCATAAGAGCCACATCTTCGACATGGACTACTTCCCTTTCCATACAGTCTTATCTTTCGAGTAGACTTCTCTGACATCCAGTTAACCAGCTCCTTCTAGAATTTCAACCCCAAACAACTCCCTAACATATTCCATTGTTTCTTCTGGAGTTGCTCTCTGTCTTCGTCCAATTCTAGCCTTGGATTTGTGTCTTCTCTTAACACGATATCCAGGCATTTCAATCGCAACACAAACATCCATTCCAATGATTCCTAATCTTGGATCATATTTTACGCCTGACATCTCAATATGCTCCTTTATCCCAAAGGAGAAGTTTCCATTAACATCAAAACTGGATTTTTTAAGTTTATTACTTACTGTATCCAGAGCACGTTTTAAGAAGTCTGTCGCTTTTTCATCTCTCAATGTTGTTATGCAAGCAATCGGTTCATTTTTCCTTATTCCCCAGTCTCTGACTGTCGTTTTAGCTTTCCTCTGACATGATTTCTGGTTAGTTAATTGCTCAAGGATTTGAGTAGCTCTCTGAAGAGGTTCTCCTGATTCCCCGACGGAGATGTTAACAACGACTTTCGCTATGCGGGGCTTCTGCATTGGATTCTTTGTTTTTTGAATTTGACTCATTTTCAATCATCCTTAGGTATAGATATCCATGGCTCCCCTTTTCCGACTGGAAATACATAGTCAGAAATTGTCTCAAATTTGTTAGCTTCGTCATCCTCCAAAGTTATTGTCCTCTGGGTGGAACCAGATTCTTTAGTAATTTTTACAACTTTTCCCAATCGACCAGTATTCTTTCCAGCTGTCACCAGCACTAAAACGCCTTCATCAAATTTGAGATGACCCAAGATTTCTGAGGTGGGAAGCTTAACCTTCAATAAGTCTAAAGTAGCATAGATTTTTTCTCCATTGTGAATAGTGTCTGTAGTTTTCATCAGAATGTTTCTTCCATCATGTAAATTAAGTTGTAAATCTCCTCCATTAACAGTCGTCTTATTCATTATCTTGCACAGCTTGAACTCTTTCTCATCTCCAGTAATAGCATGTAAAGAAAGTCCTCTATTGTGAATTGGAAGAAGTCGGTACGTCTCATTAATGCCAGGGATCTCGATTACATCCATTAATCCAACAGGATAATCATCATCTGTTTTGACTTTTCCATCAATTTTAACGTTCTTTTCGAATAGTATGAGCTGTGCCTCTTTTCTAGTCTTAGCAAGATGAAGAACGTCTCGAAGAATAATGAGTAATGGAAGAGATTGTTCGAGGGAGTGAGGACCAGCCTTTGATTTTACAACCCATTTAAAACCTTTTTTAGAAATTGGCCAGTCATCAGGTGCCGGCATTCTTTTTAAAGACTTTGACCCACCTATTTTCCCCATTTATCTTTTCTCCTCCGGTATCGTCCTTTCATTGCTTTTCATTTTCGTTCTAGTCTTTGCTTTTGGTTTAGGCTTCTCTTTTTCCTTCTTTGGTTTTGCGGCGCTTCTTCTTTGAAGAATTTCTTTCCGCTTCTTATCTTCGAGATTCAGATTTCGTATCATAACTTTTGAAGGATGAATAGGAATTAGCTTGGCAGTCCCGTCAGTCTTTTCTCGGGTAATACCCTCAACATATAGGAAAGACTTTTGTACATCAACTCGCACTACTTTGCCTTCCACTCCTGCAAAGCTACCTCGCATAATTGTTACAGTATCGCCCTCTCGAACTTGCATCGAATTTGTTTTATATTCCTCAAGGAGATTAGGAGATAAAGCAGCAGTAATTTGCTTACGTATTGTCTTAATAGAAGTGTTATACAACCATATTCCCCTTACAAGATTATACTCGCAGCACTGGCTACTCTTGGCCATCTTTCAGCTGCTTCTTTTGATACAGCACCCCTTATCTCCGAACCACGAAGTTCGCCTTCAGGAGTTATTATTACCGCCGCATTATCCTCAAATTGAACCCATAAACCATCATCTCTCCTGAAGGGCTTCTTTTGCCTTATTATAATAGCAGATAGAACTTGTTTTCTAAGATCAGGGGTGCCTTTCTTTACAGAAATTACTACTTTATCTCCAACACATGCTGACGGAATTCTGTTCAGTCTTCCCTTGTATCCTGTTACATTGATTATTCTCACTTGTTTAGCTCCCGTATTATCAGCACAATTAATTGTTGATCCGACGTTTAGTCCTCTAGCAATGTGAGGCCGATATTCAATGACCCCTTTGGCACTTACAGCTCTAGATTTAGACATTGAAGTTCACCTTAATTATTCTTAGATTAGATCATTCCTCGCCTACTTTCTCTATTACAACAAAAGAAACGGATTTACTTAGAGGCCGACATTCAATTATTTTTACTTTTTCCCCAATTTTCGCATCGATACACGGTGGAATATGAGCCGCTAGGCGACTATGACGCCTCTCATAACGTAGATATTTTGGAACATAATGATAATAATCCCGTCTCAGCACAATTGTTCCTTTCATGTGATCACTCACTACAATGCCTTCAAGTACACGCCCTCTAGTAGACAAAGTTCCATGAAACGGACAATGGAGATCTTCACATTCTCTCTTAGGAGGTTCTACAGTAATTCCAATATTTCTCATAATTATTTTCTCCTAACATTCTTGATCCTTTCGTCTGGACGACCAATAATCTTCTTCCCATCAACTTCTGTGATGGACTTATCAGGTAAAATGAAACTAAATATTGCAGTATCTTTCGGTATCATTCTCTTTTTAACCCCATCGAATATAAGAAGAGTATTTTTTGTCTCATCTACTATTTTTCCTCTGAGTCCTAAATCATAGGGATTAGAACTATGAGCAACTCCAGCACTAAGACCTATTAACTCATGAAGAATAAAATTGTCCATAGACATCGGATTCATATTTCATTTCTCACTCCAATAGTGGCTTCACTTTGAATCGTCATTATTCTAGCTATAGCCTTTCGAACTTCTTTTATCCTTGAAGGATTTTCAACTGAGCCACCAGCGTTATTCATAGATCGCAGTTTTGAAAGTTCAGTTCTAAGCTCTTCGAGCTTCTCCGATTTCTTTTCTGGCGTCATATCCCGAATATCTTTTAATCTTAGGAAAGGCATGCTAGGTATTCTCCTTTTTCTCGTCTTCTTCGTTTTCTTTCTCTTCTTCAACTACTGAGGGGTTTGCTTCTTTCTCTACTGTAATCTCCGTTTGGACTACAGGTAAAAGTTTTATTTGATCAGGAAATTCTGCATCAGATGGAATTATTTTGACATTTATCCCTAAGGTACCTGGTTTTAATTTGACAAATGAAACAGCTGTTTTAACATTCGTGAGAGCTGGATTTCCTGCTTTTGGAATATAACCTGCACGATACTTTTCATACCTGTGCCTTTGGGTTGTCAATTTGCCACGTACGCTAATTTCAACACCCATAGCACCAGCCTTCATTATCTGATTTAAAGCCCAAAATCCCACTCTTCTAAAATGCGTACCCTTCATCAAAGCTTCAGCTATGCGAGAAGCCATTATTCTAGGATTGAGCTCTGGAATCTCTATCTCTGAAACCGCTATCTGAGGGTTTGAAAGTTTGAACTTCTCTTCCAGAGTCTTTGAGAGATCACGAATATTTGATCCTCTTCGACCTATTATGATGCCTGGCTTCATTGCATATATTATCACTCTTGTCCCCAGAGGAGTCCTAGTTACATCTACACCACCATAACCCGACCTCTCCAAGTCCTTTGCGAGGAATTCGTCTAGCTCTAAATGCCTAATTGACTCATCTATGAAGTGCTTTACAGTTGACATCTTTCTTACCTCACTTCTTCCACTGCGAATTCCACATGGCAGAGTTGGTCAAAATTTGGTGAAGACCTTCCGAATGCACGTGGTATAAATCTTTTAATCACTCTTGCTCTTTGTGCTGCTGAATGTACTAACTTCAATCTCTCCACATCTAATCCTTTTGTCTCGGCATTTGCCTCAAGACTATCCAGTATTTTTAAGATTTCTTTAGCAGCCTTAACAGGATACTTGCCAGCATACCAATTTTCTAAACCGGCTTTATGAGAAACTTCTTTCTTATGCTTTCTATAGGGAACTGGACGCTTTTTATCAACAACCTCTTGAAGGAAGTTCTTAGCTTCGTCCAGCCTCATCTGGGATATTGTTTTACATATTTCTCTAGCAGCTTTAGGCGAGATCCTTAGATCTCTACCACTAGCCTTCGCTATCTCATTTGTATCTAATCCAGCGAAGGAATACCCCCACTTCGGCATCCATTTTTCACCTACATACGTGCAGAATGAACTTGGAACATAGTCTATTAAACTTTTTGAGTCTATATACTAATATCAATTAGGTAGAAGCCAACTATTAAGGAAAACCACTTCGTTAAAAACAGTTTAATGATTTTTAGAAGAATTTTTTAGTATAAAATGGTTAAGGATATTAAAATGGGGAATAATGGATAGGAGATAGCGTTTATATAATTTTAGTTGGCAAGTTCGAGTTTTCGAATCACGTGCGATTGCTATTTCCAATTACTTCAATGGTACATACATACTAGAGCGTGAAGCGCCTATTCCCGGTGTTCCGTGAGATACTTTCTTGTTTGTACTGGCGAATTCTCCTAAGAAGTGACCTATCTTTTCAGGAGTCATATCAACTGCGGTAAACTCTTTCCCATTGTGAACAAGTATTGTTATTCCAACCATTTCCGGAAGGATTACAGCATCTCTACAATGAGTTCTTACTGATACCTTCTCGTTCTTTTCAGCTATCCGCTTGGATTCTCGTATCTTTTCAATCAGCTTCTTCTGCTCGTCCGGAAGTCCACGCAGCAGGGAACGTCTTTGTCTTGATGGAAGAACTTTAATGAAGTCGTCCATTGATATTTGGCGTAACTCTGCGAAGGTATGACCCCTGTATGTAAATTCCTTAGGCATAATTCATTTGCCTCATTGCTTTTATTTAAATCTTCTGAATAGTCTTATTCCTGTTATTCAGGTGCGTCTTCAATACCTTGTTCACTTATTATGAAGGGACATTCTGCCTCTGGAAGATAAGGACTATCAATGATTTTAGCTATTCTGAGATTCTTCTTACTCTTTCTTATGAAGACTCTGTTAGTGCTTAGATGAGCAATAATGTGACCGCCGGCAGGTTTATCCGTAGGTCCAAAGAATACATCAGGGGATGAGATTACTTGATTAGTCACTACAACGGGGATATTGTAGACTTCTGCTATTCTAAGAAGTCTATGAAGATGACTATTAAGTCTCTGTTGTCTAATTGCTAGAGTCTCTCTACCAAGGTATTCTGCCCTGAAATGGCTGATAACGGAATCAACAATGATGATCTTAATGTTCTTCTTCTCGATTAATTCATCAATTTTTTCTATAATCAGTATTTGATGATCGCTGTTAAAAGCTCGAGCTACCACTATTTTTCGTAGAACCTCGTTAGGATCAATACCTATTCCCTGAGCAATTTGTATAATTCTCTCTGGTCTGAAGGTCCCCTCAGTATCTATGTATAGTGCATTCCCACCTAGCCCTCCTTGTTCTGGAGGAAGTTGGACTACCACACATAGAGTGTGACATAATTGAGTCTTACCTGCACCGTATTCGCCTATCAATTCAAGTATAGCCTGTGTCTCCACGCCGCCGCCCAAGAGATTATCTAAAGCTCTACTTCTAGTTGTAATTCTAGCAATTTCTTTTCTTCGCTTAAGCAATTCTTCGGCTGTCTGAAAACTTATTTCAAGCATCTCCCTTGCACGCACTGATAACTCCAAGGCTTTATCAGAGCTTATGCCTACAATTTCCGCTAATTCTCTAGTAGATGCAACTGCAACTGATTCTAGGGTATAGTATCCGGCTACCCGGAGTTTCTGGGCAGTCATTGCTCCAACTCCAGGGATATCCTCAAGTTTCCTAATAGCTTCGACCATTACGTCATCTCATAAAAATAGAGAGTGCAATTAGGTTAAGCTTTCTGGCAATTTAGTTTTTTCTAATTTTTCA
>JAUPKU010000129.1 GCA_030837285.1 Thermoproteota archaeon | reverse complement strand
AACAACTGGCTAAGTGTGCGCCGCCACAATCGATTAGGAGAGATTTTGTCTAGAGCGCAGTGTAGGCTATTAGCGTGCTATGTTTAGAATGGTTTTGATATATCTCAAGTCTTCGAATCCTTATTGTTCCAAGGCCTTTTTTCCAGCTAGCTCTAATGATTTGGGAAAAGTGGGAGACTGAAAATCTAACAAAAAAGGGGAGATTTCTAAGGGACGTTCCTCAACGCTTGAAATGTTAGATGTTATATAAAATTTTAAAATTTACTAATTTGTAGAGTTTATTTTTTCTAGTTTAATCTTTTGTTCGTTATCTAAGCTAGGAATAAGCCATTTTTAATGTACTAATCTCAGATAGGAACATTAGATATCGCATGTCATTTTCAATTACAATCCAGTTTTATCTCTGAGACATGTCAAGATTTCTATAATTAAAAGAAGATTTTTCAATTTTAAAGTTTTACTTGATTCTCAGCCAATTTTCCTTTCAATCCTAGCGAATTTTGGTTAACTGATTCATTGATATCGTTCGCATGCATGCTAATCATTTGGCTCTTGAGCTTTCTTCACTTAATACACGTTCCTTAATAAAAGTTAATAGAATAGTCATTGAAATAAACCCGAGTATAGAGTTAATGAAGAATGGTAGTGAAAATCCCATAAAGGAAAATCCAGCAATCTGGAAGTTCGAGAACCGATATGCATCGTAAAGATAGGCACTTATTAAAGGAGACAATACGTCTCCAGTGGTGAATGCAGTCATGAAGAGCCCGAAGTAGCGTCCTCGGGCTTGAGGGGGAGAAATATCTGCCCTTAAGGCTCTCATTGCGGGCATATGAATGTTGAAACCAAGGCTTCGAATACTTAAGATACCCGCTGCATGAGTTATAGTCCCAGTTAGAGGAAGGAGAAAGACGCTAACACAGGATAGCGAACTTCCAACAGCGATTAATGGTTTTCTTCCCTTCTTATCTGAGAGTCTTCCAGCAAGATAGCTCGCGAATAAGCCTACGAATCCACTTATTGATAAAATCAACCCGATTTCAACAGGTTCTATACCAAACTTATCAATATAAAAAAGTGACATAATAGGCATTAAGAAACCCATACCCATTCCATCCAGAAAAGAGCAGACAAGAAGAATCTTGAAAGAAAAAGATAACTCAAGTTTCACCTTGTCCACAAATGCCTCTCTTTGCATTCCCCCGTGTGGGCTTCCAGGGTTACTTTTGATTATTGTCGTTTTGTTCTGAATCTTCCATAATACCAGAAGTAAAGCGATACAAGCCATTCCGGAATCGACAAAATAGGGAATTCGATAACTGTCTACGAGGCTGAATCCACTCGAAAAGGAGATTGATTGTACTACTCCTCCAAACAAGGGGCCAATGTTTCGACCTACCATTCCCATAGACATGACGAAACCATTCGCCTCACCCCATCTAGATGGAGTGACTGAATCCATAAGTAATGCTTCTGCAGCCAACATCGCTGCTGCTGATACAGCACCATTCAGTATTCTTATTATCAATAACCATATCCAATTAGGAGCGAGCCCTGTTAAGGCTCCAATGATGACATCACCAATTAAACCTAATACAATAATTTTCTTTCTACCGACTTTATCAGAAAGGTTTCCAATCCGAGGTGCCATAATAGCTGACGCCACAGCGAAACAACTTGAGAAAAGACCGATAGAAGCAACAGTAGCACCCAACCCCAAAGCATAATTTGGAAAATAAGACATTGGAAGACTGAAAGCTATTGACTCAATTAACTGGAGAATCCCAAGGATTAGAACTGTCCCCGTAAAGATGCCCTTCGACCCGATAACGTGCATGTTTATTAAATGTCCTTCAATTGTTTACTTTCCGCTTGAAACTTTCTTGTTGTCTCGGCAATGAGGCTCTGAATTTTTAAGAGTGCTTCTGGATTTCTTTGTAGAGAAAGATATGTTTCTCCGATGACTTTGAATAGTTCTAGATATGTTTCAAAAAACTGTTCATTCATGCTTTTTAAAAGTCGCCAATATAGTTTGAACGTGGAATAGAGGTGTGACTTGATGTGAGGATCAGCTTCTTCGTGTTCTTGAATGATGAATACTTCGCCTTTTTGAGTAAGGGCATACCTTTTAATGGATGGATCTTCGGAACTTACTATCTCGATAAAACCTTGTTTCATTAATTTTGAGAAAAGAGGATAAATTGAACCGGGGCTTGGTCTCCAATCGGTGTAATATTCAATTTCATCTGTGAGTTCTGAGCCTGACATTTGTTTACTACGAAGGATATCTAGTGTTATATGGAGAAGTGCCCCTTTTGGGATTCCTATGATTGATGTAGCGCGCGCGGGGTCATGTTTCTTATGCTGATGATGGAACATGATGTATCACTTCCGATATTGGAAATGATACTAATTTTTAAACGTTTTCCTCAAGCGCGTTTTTCTATTCATATTGTGCATTATTTAGAGATTCTTGTGGGAAATGGGTATAATTAAAAAAACAGGATATGATTATAGAAATTTCTGATGACTGATGATAAAATAATATTGTTTGATTCTAATGTCTTACTATTACTAAGAAAAACTCGCTCTAAGAAACCCTATGATCAAGTTTACGTCTGGATAGAATCGAGGATTTTTTCATCTGTTCCAAAGTAAAATTATTTGTTTTAATGCTTATTGAGGTAAAATAAGCGCGCGTTAGTTCAATAAAGGCAATATTCAATATTCGCTTAGTGTTTTAACAAAAATGTCAAAGAAATTAGTTAGAATAGCCGATTGTTTGTATAAAATGGATTATGATGGGAAAACGGCGATTTAAACTTAGATTTAGATTCTTAGATACTTAGATGATATTAAATTCTAAGTTAATAATACAAGTTGATAAAATTCTAAGTCTACAATTAACGTCATAAGAAAATAATGGTATAAATCAAGTATTATCGTAGATGATGAAAATAGAGGGATTTGGAAGGCTCTTTCACTCTTCGTCGTCTTCCTCATCGTCTTCCCACTCATCATCTTCATCATCCGATTCGTCTTCGTCATCAAATTCTTCTTTATCTTCTTCATCTTCTCCCATTCTTGTATCCTCCATCAACATAATATATTGGGGATTGAAGCCCTCATGGCTTGTACCATGCCACCCGTAACAGCATTCTTTAGGACTCTCTATATTTCGTAAGAGATGAGACATGCATGGGATTTATGCATGGAAAGTCTGTTAACATGAGGGTACAATCCAATAACATAGATTTTCATAATAGCCTTTTATGACATCTGTACATCAAACTACAGCGGTACACTATGAAATTTTAATCCATTAAAGCGAAACATGGTATTTAGATAATGATACAAACGTGATATGGTAACAGACTTATTCCATAAATACCCTTTACAGGCTTTCGCAGCACACAATCATTCGCAAACCAAGATTAAACTCATCCAACACTTTCGAAGTAGAGACTTCATGTTATTGTTCAGCCTCAACGACCATCTTGTCCCAGCTCCTTATGTTACTCCTCAACAGAAGCGACTATAGATAGGATCATGCTGAGCACTATTGGCAGGGCAGCCAACATGCCCACCATACCGAATGCGAAGAGCCCGAATGATGATAGTACTATGCCACCCACAGTTGGAAATGTCAATGATGCCAAGCCGTTTGCTACATCATTCGCCCCAAGCATGCTTCCCCTCCTCTGTTCGGTTGTCAGGTCGCAGAGCAGTGCTGTCGAAGCAACGTTTGTGGCGCTCCACCCTAAACCGATTAGAAAGAAGCCAAACGTGACAATCCGATAATCCCTCGTAATTGGCATAAAGAAAGCCCCAGTGCCCAGTATAACGCCTCCCAGCGCAATGACTATCCTGCGTCCCCACCTATCCGTCAGCCACCCCCACGGGATTGACGGACCAAACATGCCGAAGACATGGATTGAGAGTGCCAGATTGATCAACGTCAACTCCACGCCGAGCTGCTGAAGCATGATGGAGATGATGGACTTGCTCATGACCATACCTCCCCATCCGAAAGATGAAGCTATGAAAGCAGCAATTACAGAGCGTGATCTAGAAGTAACTTGGACTGAAGTGAGATCTTGCTTGCCATCAATATAGGTCGCCACATTCACATCTTGAGGGTAGTAACTCTTTAGATTGCGAAGAATCTCTCTAGTATCGGGGCTGATGAGCTTTACAAGCAAGATGCCAATTGCCATCATGGGCACTGAGAAGAGCAACATTATCTCATAGGCATTCAGGCTGGTAAAAGCAAAGAACGAGGCAAGCGAAGAGAGAACGGTTGGTATTAAAGCTCCTATGATGCTTCCAGTCAGCATATAACCCATGCCCTCGCCAAGGCGGCTCGTAGGGTACATGTCGGTCACAGGCACCCTAAGCATGTTCATTACTCCTGCACCGATGCTAAATATGAAAACCCCGATCCAGAAGAACCAGATTGAGAAAATGTAAAGCGCAAATGTCATCACTATTAGTGCAGAGCAAGAAACAAATATCCCTGCATAAAGAACCTTCTTCCTTCCTACACTATCCATGAACCTTCCTGCGCTATAGGCCACGAGGGTTCTTCCGCCTATGACTACTGAAAATGCCAAGGCGCCAAGGACTGTCGATTGCGTGAAATAGAAGATGCTGAGGGGTGCTATCACAACAACGCTCTGGATCGCCCCTTGAAAGAGGGCTTGAGTCGCCGCGAGAAGAATCGTATTCCTCTTAATAACCGCTGGAATCGGAATCTTCGCCGCGCTTCTTGTGTTTTTAGCCATTTTTAAAAGATACTAGTATTAAAAGATACTAATATCTTTTATTGTTATTTTTCTAGAACTTCTTTAATCTCCTCCTCAGTCAGGCAATTAAGTTTAAAAAAATCCCTGTTACGAGAAAGAGAATCTAAGAACTCCTCAAGCATTCGAATATTAAGTTGGATGATCTCTGCCTCATATTTCCTGATTAGGGAAGAAACAATTGGTTCACCTGAATTTAACTGAGAAACGACTCTCTCAATGTCTCTAAGCTGCTTTAACTTGGACACAAGATAGGGCTTAATCTTTTCAATATCAATAAACTTCATAAATATCACGTCAAAGAATATATTTGAAAAAATCAAGGGCGCATTTGAAAGATCATCCATTATCGCTGCATTCAGCCTTAGTTTTCCCTTTTCTGTAATATCATAGAGGTGCTTAGGAGGTTTTTTATCTTCGGCGATAATTTCCTTAAGGACAATAAATTTTTCTTTTTCTAATCTAGATATGACGTCATAAATTGATGCTTTATTAATTCTGCAAATCCCACTGAATATAGTTTTGTTATCATTAATTAGTTTGGCAATATCATATCCACTGAGATTTCTATAGGATAAAAACCCAAGAATTATTTCTTCACAATAACGGATGTATTTGTTATCTTTAAAATAGTCGAAATAAACATTAGCTTTAGAAGACGTTATACTCATGCAAGCTAGCTCCTATACTAATTTTCTTTCTACTACCTATATTGACTATTCATCTGTATTATCGATCGATGCCAAATTTTATTTGATGTTTTCTGGTTGTATATTTTTAAGAACTCTGTCTTAATAAATTCTGTAATGAGCTTTTCCGCTTCTTCATTCATAATTACATTTCAATCTTTAACAAACTTATAACATTCCCAAATATGTTTCTTAGCGTACGCTAATGGACTTGTAGAGAACGATTTTATATAATGTTTTTTCTTTCGTTCTCTAACTCAATTATCGTGCTCATTTAGATGAATGATTTTTGTCACACCTTTGTATATTTAATCTATACCAAAGCTTCCATACTCAGACTAATTGGCTTTTAATAAAGCATATATTCTATTATAAATTATATAATTTGAAAAAATAAATAGTCTCTAGAAGGACAAAATAATGCCAATTAAGTCTTGTTTTTTTACCTTCAGAAGTGTTTCAAGGTGAAGATATTCCTTCTCATTTGACAATGGGCAGATTTAAAATTCGATTCGATAAAAATTATTCATTCTAAAGCTTTTACTATCATCGATCGATCTTATGAACACTAGTAAGCTGAACATTCTTCTACCCAAAGTGCTATTGTTTATAGTTTCTCAATTATACTTCATCAAATTCCTCTTTTGAGAATCCATTTTCCTTGTACCAACTTCTGTTCCCGCTATTTTAAAGGTACATTACTACTATGGAATTAATATTTTTGCTCGTTGGTGAATCTGAAAATACTTTCCTTTAATCCAATAACCCGATATGTTAATAGTCATTTCATTACCAAACATTGAAGCTGAGTACTTCACCTTATCTGGCTTGACGTTCAAATGAGTAAAAATGAAGTCCTTGACCTCATCCTCATACTCCTGATGTAAGTCTGCGTTTATTGATGCCTCAGCGAAGTAGCTGCTGAATATTTTCCTCTTTTCAGGGTCACTGAGATAATCCTTCATTATCTCATCAAATATTTTGATTGATTCTTCTTTGTTTGTTTTCTGCTGTAGTTCTTCCCTTAGTCTCTTGTTGTCTTTCTCAAGTTCTACAGTTCTATTTGTAATTACTTCCAGAGCTGTTTGATGGATTACATTCTCTTTTTGAATTTGAATTATTGTCTCTTCAATGGCTTCAATTTTACCATGATTGTTACTTGAACCATTAAGGCTAATCTTTGGCTCTATCTGGGCATACATTCTTTTGCCGTCTTCAAAATTCGTCTTCTTATACGCCTCTCCCATCGTGCCTATCTCATGTCTCAAAAGGAAATCAACAATTGAATCCGGAACATTATTATTCAATAGGATACTTGAAAAGCTCTCTCTGAATGAATGAGGTGAGAGCGAATTTCTGTCTTTTATGTCTTTCAAGAATCCTGTTCTTATAGCTATGTCTCTAAATGAGTTTTGTAGTAGATTAGGGGTTAGTGGCTTGGATTTCTTAGATTGACTTCCCTCTACAAAGAATAAAGGTGATTTGTCGTTTAGTTGAAAATCTCTAGCTTTTAAATCATTAACATAATTTTTTAAAGCTTCTATTGAGTCTCTTCCGATGAAAATGTAGTAGTCTGTTCCAGTTTTTGGTCTTTGCACGATTATTTTCATTGGTGATTGGTCTTCGGATAAGCCTTGATTGACATCGCAAAATCTTAGACTGCAAAGGGTTGCAATGTCCATTCCGCTTTGAAATAGGATTAAAAGGATAGCTCTGTCTCTTAAGCTCTTTGTGTTATCTATTAGCTTCCTTAGTATTTCTGGAGTAATCATTAATCGCTTATTTTTGGCTTTTACTTTTGGTATTTTGCTTCTTCCCTTTAGACTCACTGCGATGTTAAAAGTCTGATAGAAACTTCTTATGCTCTGGACGCTAGTATTGCAATAGAATGATGACAATCCATTCTTTTGAAGTGCGTCATAGAACGCTAGAAGCCTTGTTCTCACAATGTCTTTCTTTTCTCTTTCATCAAGCTTAGAATCTTCAATCGCCTCATCTATTAACTGACTTGCCGTCTGTTTTGTGAATGCGGCATATCTTCTGAAGGCGGCCTTATAACTTCTCTTTGTTGACTCTCTTGTGATTGATGACAGCCATCTGGTTAAGCTGGGTTCGCTCCAATCTAAATCCTCTTGCTTCTCATACATCTTTGGTCAAGATCAAACTAATCTGAATGAACTTATTCATAAAGAACAATAGTTTAGAAGATTAAAATTTAATCCGACCTAACTCAAAACGGCATCCTAGATTTTTGTTTCCTCTTTCGCTGTCATGGTCTATAATGCAAGATGGAATTAGCGGGCTGGTTTGTCCCTAAAATGGTTAAAAATGGTTATAAGTCTTAATTTCCTCATTAGAGGCTGTGATGGACTTCTTTGATGAACGCGTCCTGGCGGCTCTTAGGGACGGCAAGTCCAGAAGCTTCATCGCGCTCCTGAGCGAAGTTGGCTTCAGCCACAACACTCTTCAGGAGCATCTCGGGCGGCTGGTGGCCAAGGGCATAATCCTCAGAGAGAAAGCGGCCCAAAAGGGCTCGGGAAGGCCTAGGTTCGCCTATCGGCTCCAGGCCAAAACCGCGGCGAAGACCGTCGCAGCAATGGAAGACCCGACTACGGAGCTGGTGGTAGTTCCCTTCAGCTGCCTGAGGCGCGTCTGCAAGTTCCAGAGCGGCCGCTACTGCAAGGAAACAGGAAGGGCCTGTGCGCCTCAAATCTGCCCCCAAACACGAAAACAGGAATTATGACCATTTTACACCAATATCGGGACAAGGCAGCGCACGTTAATTCTCTTCAGATCTGTGCCGCTTTTCGTACACGCTTACGATCGATCTCTTAAGAATTAATTGTGCGTTTTTTATGTGTGTTTTTGTGTGTGCGTATGTGTAGAGAGAGTGAGTGAGAGATAGTGTGGAAGTGGGTTTGGGTTTGGGGATTAAATTTTAATACCAAAAAAGTAAACGTGAAATGCAGTAAAAATTTGGCTGAATAATCTGTGTTGAATTTGTGGATACTGTGGCAATGTGGAATGTAAAAAAAGACAATAATAGCTAACTATCTTTTTCGCTGGTCTTTTTACACATCAGACAATGAAGATGTTGGTTAATTTTGTGTACTGATTGAGGTATTCTTCTCCCTGGGGTATCGTCTTGAAAAGAGAGTCGTTTTCTGAGGGGAATGAGATTAAGTCTTCTTTATTTAGACGAGTCAAATACGCATTTACTAGCTTAAAGTTCAGGTTTGCTTCATAGACTACGCGTTTTCCTAATACCTTCTTTTGCTTTTCTCAGCACGTCGGCAGTTATTTCAACATGGCTTCTCTTCTTAACCATTTAATGTCCCAACTTTTCCTAGAAACTTCTATTGCAGTTAGAATCTATAAGACTGTGTGGTTGTATCATTACAACAATAATTCCGACACTATATTTCAACCTAGGAATAAAATTAGAATATTCAATCCATTTCCTGCACTCAAGCACGCGCGTGCTTTGAAAGATACGAAAAAAGGGTATATGGCAAACCAAAGAAACTAGATTCGACCTAAAAGGTCATGGAGTAAGTAGATGTTATCGAAAAGGCCTAGCCACGCCAACACATTCTTTTTATATTACATCTTCAAATTTCACAAGCATTATCTCGACGAAATGAAAAAATCCAATGTGGAAGGGGACAGTTTTGTCTAACTTGCCTGAGAATTGTCCAGTATGCGGAAGGAAGATGGATAAGGGATATATCTCTACTGCACAAAGTATTTGGTGGAGCAAAGAGAAAGACCATTCATTTTCAACAGGTAATGAAGTTCTTGTAGGGAGTTTTTGGCGAGTGGATAATAGAGAAGCCTACAGATGTCTGAGTTGTAAGATAGTCCTATTCAGCTATGAACAAGAAAAGCAAGAGTGAACCAGGTTGAAGTGTCAAGTGTGGGGAAGAGATGAAAAAGCCTAGGAAAATACTATAAAGTCGAAAACGCGCCGGCGTGGCCAAAACCTGTCCAAAAACCGTATCCACCCACATGGTATGGTGGAAGCGGCCCAAAAATAATGGCAGAAGTCGGAAAGAACGGGGATGGATGGGGCCCAGGCGGTATAGGAACGAGCATGAAACCAGCAGTCTACACTGAAAAGATGAATCAAATCAAGGCCATTGCGAAGCAAGCTGGAAGGGACCCTGAAAAAATTGTGTTTTCAGGGCATGCGATCATGTCGATGGAAAAGACTTATGATCGAGCCTTCGAAAAGTTCAAAGCTCAAATGAGCGTACGTCTTGCTGGTAGAGATTTTACCGAAGATGAATTGAAATTCAGTATCGTCGGGACAACGGATGATTGCATAGCGGGTATTGAGCGATATGCGAAAGCAGGATTAAATCACTTTGTTAGTAATCCCTACCCACACCCAGACGATCTCAAAGCATGGTTTACTGCATTCAAAGAAAAAATTATACCCTACTTCAATCAATAGACAGAAAACTCAATAATCCAATATAGTGTAACTAGAAACATTTTTCCTACATTTTTT
>JAUPKU010000128.1 GCA_030837285.1 Thermoproteota archaeon | reverse complement strand
TGAATATCCACCGCGATCTGATGCGATCTAGTAAAGCCATTTGCTTCACCTAAAACTTTGAAGCCCTTCTCGCATAGATACTCGCCTGCAGCCTGAGCATTCTTCACAGTCTGTTTCGCAAGCTCCTTCCCAAAAACTTTCATTTCTAAGGCAGCGATTCCCAGCGCAGGCAATCTTCCAAGATGGGTATTAGACGTTGACAAGGGAAAGATGGCATACTGTACCTTTTCTATACCCCTTTCCATCCTCCTTCCATCAAGGTTCGCGAGGACTAAACCTCCTTGAGGACCTGGAAATGTCTTGTGAGTTGAAGCTGTTATGAAGTCCGCACCTTCTCTAAGGGGGTCTTGGAACTCTCCACCAGCGATTAGTCCTAGAACATGCGCGGCATCGTAAACTACGTATGCTCCAACCTCTCTGGCAACATCTCTTAGTTCCTTTAGTGGGTGTGGAAAAAGGAAGAGGCTTCCTCCAAAGGTAACTATACCTGGTTGTGCTGCTCTAATTATTGTCGCAGATTTGTCAGGGTCAATATTCATGCTGTTTATGTCATAAGCATGGTTAATTGTTTCAAGTCCAACAATCTTCCCAGCTAGCCCTGCATAATCATGAGATATGTGTGCTCCACTACTTAGGGGTGTAACAACCATCCTGTTATTCTTTGTAGCCAATGAGAGGCCTTTGAATGTTGCCAGATTCGCGTGGGTGCCTGAGATCAGTCTTATGTCCGCCCAATTACAGCCAAAAAGTCCCTTAACTAGATCAACTGCGAGGTCTTCAATCTTTGATGAGTATTTCTGACCTTGATAATGCCTTACCTTAACATGTCCGTTAAGATCATTTTCACCCTCAGCGTATCTGCCCTCTAAGTCCTGTGTGAAACTAAGAATTTCACTTACCGCAGGAGACTTTAGTCCCTCGCTAGCTATCAGGTTTACACATTCTCTGCTTCTGTAGTCTTCATGAGTCTTGCTCGCATCTATCAGTTCTAAAACTAAATCATAATAGTCTTCATCAACCAATTTAACATCAGCTCAAATCCATGCCCTTGGAGCATACTCTAAAAAAAGGTTTTCGCTTTATTGCCCCCTAAAAGATTAAAATTTAATCAAAAAAGTCTAAAATGCACTTGATTCCACGTTAATTTTTTGAGATAACTAGATAAATTTTTGGTAAATTACAGGACTTTTCATTTCGATAATGGTATTCGGGTTATTTCCATTTACACTCATAAAAACCGATAGGATTTTGGCTTAAAGTGGTATGTGCTATTTTTAGGAGCGCACGCCAAGCACTTATCTACAAAGTTTAGCATTTGTCTGGGTGTAGACCCAAATGGTGATTGAATATCTAATGAGGCTACTCTGCCAAATCCACACGCGCTAAATGCTACGTATTTTTAATCAGATAGCGGTAATGATGGCGGTCTTTTAAGCCAATTTTATTGTATAGCGCTATTGCCTTAAAGTTATCTCCTTGAGCTGTTAAATAGACATGTTTAACTAAGTTATCTTTTCCCCATTGAAGCATCTTTGCAATGAGAGACTGAGCAATTCCCCGCCGTCGATAGTCTGGATGAACAATTAGGTCGTAGATTCCTAAGTATTCTCTTTCAATAATGGCAATCCCCACAGCAACAATTTGATTACCCAACTCACTATAGCAAAAGGCTTTCGTCTTGAAAGGAATTCTCTTAATGATCTGTTCTTGCCCATCAATTATAGTTTGACTGTAATTATTGAGATTGCTGAGGGATACTAACCATTTATCTGATAATTCTTGTTCAATGAAAGAATTCAAATTCCTATTCTCCTCAATTTTCAAAATTTCTTTTATGCTGGAAGCCATGACTAAAGTTTCATCTACACTCCCATATCCTAATGAGAGGAGTTTTTCCTTCAAATTTGGAGGTTCAAAATAATCGGGAATTTGAAATACAACTGGCAAATCCCTCTCTCTATAAATTCTCTCAACGACGCTGATATCGTCAAGTAAATTGTCTCCAACATACCTGATCGGAAGAACACTATTAGCTCGTCTTGTCACTCCCTCAGATAATCTCAATATCCATCCATTCTGAAAAATGATGGTTTTAGCTGGCCAACCATTCGTCAACAATTCATGATAAAGAAGAACCTCGGCTTTCATATTCATACAAAACCCACATTACTTCTTTACTAAATCTCTTTCATAAAATAAGAATGCTTCAAATAGTTTGGGTTTTGGGGATTAAAAATTTAATTCTCACACACAACGAACTGACTCTTACAACTTTCTGACTATCCGATTACACGACTATTTAATCATCTAACTAACAATACTCTGAGGGAAACTTGGTTTCACTAGTCTGTTACGGTACGTTGACAATTACATTTCTTTATCAATTATAGTGATATCATCGATCAATGTGTGATTGTAAAACTACACCAACATAGCTCGCGCGAAACTATGGCGCGGTTAAAATCTTGAGCTTGTAAATATGTCCATCAAAAGTGCAGATTAAAGGCTCATTGTTCTCGTCCACTCCAAAAGATGAGATGATAAGGTTCGAGTTTACGAGTATCTTGTTATTGCCATTTGCTGCAAGCGCCCAGATCTTACCTGAACTGTAATCTCCATAAACATACTCGGTAGCTAATCCGGGTAATGCTGAACCATGATATACAAAGCCGCCGATTATAGCGTCTCCTAATGTGTGGTTGTACTCGTAAACGGGCAGTTCAAGCCCTGTACTATTGCATCTTGTCTGCGGGTTATAGCATAGCGTACCTTCCATGATGTTCCAGCCGTAGTTCCTTCCCTTCTGAACGATATTGATCTCTTCAATATGGTCTTGTCCGACATCACCCACCCAAAGCTTCCTCATTACAGAATCAAAGCTGAAACGCCAGGGATTCCGAAAGCCATAAGCGTAGATTTCTTCCCTGTAACCCAACGTATTACCTACTAAAGGGTTGTCACTAGGAATAGTGTAGTTCTTCTCTGCAGAAGGTGCATCTACATCTATACGTAGTATCTTACCCAGGAGAGTGGATCGATTCTACCCATTGCTAAGGGGGCACCTGCACTTCCGCCATCACCCATATCAATATGGAGATAGCCGTCGGGTCCGAAGGCAATTTGTCCACCCTTATGGTTGGAAAAAGGCTGGGTAATTTCTAATATGATAAACTCGCTTGCTTTATCCGCCACATTAGGATTACCTGCAGCAACTATGTACCTTGCAATAATCGTTTGGATTGGATTAGGTGCAACATAATCAACATAGAAGTAGCCGTTTCCAGCGAAATTAGGGTGAAAAGTCAATCCTAACAAACCTTGCTCTCCGCCGAAAAGCACTTTCATTAATATTTAGGAAATTTGTTGATGCAGCAGCATTAGCTGAGTTCTGAAAAACTCTTATGACGCCTGCTTGCTCTATAACGAATAGTCTGCTACTACCATCGTTTGTAGTGTAAATTCCAACAGGTTGCCTGAAGGTTAGCTTTGGAAAAGCAACTTGAGTTTCGTAGCTGACTTGAACTCGGCCTGGAGCTTCAATGATAAACCAAAATGATAATGTAGCAATTAAAACAGCGGCAATTAATAAGCACAAAAAGAATCTTGCCTTTCAGAGGTTACCATGTAAGATAAAGAAGAGAAAAACGCCAAATAAGCATATTGTACACAGAGCACTAAGGCTCAAACAAAGTAAGAGCTGAAAACTTAATTTTAATTTTCATCTCTTACAACGACGGCCCATTCAGTTAGATCACATAGTGTTTTTTCTTCTTTTTTTCATGATGATTTTTACCAAAGGAGTGCCATCGCGCATTGCCACTAGAAACTAGCTAAGAATTACATCAATTAATAGGGCTAAGAGCATACCCATTAACAGGCCTATGGAAACGACGTGTTTGTGTCCATACTCATGTGCTACTGGAATTAGTTCATCCGCTGTAATATACGTCATAACTCCTGCTGCAAATGCAAGAGCAGAACCAACAATAATCTCATTCTTGAAGAAGGAAAGGGCAACAGCTCCTACAAAGGCGGCGATGGGTTCAGTTAAACCTGAAAGAAAAGTGACAATTGTGATTCTAGAGCGTTTTATTCCTGCAACGGAAAGAGGGATAGCAGTTGCAACGC
The DNA here is from genome assembly GCA_030837285.1 of Thermoproteota archaeon. Classification (GTDB taxonomy): domain Archaea; phylum Thermoproteota; class Bathyarchaeia; order RBG-16-48-13; genus JAUPKU01. The sequence continues at coordinate 24,608 of JAUPKU010000128.1, read as the reverse complement.
CTTCAGGAATGTTATGCAATGCTATGGCAATAGCTATGGCAAATCCAAGTTTAGGAAGAAAAGTATAACCTGCAGAAACCACGAGTCCCTCAGGAAAATTATGTATCGCAATGCCTAAGGCAATAAGGACTCCTGTTTTGTACATCTTTGATTGGGTTCCATTCATCACCCCTGCGGTCAATTCAATATGGGGGATAGCTAAATCGATGACCATTATGATTATAGCACCAAATGAGAATGCAATAATTAATTGTAAATGAGTGAGAATACCGACTGCTTCGAGGAAGAGGTCGTTGAATGCAACCATGAGCATAACCCCTGAAGCAACACCCAAAGAAAAACCTACAACTCGGTTACTGAGCTTTCCAAGTAAGACAACAAGTATCCCACCAATACCAGTTGCTAGACCTGCAATTAGGCTCAACAAGAAAGGCTGTAATATATCCAAGCGTTACCAAGGCTCCCGTATTACCTGAACAAGAGATTAGCTTCTCTACAAGCATCTAGTATTTTATCCTATCTTCTATTGGTTCTGTTTGTCTGACCGTCTGTCTGTTTCTATCCATCGAGAAGGCGGTATGTGTATGGGTGAAGGGGAGAAAATGTTAGTGTTATTGTGGGGGAAAAAGATTAAAATTTAATTTCCCTCTCATACGTAACGATTGTAACGGTTGATTTTGTGATTTGGTGATTCTGAGAAGGGGGATAAAAGCAGGAGAAAAGATAGAATAGGACAATGTTTCTTTGTTCTTGATGATTAAAAAATTTAATCTTCCGTCGTCTAAACTTCCCTCTCCATTTCTGTGAGTCTTCGCTAGCGGCGGAAGCATCTCTAGTTAAAAACTAGTGACTAATATCGTTGTGTTCTATGCTTTGGATAGCATTCTCTACAATAAACTGGTTTTCCTGGGGTAGGCACAAATGGAACTTCACATTCCTTCTTGCAATCGTCGCAGACTGCCTTGTGCATTTCCCTTGGACCGAAACTGCGTCTTTCAAAACCCATTCTTTTTCACCTCAGATAAATAACTATATAAAAAAGAAATCTTTCTAAAAAAACTCGAAATATTCCAATTATATGTTGCTCCTTTATAGTATCATCTAACTATTTAAATCGATCGGTAGTGCGACTAGAACTGTCGTATCTTAGAAAAACAAAGCGAACAGTACACAGGCCTATTCTGATTTGTAAGGAAATTTGAATTTTAATTTTTCTCTCTCCTAAATTGCACACAGAAAACGGAGCCCACTATTGAAACTGGAAGAAAAATAGGGCAGTGAACTCGGACATCAAAGAAAGGTGTGACCTAAGTTGCATCCATTAGATATAATTAGTTTGCGCGCTTGACCGTAGTTCCGCATTTCGGGCACTTGCGGAAGGATTCCCAAACAAAGCTGTCTCCACTGTTCTCCCTATTGAACTCTAATTCTAGCATCTCAGCCCCGCATTTGGGGCAGTGCACATCGATGTGTAGTTTCCCGTCTGTTTGGCTCATTTTGAAAACCTATTCCTATTAAGTTACATATTTCGGAGATAATTAAGTCTGTAAGTTCTATCGTCTATTTTAGGATATGTTCGCGCGCGCTTCCACAGAGAATGTAGGAATAAATGTGTGAAAGAAACTAATTAAAATTTAATCCAACCATGGGGAAAGCGCGCGCCTTTTCATCTCTAATCTCCCTCTAATCTCATATCTCTGACTTCGTATAAATTAGTTCTTTAAAATAATCCTTTTGAGGCGCGAGCTGTTGTTGTATTTTCATAGTCACGCATGTTTATCTTTTTTTAATTCATAACTTGATTAAGAAATAAACAAGCAAATAGAATCGCAATAAATTTTGAGAAGATTAACCATTGTTATTTTAGCATTAGTGGTAGTTGCAGCGGCAGCTATTTTCAGGTTTTTACGTGTATAATTCGTATGGTTCTGGAACTCTTCAGATTAAGATAACTGATCCTCCAGATTGGGGGCAAGCAGCGCAAGTCTACTTGAAGTACAGCATTATAGAGATCCATAAGGCTGACGCAGGCAACGAATCTGGCTGGTTTATGATTATAGAGCAGAGTGCATGGATAAATTTAACCAAGGTCTTGAACGTAAACCAGACACTTGGTTTCGAGACTCGTACAGGCGGGGCTTTACAACCAAATTCGCTTCACGATTCTGAATGCTGGCATAACTGTTAATGGTAAGAACTATACTGCTACGGTGCCTAGTGGCGAGATTAAAATAACGATAACCAAGGTGGGGTACGCATGGTTAGTGGACTAACAGCGACGCTTTTAACGACTTACACGAAGGTTGAAGACAGTTTCAAGACCATTCCCAATGTGAGGGTCGTAGCCGTGTAAAATTTTTCCTGAAGTTAGTTAAGAAATCGTTGAGGTGTTTGCTATTTGTTTGAGATGATGAGTCCATCTAAGGATTTAGTGTGGTATGATAGCGCGTTTCTTCCTTTTTTTGTTACTTGAAGTCTTTTTGACTTTCCCTTAGGTTCTTCCTTCAAGAAACCACTTTTAATTAGGGTAGAAAGAGTGTCTTGTAGCACATTCCAAGACAAGTTGGTTTTGTACATTATTTGAGTTGGCTTTGTCACGCCTCTCTCAATCACATCTAGAATTTCAAATTGGATTTCAAGCCTTGAACGTCTCGACATATTTCCAATCGCGATATTCTTATTCTAAAACAATTCATATTTCTCTTGTGAATCCTGAATATGCAAATAGCATACTGATGATAAACCAAAGATTTGATTTAATTTTAGAATTTATGTTCTGAGTTGCTGTTTCCTCGTGATATTAGAGCTTGCTTTATCAATTACAACATTCGAGTAGTTGAGATTATGCGTATGCACACTGTAACCTGGAAATTCCTTCTATTCATAATATAGTTAACAGGCGTCGCAACGGCTTCATAGCAACAACCGGTGGCTTAGATATGGGATATTACGAAATTCACCTTCAATACAATCCCATCAAAGCTCTCGTAATCTTCTGGGGTACACAGACTCTAATGTTATTAATTCTACTAAAAACCAAAATTGTGGTATCTGCAAGAACGTATTAGCTTCAGACTCATTTCTAGGGCTTTTAATAATACCCTTGTTATCTTGGGCATATTCACGGGACTAGGAGTCTAATCACACTGGTGAGCGAGTATTATGTTCCTATGTTTTGAAATCTCTGATTTAGCGCGCTCTAAACAAGTCTTATATCGATTTGTCACCCTCTATTGATTAAGGTGATTGAGTGGGGAGTGAAAGAAAACCTCGAGTTGATGAGGACACTTGATGACGCATGGAACGCAGGGCCTAGCAGTCCACTTTGGGAGACTTTCAAGAAAAGTCATAGAGAAGATGTCCTCGTCTACTGGCCTGCTCAACCTGACCTACAAAAGGGCGGTGCAACCACGACGACGAGGCAATGGAGTTCTTCAAAATCTTTGACAATAAACTCGTTAATAACCCTTACAAGATTGCCTTCGGTGATGATACTCACACGTAGACTGTCGCCGATTGGACAATAACGATGAAAGAGCCAATGAAAGGCGCAGATGGAAAAGTGATTCCGCCGACAAGAAAGATAGCGAAGCTTAAATTCTGCACAGTTGCCACGTGGAAGAACGACTATTCTATGATGTTGTAGGTATGATGAAGCAACTTGGGCTGTCCAAATAACACGGCAGACTCACTTTTTTTAGAAAGGTTGTTTTGAGAATGATTATTTATCTCCTGATGCTCATCTCATTAAAGGAGTGGTGTTTATTGGAAAGAAAAGTGGAAAAGATACTAGAATGAAAGCTAATCCTTGAAGGTGCAGGGGTGAAACTCAGACGAGTTCTAGGCAACGATAAGAACTCTACACTTGATCCCTTTCTACTTTTAGACCACTTTGGATCAGACAACCCTAACGATTACATTAATGGTTTTCCTTGGCACCCCCACAGAGGAATGGAAACAGTGACCTACATGTGGACAGGCGAAGTTGAACACGGCGACAGCATGGGTAACAAGGGCACCATTAAATCTGGTGACATACAATGGATGACTGCTGGCTCAGGCATCATCCATCAGGAAATGCCCAAGAAATATGATGGCAGGATGGATGGATTTCAGTTTTGGGTAAATCTGCCTTGGAAAAAGAAGATGACCAATCCAAAATACAGAGGTATAGAAAAAGAACAAATCCCCACAATCGGGAAAGACGGTCAAAAGGTTAAAGTTATTGCAGGCAGGATTGACGGAACAGAAGGACCAGTTAGAGACCTCTCTATTGAGATAGAGTACTTTGATGTTGAGTTGGCTGCTGGTAAAACCTTCGAGCATGTTACATCTAGGAATCTCACAGTCTTTGCTTACATTGTTAATGGATCTATAGAAGCTCAAGATAAGGTGATCAAGAATGGGCAATGTGTGGTTTTCGGTGAAGGTGATTCAGTGAAAATGTTTTCTAAAGATGGCGCTCGGTTTCTATTTGTATCAGTAGAACCATTAAAGGAACCTGTGGCGTGGAGAGGACCAATAGTAATGAACACAGAGGAAGAGTTGAATAAAGCTTTTGAAGAACTTGACAAGGGAATATTTATCAAGAGTCACAAACTAGCAAAATTATCTTGAACTAAAAAAAGGGCTTCTAGGTGAAAATCCGTGAGCAAAGTTGAAAAAGAAAAATCAAAAAGTAAAGGAAAAAGCACTGTTAGCAGCGAAATACAGAGTAAAGACAAAGCGACTGTTCTCTTCTATGTGTCTTGGTGCCCGTTTTCCCAGCGGTTCCTGCCAATCTTTGAAGAGTACTCAAAGAGCAACCCAAAAGAATGCCTAACCGTAATTGTTGATGACGAGCCTGATGTCTGCGAAGAATACGCCATCGACTACTACCCAACCGTGATCCTGTTCAAAAAGGGAAAAGTGCACAAGCGTTTAGATGCTGAACCAGGCATTGGCTTAAATAAAAAACAACTTAAAGACCTTACCGAAAACCAATAAGAGCCTCAAACCTTTTCTTTTTAGACGCTACATTCTCGTTTTACTTATTTCAAGGAGTCATTGCCGTCGTTGAACCCTTCATCTATGTGAGAGCCGTCACAGAAAGGCTTATTCTGGGATTTACTGCAGCGGCATAATGTTTGATGATTGCGAACTTCATAGGTGTTTCCATCAGATGATTCGACAGGCAAACCACCCTTGAGCCAGATTGGGCTGCTTACCTTGTTCTGTGGATCTTCGACAAGGCTTATTGACTGTTTAAATTCTTTTTCGAAAACTTTGCAGTTTTCTTGTCACATTCGATGAGCCGGCCTGAAGGACAGTGGCAGGCTTCTTCAATCGCCAACTCTCTGTTTTTAGGATTGTTAGAGTGATAGGTAAGTTCCTAGGTTCCGCCGCTTCGGTGACAGAATCTGGCAGCTGCACATAGCACAGTAGCATCCTTCAGTGTCAGGGTTGGTCCATCCGTGATTTGAGCTTGTTTTTCATGCGTTTTCTGGCTTGCGGTTTCTGAGCCATCAAATTTGACTTTAGCGTGAGTTCCATCTCAGAATGGCTTGTTTTTTGATTCTTCGCAGCGATAGAGTACGCAGATTTCGCGAATAGGGACTTTTTTGCCTTGAATTCATTTTTCAAGCTCGTCTTCTTTTCCTATTCCAATGATCTGCTTGTCAATAGGCATTCCACCATAGACCAGATAGGGACCGTCCTTCGTGACTATTATCTTTCTGCTTGTTTCCTTGGCCATAATCAAAAATGTAAAGCTGTGGGTATTAATGCCTGCTTCATTTGCATTATTCTACTTTAGAGTACCGGCACGCGCTAAGCAAGATAGAGATGGAAAAAGAGTGGATGAATTAGAGAATGAATAAGGAAGAGAAAGAGTGGGCTTATTTTTTAGTTGTTGTTTTAGCCGTTGTTTTTACTTCTTTCATCGGAGCCCCACAACATACTATGTCACAGGTATTACAACCGCACTCGTCTTCAACCATTACAACAATCCCACATTCATCACACTTGTATCTACTACCCTTCTTCGTCGCCATCCTTTCACCTCCTCTAAAATCCTATGCTCAATAGAGAGAATAGATGAAGTCAGCAATAAAATTGTGTAGCTACAAATATACAACAACAATACTTGAAGAACCAGCTAAGCGCGGCGCTCAGTTTCATCTAAGATTTTTTAGATGGCATCGATCTTTTATGGTCTGATACTTTATGCTTTAGACGTTTCTTTTTGCCTTTCTGACTACTTTTCTTTCCCACCATCTGTTTATCAACCTATTCTTGCATGCTTTATTAGACTAAGGAGCACATGCTTACTTTAACTATGTGTCTTCATTTTCTGCACTATTGACTTTGGATTCGAGTCTTAGTATATTCTCTTCCAACAAATCAACATGTCTGGCAACTTTATTGATGAGCTTACGGTCAATAACGAAAGCAGCCAACAGGATAGCATCCAAGACAGATGGAATGTCCGCGCTTGACAATGCACTCTCTTCTGCCATACAAGCTTTTATGATCTCGTCGTAGACCTCTTGCTTCTCAATGTTCCCAAGAGCGTCACGAAATCTTCTAAGATCATCCAGCTCCTTCTCAAACTTCATCTTAAATGGAGTCACTTTTATGTCTAATCCGCTTTCATCTCAAACACGTCCAGAATAAATTTTACCTTTTTTTAGGTGTGGATGTGAATCGTGGAAAAGCGAATCATCAAAGGCAGAGAGAAAGACCATGGAATATAAGTCGCAACGTACTACTTAGAGGGAGAGGGGCTCGTCCAACGCTTTCTAGTGGCATGCGCTACAAAACAGAAGTGCCAAAATAAGTATCTTTTTTTAAAGTTTTTCGCTATTTTACGTCTAGGTACTTTAGAATCAAGCAGATTCTTGATGAGGTAGCTGTTCAAGGAAAATATCAAGCTTTTTAATAGAAAAAGGTTAGAATTGATAAGGAATTAGCCGAAATAAATGCTAATTCGCCCATGGCATAGAACTAGCATAGACTTGGAAGTCACAAGCGCTCGCGCTAAAAAAGATCAACTTCCAAGTTTCAAGACTGTGGTCTAAAAGGCGATTCTATTCATATGGAACTATTCTTAGGAGCTTTGCCGCATTATTCCAGAGAATCCTCTTCTTCTCAATGCTGGAGATCGTTTTTAGGCCTTCTACAGATGAGACTGGATCAAAATCAGCCATATCCGCGGGGTAGTCGCTTCCTAGTAGTACGTGGTAGCTGTCTACACTCTTAATCAAGAATGTTAGAGCCGGCTCATAATGTGTTATTGTGTCGAAGTAGAGCAGCTTAAAGTACTCGCTCGGAGGCTTCTTTATCTTCTCCTTGCACTCCGTTCTCACCTGGTAGCCATGCTCGAATCTCCCCCTCTGATACGGTGCGAAGCCTCCCGCATGTGCGAAGCAGAACTTCAGCCTTGGAAAGTTTTCAAGGACACCTCCGAAGATCAAACTGGCAATAGCAAGCGACGTCGCAGAAGGATTACCGATCAGGTTAGCCAGATGGTATTTTGGCATTCTCTCTGCACCCTGAACGTTGGTCGGATGGACAAATATGAAGGCGTTCAGCTCCTGAGCTTTCTCGTAGAAGGGCCACAACTCTGGAGAATCTAGATTCTTACCGTTCACGCTAGTTCCGATCTCTGTGCCTCTAAAACCTAGCTGCTTCATCGTTCTATCTAATTCATTTGCTGCTGCTCTTGGGTTTTGAAGAGGAACTGTTGCTAACCCCACAAACCTATCCGGATGAGCCTTCACAACCTCGGCAATCATATCGTTGTACGATCTTGAAATATTTGGACTAAACTCTAGAAAAGGTGGTTGAACGTGGCTGGCAATGGATAGTGCCTGGACATCAATACCCGATTCGTCCATATCTGTTATTCTTTTTTCCGAGTTTTTAATTGCCTGTGAAACATGATACTTGTACTCTTCTTTTATGCCTTCAACTGGTTTTGTTACCTGTAGGTGAGTGTGAACGTCTATTGTTTTAGGCTTATTCATTCGGGCCATGAATTATCCTCCTCCATCTTTTAAAATCAGGTTAAAGTGGCTAATGAGCCTTCTCTTGATTACGGGCTTTGACCAGGTTGCCCCACTCAGTTCATGAACCATCCTACACGCGTACTTTAGGATCGATCGATGCTATCATGGAAAGTGTATAGAGCATTTATGGCGCACATGCTTTTATTTTTAAGGTATTCAATTTGTACTTACAAGTGTGTGCTTACTAAATGATCTCACACACATCAAAATGATCATACATAACGACTAACTCAACCACTTATATTGGTAACGATCCAAATGTAACACAAAAATATAACCTTAATTAAAATGGGTCAGCACAAATTAACAAAATGAAACAGCATGATAGATTTGGCTGAACAGAAGGAATTAAGAAAGAAGGCATACCTCGCCATCATGTTTATGGGGATTGTAAGCATGCTCGGGGACATTGTATACGAGTCGGGGCGAGGAATTGCACCTGACTACCTCTACTTCCTCGGAGCATCAGCATTCCTTGTCGGATTAACATCCGGAATAGGGGAGCTTGTAGGTTACGGTGTGAGACTGCTTAGTGGCCCATTAGCGGACCGTTCTCACATGTATTGGCTCTTCATCTTCCTCGGCTATGGCCTCATAATAGCAATTCCAATGATGGGTTTAACTAATAGTATTTGGCTCGTCGCGGTATTCATAATAGCTGAAAGACTTGGAAAAGCACTAAGGTCTCCTTCACGGGACGCCGTCTTGTCGGTTGTAAGCAAGGGTTTAGGCTCCGGGAAGGCTTTCGGTCTCCACGAGTTTATCGACCAAATCGGAGCTGTTGTAGGCCCCGCCTTCCTGGGGCTAATGATGATTTGGACCGTGAACAACTTCAACATCTCTCTTCAGTCATTGTTTCCATTCTACTTACTCATGATGGTTGTCCTTTATCTTACATATCGAAGAATCAAGGGCACCGTAGAGGAGATTAGGTGGCAGAGCACAGCGACAAATGAAAAACTTAGCAGGGGGTTCTGGATGTACTCGGGAGCGGTGCTCATGAATACGGTGGGGCTGATACCCATTGCTCTTATACTTTACAATGGCGCTAAGATCCTAGAATCTGGTGGGCAATTGTGGTTGGTGCCATTCTTATACGTCATTGTTCAGCTGGTCGATGCTCCGATGGCTCTTGTTTCTGGATACTTCTATGACAAAATCGGGATAAGATTCCTTGCTTTACCCTTTGTCTTGTCTATCCTACCGATTGTTTTTTCTACCCTTGTTGGGTTACTAGGGGTAATACTAGCTTGCATTGCATACGGTATTGTCCTCGGTATGCAAGAATCAATCTATCGGGCAACTGTGTCTGATATAGTTCCACTCGGTAGGAGGGGATCCGCCTATGGTTTCTTTAATGTGCTACTGGGTGTAGGTACCTTCATCAGTGGTGTCGTCTTCGGCTTCATGCTGGATATCTCGGTATCACCAATACTAATGTTCGGCTTCGTCATTGTAGCTCAAACCGTCGCTGTCGCATTACTCTTGGGGACTAAGCAGGAGAAGTTGAAGGATCAATAGCAGGGTTCTCTTACAAGTTGGTCGACAATTATGTAGCTATCTCTAATGGCTTTTTCCATAGTTTTAGTATAGTTATCTGGCGCGTGCGCTTTAATAAGCTGATTTGTGAGTGCTAGATAGTAATCTAGTTATTAGAAATTTATTCTGTATTCATAAGTCTAATATGGTCTTTTATTCTATGTTTGGAACTAGGAGACTTGCCCATTGAAGTCAGGAGAGATAATAGGGAAAATGGTGTTAAGTAGTGAGGGGCTATTCGTAGGTGGGATTTCTGAGATAGAGTTTGATAGAAATACGTGGAATGTCGCTGACATCTGTGTAGATCTGGAAAAAAAGATCATAGAAACAATGGGTTTTAAAAAACCTATGATAGGTGGAATTAAAGCTCACATCCCAGTTACGGCGATTAGAGGGGTAGGCGATGTCGTCTCACTAAAGAAAAGCACCGTTGAACTGAGAAACATAGCCAGAAGAATCTAAATTCGGTCTCTCAGGAGAATCTATTTTTAGAAATGTCGTGCGTGCATTAGATTGTGTCTATTGTTTTAGAGAAGTCTGAAGCAGATATGTTATGATAGGATGAGGACGACTCGGTGTAGAACTTGTTTGGGGGACAAATAGAGTCGCGAGGAAGAAACGAGCTTTTGGCAGTTCGAGGATTCTTACCTCTCCGTTGATGTCGAAACCGGAAAAGCATAGCCCTGCCTCTTCTAATTCTGCCCTTCGAAGGGGATTTAAACCGTAACCACAATAGAAACGTTCCATAATACTTGGTCTACCATATACTTCGTAGGCGCGGGAGCCAGTAACAAGCTTGACTTCCTCGACCCTACCCACTAAAGAGCAAGCAAGTGGGGTTATGAAAAGATTTTCGGCTTCGGGATGTTCTTCAGCATGCTCTGCATCTTGGACATCCATGATATTTCGAGCAAACTCGATTACTACATGTTGGAATCCTCCGCAAGTTCCCAAGAATGGGCGGTCATTCTCTCTTGCGAACCTAATCCCATTCAGAGCACCTTTCATGCTCTTATAGGGACTCCCAGGAGCACAAAGCAAAATATCAAAATGATATAGCTTGTCTTCGACGTGCTCCTCTAATGAGAGTGTAGGCACCCACTCAACCTTAATTTCTACCTTTAGACTACTAGCTGAATGATTGAAAGAAAGATTGGTTGCAATATGAGTTTCGGAATGGGGATTGAAGTCACCGATAATCCCAATAGTCAACGCTTTTTGCATGTGAGTCCAGCGGACTTCGATTCTAATAAGGATTATAGAACGCAACTAAAATCGTACATATGACTATGACGAAAAAAGTATCCTTCGACTTAAAATATAAAGTAGGGCTGTGGGTCTTTCGGCCATCTTCTTAGCATGCATTTACGTTAGAGCGCGCTATCGCATACGCGTCTTGCATGTTCCTTAGAGTACCTACGGTCTTTTTTGGGGGAATACCGTTGGGGTAATTTTTGTAGTCGATTGTAACCTTCGTAACTTCGACTTCCGTTAGCCTCTATGAATTCTAAAATTAGCGAGCACGCGCTGTAGCCGTCTTCAATTAGTTTGCATCCAAATAGGGATTTTTAAGTCCACTCTAGTGAGAAAAAAACTTCAATCCCGCATCTATCCATCTTATGAAAAGTATAAAGACAATGAGTAGAATCAGCATAATGATGATAAGTATAATCTGTTTGCTGCTGGGCATTTGTTGCATTTCTTCGACAACTATTGAGGCTTTGTTGTATTAAAGTTCACACGATATCAGTAAATACACAATAGCTAGCGCATGCTATTGACGTATGTTTTATTTTTAAGAAAGCTGCTACGTGTAAAGTCAATTTTGGCTACGTCGAGAAAATTACAGAATAACATCAAGCAATCTTTTCAATAGAATAGCATGTATCGCTCGCTAAAAATAATTAACTGAAACATAATTTGTCAATCGATATTGATGGTTTATTAATATAATCAATTTTGCTTTTAATGCTTTGAATACGTCAATGTTGCAGCTAAGATGTGAAAAACGTGGTGAAAAAGTGTACGTACGAATCTTCTAATCGAGAATCATAGATCGACGATCCATACTTGATCTTCATAACATATAAAATATGATTTCTTTGCAGGAATTAACTAAATAGAATACGCTAGCAGGGTAACAATCATATGGCAAACCGAAAAGAACAGACGTATTATGCTTTAGTCGTCCTTACTACGTTTGCTTATATGTTTCTAATCTATATTGTACATGCTGCGGGTTAAAGCGCGCATGCGCGCTAAATAAAGCATTTTTTTCTTTTGGGGAAAATGAGAGCCGGGGGATTATGGTTTGCTTGCCCTGTTCTCAGTTGTGAGTTGTCTGATTTCTTCTTCGCGTTGCTTTTCCTCGGTTTTGAGCTTAAGTGCGTGCTTTGGCTACCTCTAAAAAAGAAGCAAATATTCAGTTTATTTGAACTGATTTAACGTTTTAGTGCGCGCGCTAATCATTTATACTATACTAACTAAATTAGAAGTGGAGGAGAAAATGTCAGATATATTTGGGAAAATTAAAAGTGGTGCAGGAAAAATCGCAAGAGAGGCTGATAATGCCATTGACAGCAAGCGTATAGAGATGCAGATCGGCTCAATCAAAAATCAGATAGATGATCTGTACCGCAAACTAGGGCAGCTGACATATGACAGCAGCGTCAAAAAAGAACTTGAAAACCCAGAGGTCGCAGGTGTAATCGCGAAGGTCACTGAGCTAAAGCAACTGATCGCCTCCAAAGAGGAAGAGATCAAGAACATCAAGGAGGACAAAGTCGTTTCACAAGCACCTCAAGCATCTCAAGCACCTGTACCGACTAAAAAGTTCTGCGCAAACTGTGGCAAGGAGAACGAAGCCAACAGCAAGTTCTGTGTTGAATGTGGAGCAAAAATGGGATAATTAACCAGTCACATTCTCCAATAATACGCGCTAATTATTTTGACGATTTCGCGCGTTCGCTAAAACTATATGCCATCATAATCTTCCGATAATAATGAAGCTATATAGCGTTCTTGTGTTCTAAATGGTAAGCTAATCAGAAAGACTACTATTGCCCCTGTGCCAAAAAATATACAACTGAATGCGTCTATTGTTTGCCGAAGATTGTTACTGAGATTAATACTCTTTTTTCTGATCATATTGAAACATTATTTTTTAGAAATAAGCCAATTATGAAGGCATAATATAGATTTAGTAAAAGTGCTGAAATTGGAAATTAATGAAATGGAGATAATTATCAGCCGATCGATCAAAAAAAGCATGCTTTTTTCTTTGAAGGTTTTGATAGTGCCCTCGCCAATTGTATATGTTAGATTCAGAAGAGATTATGGTATAATCTTGAAAAATCCTTAAAGTACTGTTTTCAAGTATGGGATTCTTGTGGAACAATAGAGCAGCGTCCACCAGACTACCACCGTTAGGGTTGAGGTTTTGCATGGTTTTTCCCTCAACCCTAAACTAGTAGTGCATTGTCGTAATTATAGAAAAATAGGCTTAGAGCCTCTGTTTTTTAAACAAAAACCTTTAGATTAATTAGAATAAGGAATTCAGCTTGTTTTTGGCTTGGCTTTTAAGCATCTTCGCTAGAATGATTCTTCTATTAAGGTGAGCTTAGAATTGGACATTTGGAATTTAATGTCTTGGATAGGATTCGCAGCCTTCTTCATCGGCATGTTCGTAATACCGATAGACAGTGCCAGACTAGTAGTAGCAGCCGTGGGAGTGGTCTTGATGTTGGGAGGCTACGCTATGAAACGCAGAAATAACGTGAAGAATAAGGTCGCTAAAGCCTAGCTCATCCAATTTCCTCTCAAACTTCACTTGAAATTGAATCACTTTTCTATCTAACACCTAGCCATCAAGGACTGTAAATGAAAAACGCGGATATTAGGGTCCACGTAGGATTAGGAGGGGAGGTGTAATCCTTAAAATTTAAATCCCAAACCCTGTGTCAGTCTTTTAATTTGCACTATCTTAAGAAAAATGACGATGGAGCATTTCTATTCTTGTAATTCTTTCTTTCGGGGGATATGGAAGAGCATGCGTAATCCATACTAGGAATTCATAAAGATGAAATAAGAGATATTAGTTTAACAATTAAACAGTTATGCTTATCCTGAGTAAATAGGTGTTTAAAAATGGTCAAAAAAGAAGCTTCTTAGAAATCTATGCTCAAGTTCTGAGAATATCCAAGGAAGGTGCAAAGAAATCGCATAGTCTACAAAGCAAACCTGAACTTCAAACTTGTGAATGAATATTTAACTCATTTACAGGAAACAGGGCTGATCTCATTTCCCTCGAACAATGAGCACTTCTTCAAAACAACACCCAAGGGATTAGAATACCTGGGCGAGTATACAAGACTAACCCGCACTATCAATACGGTTTGATGTAAGAGATGACTAAGAAACAACAGTGGAATATACTTGGAAACCTTGTGCGCTATCGATCGATGCTAAGTTAAGTTCAGCTTTTTTTTATATTATCCTCTTTCTTTCTGTAAATCGAAAGTTCCTTACCGCATTTAGTACAAAAATCTCTGCCAAGAGAGTTTCGAGTATTACAATGCGGACAGATGATAGATTGCTTTCCAAACCAACGAGGCATCGTACTCATTTCACACCTTTCCTTTACAATCTTAGACTTTGATAATTGATAGCGCACGCGACATTGCTAATACCTCTCTTAAATTTCAATACCTGAAAATAAAAATAATATGAATCCAGAATACAGATTAACGCTAGCCAAACTGAATATCAAAACACATGTAAAACCTGTAAGACAGCATAATTGGGAGTAAAACATGCTTTTTCTTTGAAGGTTTTGAGGGACGGGTACGCTTAGTGATAATGCCTGCTAGTAGTCCTTAATGTTCCTATGACTTTTTCCACATGCTTTACTTAGTACAAGCAAGACTTGGATGACTAGAATTTATTTATAATTTTGAAAAGCAAGCTGTTTAATATGGCACGTTCTCAATCTAGAGCTAGGCGAGTTATTGTTCTTCCGATATGGAAAGAAATTGGAGGGAAGCCTTAGTGGCAGTTTAGTCAACTTCAAAAAGAATTTAGGTTAAGTGTAAAACAGATTGCGCAACTTGACACTTTGAATGCCAATAACAACGAAATTGTGCGTGAAGTAAAAGGAGGCAATTATCTCTCAAGCAGGATTTCTGTCAGTAAACGTGCTAAGAAAAGACATGACCAAAAGATTGTATTGGCTTCTCTTAGGGAAAGCTCGCGAAAATCTCTTATTAAAGCTTGGGATACGACTATTGATTGGTTACTACAACAAGAAGCAATACTCACTAAGAACAGTTGAGACGGATTCAAGCGACTGACATTCGTTTTGCTTTATCAATATTCCTTCCCAATAAGGTACCCGTAACAGCGTTGAAGACTAATCACTTTCCACCGAGTCGAAATGGCTTGATTGTACCGATTTAGAGGGCTGGCAAGCGCGAATCCAAGAAGAATATGAACAGTACGTGGCAGATCTCGCCTACATTGCAGAAGCACTCTGGACTTAACATGCTGTGTCCAGAAGCGGCCATGAAGCTTGGGATGCAAATTCCAGATATGCATTCTGGCTATCCCTGTGTCATTATGCTACCTGGGGATCCCTTTGGAAAACAAAGTTGGCCTTTTTGAGGAATTGAGGAAGCTCGTTACTTGGTTGATAAAGCAAATGCCATAATGGGTCCTATTTTGGATGCTTACTATCAATCCGATGATTAGCCACCCAAATGAGCTATGCCCTTATTTTAAATTGAAACATTTTTGCCTGAGTCAGCACACCTGGATGGTAAGGAAGTGTGTCGTACCTGTGTCTGATACGACGACGTATGGAGGCGCTATGCAAGCTAGCTTTTGTCTTGCCGAAATCTATTACTGCACTCCTGCCAATTGTCTATATTGACTGCTGTGCAATTCAGGTGCATTAGATGCGCGAGCTATACTTTCATTTTTTGTGTGCGCTCTATGATGTAATGCCCTTTGGGACAGGTTTCTGCTCAGGAGGTGTGGAAATAAAAGCCTCCCTGCTCTTCGGAAGTATCCTGATATCAAAACCGATTTGGAAGTTATAAGTTGGTAAACCGTTTTCTGCTAGCTTAACATTTCCATTTTCATCTAACACAACATTTACATCATTTAGCTTGGGAGTTACTCTAAGAGTTGAACCGTCTTCTAGTTTGAATTCGGTAACTGCTGTCTTGACCACGTCAAAGTCCAATACACGAACTCGAACCTTTCCTACTTGGTTTATTGGCTTCATTGTTGGATGTTCGCTACTCATCTAGAAATCATCTCTAAATATTCTTATCCTCTTTTTTTGAAACCCTTGCTCTCTCTTAAGGACTCCTACATATCCTAACGCGTGCTATCCTCAACACAGCGAGCTATATCTATATTCTTCGCAGCCAAACAAACCACAATATCCTTCTCTATGTACCATTCTATTTGAGAAAGACGTACCATCAGTGGAGAGAGAGGCAACTATTATGACTTGCTAATGGAATCTGTGATTATAGTTATTTTTTGTTGTGAGGGAGTCGACGTTCTCACTCTAGCGTTGTTTTCTCAACGTATTTTTAGCGCAGCGCATATTTCATCGCCTCTGGGGTCAGAAAGATCGAAAAGTCGCTGAGATTGGTTAATATTAATATTTACTTTCTTTTTTAACACTTGCATTATATTAATTGTATGAATTATATTTTTGTATATAATTTCAGGGTAATCATTTTATATTATTGTAATATTCCTCTCATTAATTGATCAAATATGAACTTGAATAAGAGGATTACTAACAGATGACAGTACCGGATTTTTTAAATTTTAGAGCCTTAGTCGCAATGATATGGGTGATAATGAGGACCTAATATACTATGGTAAATGGGGAAGGTTCATTCTATCTCATTTCTCTTCCTTGGAAGGATTCGATCAGCGTCATTAACTTCCCCTTGGAGCAAATCCTCCGAGACGGCGAATCTCAAGAATCTTACAAGAGAAATGTTAGCATTTGCGCATAACAATTGCTTGAATTAATAAGAGATCTGGCAGGAAATATTATGGGAAGAGAATTTGCATTTTCCGAGATTGAAAAGCAGAATCTAGTGGTCAAAGCCTCTTAAAATATCATATCATTTCAGCATACAATAGTATGCTTAGCTTGCGGCAATGTTGACAACTTCGAGTATCGATCCAACACTTCTCATATTGAGTCCGCCTTAAAAATCCTTACATGCCAAGAGTGCGGTTCAGATAAAATACGCCTCACCTTTCCTCCCTCCTTCGCCAATAGCTGGAATACGGTAAATCCCAAGAATTTGCCCCTATAATAGAAATATGATAACTTGAGAAAATGTCACATTCAGGACTATCCCATCAATATATCAATGCGAAAATGCTTTCTGCCAGATTCCTGCATTCAGAAACTCTTAGAGGGGCTGCCTTGTAGTATTCTCAAATGTCTGATAGGCAGAAAGGCACGCGAGATTCAAATGGTAGGTTGAACAAAAAGCGGCTTATTACGCTTCAGAAGCTGGACGGAGGCTTTGATTCCATCTTTTTCCAATGCCCGGTATATGTCGTCGACATTCGTATCTTTCGATGCGCCCACCGTCACAAGGTACATCCTAATTCCCACCTTAACCATGTACTCGTTTTCGAGGACGGATTCAACCACTTCAGAAGTCATGCATAAGATATAGTTCTTCCGCCTTTATAAGAGATTTAGAGAATCTGGACTTTTTGTCGGGGGAGTCATCACTCCCATCCTAGCCTGCACGCTTTAACTAGTTAAGTCTTTTTTTATGTGTGTTTTTGTGTGTCTATATGTGTTTTTTTGATTAAATTTTAATACACAATATAATATACTATAAAATAATTTCATCAACTTCTATTGGAGAAATAAAGATGAACGTTTATGAGGCGATTGCGAGAAGAAGGACGACACGATCATTTAAGGAACCCATTACTGAAGATCAATTGCGCAAATTACTAATTGCGGGTGCAATGGCGCCTTCGGGTTCCAATGTGCAGCCGTGGGAGTTCATTGTCATTGATGATGATAAAATCATAGCACAAATCGCAGAACTGAAATACCTGCAAAGCTTGAAAATGAACATTGATGCTATGGAGCTGAACGACCCGAAAATCATTGAGAAAATACACCAGCAGGCTCTACCCGGCCCGCTTTCTTTACAGATGGCACTACGACAGAGAAACGCTTATCAGAATTGCAATGTGGTGGCGGTCTGTAACAAGAAAGGACATGGCATTGGAAGAAAACCCTGGATGAACGTTGAGAATATCGCTAGTACCTGGATGTGCATTGAGAATATGGCGCTGGCTGCTACCGAGGATGGGTTGGGTATGCAAATCTCCATACTACGCGAGCATTACAAAATTATCGCAGAAAAGCTACTCAATATCCCCGAGGATCATGAGTTGGCCACTATGGTAATGTTCGGCATACCAACGGAAATTCCCTCCAAAAGGGAGATGGGCACTATTAGGCCGGATTTTTCCTGGCTGCACCGGAATATGTTCGGCTGCAAATCTGAATGATAGCGCGCGCTAAACACTGGGATGAATGGAAGAGCCAAGGATCAGTCACAGGTGAATTCAAACCAGTCAAACTTGGCTTCGGGACAGTTCACTCGTACATCCCTCGATCACCCTTATGGATGTTCTTAGGCGAAGCGACTTCTGAGCTTCAATTCATATAAAAATAGCGCTTGCTAAGTATTTTTAATCTGCAGCAACTGTGCTGGGTAAAAAAATTGTTGAAACATCATCGGCAAAGCCGAAAGAAGAAGCTGCTTTAGGCACTAATGTTGATGATTCTAAGCCCATTACAATGGCCGATTTATAGCGTTTATCATCGGTTGAGGAGTTGAAAAAGAAGCGTTTACTAGTCGCGCGCTATCGAAATACACGTGATAGCTAAACGGTTAGAAAAACATGCTTCGATTCGCAATAGGAAGTATGGCGGTGGGTCAGCCAGATACTATCTTCAAGAATACCATCTGGAGAAGCATGTTAACGTAAACGAAGTCTTGATTGGAAGACGTACCGAACGTACCTACCCAAGAACATAGATGATTTTGTATCAGGACTTTGTGAATTTCATGATTCTTCTCGTCCTCATGAGTAGGCCAAGAGCAGTCAGGACGACTCCGCTTATGTAGAACATTCCTTGAACGAGTATTGTAGTTGGCTCTTTGAAAAAGGCGATCATCTGACTGCCCACAGGTGTGAGAGTGATAATCAATCCTATGAGAACCATTATAATGCCTGGAACCAGAAGGGCTAAGCTAAACGTTCTCTGTGGAAGCTCATTTTTCAGACTGTTTATTCTAACATCTTCTGGTACTAGAGAAGGAAATGCCATGGAGACAGCCCTTACCAGAATTGGCGTTACTATCAGGACGAAGGGCAGCATCGTTACAAACCACCAGATTGTTAATCCAAGAATGTATGCGACCATAGCCTCTGAGGAAAAAGCAAGGTACTTCGGCTCAGCTAGATAGAATATCTTGAACAACGTGACATAGAGCGTAGCCACTATTAGGTTAGCCAATGTCAGCGTCACATTCGATGCCAATACGAAACGCCCCCAAGTGAACTTCTTAGTTATGAGCCCGAATAGATAGAATCCTATGAAGTTTCCTGGTACCGCTGCGAGGAGGCTCCCCTCGTAGATACGTCCGTATTTGGCTGAGTCTGCGATTAACGTGCCTAGGGCAGCACCAACTCCAGCTGGGAATGGTCCCGCGATGACTGCAAAGAGAGCTGGAATAATTACGGCTGGCCTGAATTGGCCAGCGCCCCATGGCGAGGGGATGGTAGAAGTTATGAATGAGCCTATTGCGTAAAGTCCAGCGCACATTGCCATTAATGCAACGTTTAGAGAAAGTGATCTCTTAGTAACGATTGTTTCTTGAGTTTCCATGCCTTCCTATCGTAACAGGCATCATATTTTAAAGTTTTCTTCTAATCCTTTAAAGTCTTTAAAGTTCCAGAGCATGCACGCTCTCATCATTTCTACTTCAGCGAGGAGACAAGTAATTTAGCTTAGTGCGCGCTTTGGTGGGGCGGGAAGATTTGAACGAGCCTTTTCTGAGGAAAAGCCCTCGGGGAAAACGATTGGTTGATTGTTCTTTGATTTCCATTTTAATTACCTTACTATTATTGTAATATAGATTATTCTTTAAGACTTATTGTAAATGTAAGTATTTGGTGGGCAGATTGAAAAATTATATTTTCACCGAAATTGAGCAAGGATTGATAAAAAATTATCTTAACAATGGTATCAGAGTTCAGGATTTTTATGTATTACAAAATCCGAATTAGAGCAAACTATGAAAGATTAAAAAAGGACATGGAACTATTAGAAAAAGTCATTGAGAAAGCGAAAACAAACCGTTAAGATATTTTATCCCTGAATGGTATTCAACTTGTTCCTTTTATAGAATGTTTATTAAATTCTGCAACTAAATCTTCTAAAATCGAAATTGCATCTTCTTTATCTAATTTATCCTTTTGTTTAATTAAAAGTAAATCAATTATTTTGCTTTTCACTATGATGGTTTGAAGGCTCTCAGATTTCTCCAAATCATCTCTTACTTCATTCAAAACCTTTTCCCTATGCGGAGCATAAGAATAACTTTTCCAGAGTAAATCTCTAATTTCTTTTGTTATCTTTTCTCGTTCTCTTAATGTGATCTTCATTTTAAAACTCACTCAATAACTACAGACAAATAGTCTCACAAAAATTTAAGATTTTAACATCTATGAACTCCCATACCGCCATTTATGGACTTACATATACTTTGACATGGAAACTGGCTTTTTTGGCTCTCAGAGACCCTTATTCACATAGGCGAAAAACTATAGGTTATCTGTCAAGTATCCATTTCAGAATTTCTTTTTGTGCTTTGTAGGTTTTCAACATCGAGATTATGCTTATGTTTCCAATATTCTACTGGTTTCTTTTTCATGTATTCTCCATTTCGTCTGTAGTTGCTTGAACTTCTTCTTAGTGCCCACAATCTTTTTCTTATCTCTTCATATTTCATCTCAATTAGATTTTCGTCTAACATGATTTTATTTTCTCCATAAATGCATGGTAGAGTATATTTTAGGCAGTTAACAGAAAGGCTTTTCTGAAAATTAAGGCTTAAGGCTTACTAATTATTGTTTTTTTTAGGTGTATATATTTCTAAGCCTTTTTGTGAGTCAGTCTTAATCCAGTGATGTACTAGTCCATGCTCTTGTGCGATTTTGTTAATACAGTCGAGAGCTGATTCGTCAATGATTAGAGCATTTATCCACAAACTAAGACTCTCTTCTATTATATTATAGGCATGTGAAAATTGCTGTATCTGATGCATATCCTCTATATCCTTAGATTTCAGTCTGCATTTTCTCCATATTTCTTCTATTAATTCTTTAATTTCTTCGTTGTTCATTTTAATAGCAACACTATATGTTTGGTGTTGGCTATGGGGCTTCTACCAAGCGTGCCAGGTATTGGAAAAGACTTAAAACTTGCAAAGTGGCTAGGTGGATTCCAAACAATTATTGGCGTAATAGTTATAATAATTGGAATTTGGGGCCTCCTATAGTTTTTCCACTTTTTCTTTATAGCACTCGAGCTAACCAGCTAGTTTTTAGTATGTCTTTTCTCATATTAGACAGTGAGGATGTTAGTTAGTTTTGAGTACTGATTGAGGTATTCTTCTCCTTTTGGTGTTGTCTTGAAGAGTGAGTCGTTTTCTGAAGGAAATGAGATCAAGTCTTCTTCCTTGAGGAAAGTCAAGTACTCATTCACAAGTTTGAAGTTCAGGTTTGCTTTGTAGACTATATGTGATTTCTTGGCACCATACTTTGCAATTCTCAGAACATCGGCAATAATTTCAACATGGCTTCTCTTTTTAACCATTCAAATCCAACCTCCTCAATAACGTTTATGGCGGTTAGTATCTATAAGGCTGTGTTGCTGTAGCATCGCAACAATAATTTTGACTCTATACCTCAAATTAAGAATAAAATTCTGGAAATCTCAAGTACTAGCTCTATTTTTAAAGCTTATGACATATATTTCGGGATGATGTAAATCAGGTTAGAGAAATCCATTAAGTGGATTCTCCTATCCACAGCTACACTTCTCGTTATCCTTATGTGCACTATAAAAAGAATTCAATCAAAGAAACGACTTTGAATTAGTCTTTATTTGGTATCTTTACCGTGAACGTTGTCCCCTTCCCAATCTCACTCTCAAAGCTGATTGAGCCGTTATGAGCCTCCACTATGCGTTTGCACACTGCTAATCCGAAGCCCTGCCCCTTACTCTTCGTAGTGAAGAGAGGTGTAAACAGTTTAGGCTTGACATCCTCAGGTATGCCTACCCCCGTATCGACGATGCTTACGACAATATCATGTTCATTTTTCTTTGCTTTGATGGTGAGGCTTCCGCCCTTAGCCATCGCCTGAATAGCGTTTATCACAAGGTTAGTGAACACTCTCTTCATTAGGTCAGGGTCAACATGTATATTGAAAATTCGGCTCACTTTAACCGCGGCCTTAACGTTGTCAGGGATACTGATTGTTTTCAATATTTCTTTGAGAAGGCTTCGAATGTCTACGTCTCTCATATCAGGCTTTATTTGGTGTGTAAAATCCTGCAGGTCGCCAACAATTTTGTTTATGTATGTCACATCCTCCTCAACCGACTTGAGTAGCCCATCCAAATCCTTCTTCACAGCCGACTCGTACATAGATTCAATATCACTTTTCATCAGATACAATGCTCCACTTATAGACTGCAATGGGTTACGAATATCATGGGCGACCATGCCTGCTGTCTGACCTATAGTTGCTAGTCTCTCAGAGTCTCTTAGCTTCTCCTCCATAATTTTTCGTCTTGTGATGTCGCGGGTTACGCTTAGTATAAGTTTCCTTCCTCTTACTTCAGTGAGACGGGCGTGCACTTCAACCAACATTTTAGACCCGTCTTTTCTAATCTGATTGGTTTCGAAGACAACATCACCATTCTTAAGGATTTCCTCAGCGTTCTGGCCAAGTACCAGTGCTTGTCCAGGAGTAATTATGTTGTTAATATTCATCTTTAAAAATTCGTCTTTAGTGTAGCCCCGAGTCTTATACATTGCTTCATTGGCGTAAAGGACGTTTCCTTCAAAATCACGAAGTAGTATGGAATCAGAGGCAATATCTAAAAGTTCTGACCTAAGCTTCAACTCTTCCTCCATTCTATTATGTTCCGTTACGTCTCTTGCTGCTGCGAATATGCCCTGGATTTCCCCTGCTTCATTCCTGGAAACAATGGCGTTGTAGAGGACGTCGGTGACTTTTCCAGATTTATGCCGTAGGGCTAATGGGAAGTCTCTGACATAACCTTCGGAGAAGACCTTCTTATAACCAACCCTTGCTTTGTCCGGTTCAGTGAAATAGTCCGAGAAATCACTGCCTATCAACTGTCCACGTGTGCAACCTGTAACATCTTCTGTAGCTTTGTTAACATCAGTTATCTTGCCTTCTGCATTGATGGTAACAAAAAGGTCTAGACTTGCCTCGATAAGGTTTCGGGTATATGATGATGTAGAATGCAGTTTGTCTAATCTCTTTTTTCTCGCGGGCATTTTTCACGAGCTTCCTAATACAAAAATTCTCATTATCTCTATTGAGTCAGCACACATGAAGTTAACTTATTCATGCTGAGGCGGGGTTACTCAGAGTAGCTTCGAATTTTCATGTATATAAAGGAAATGGGCTGTAAGTCCTCTACTTTTTGCGGAAAGTAAAGGAAATTCAAGCTTCCTCCAAGCTTCTTCAATATTCTTGTCCAAGGAATCAAAAACCCAAAGTTCCCTGACTTTTCCACACATCAAACTTTTTCACTTAATAATGTTATTAAATCGTCCATATTCATATTAGATTGATTTAAGATCCGTTTGCCTAGAAGGGCAATAATTATAATAACTTTTATATGTATGGCCTTAAATCGCGCTTCTATAGTCAAATCTTACTCAAAAAATAGTTATTAATATATGTAAAATAATATCTAGTAATACTAGATGAACAATGGCTAAGAAAACTAGACTAATCTGCTTCACGGATGAGCCTATAATCTTCGAAATTTTACAGAAAGTCGTTGATGTCCGAGGAAGCACCGTATCTAATTTCTTGAGAGAGACTGTACGGATGCGCTTAGCAGAAATGGGCTACATGATTGCAGATGTAAAAACCCTAGTCCAAACAACCTGAGTTTTTTTAGGAAAATCAAGAAAAAAAAGGAGGAAACAAAATGGTGTTAAATCCAGAAATAGTGGAAATCAGAATTCGAGCATGCAGTCTTGGGTTATTAAATGAGATCACGGAAGAAATCAGGAACTGTGGCTTCCAAGTGCTCTCTATAAGTGCCCATTAGAGTGCGAAGGTCAAAGAAAGGAAATGAGATGTGGCACAGGTTTCTAACGCTGACGAAACACCCGGAGACTATACTATGAGCCTTCGAGTCCCCGATGGATTCCTAAGCACCGTAATTGAGATGCTTAGTGAAAGATATCCTAGACTGAGCAGAGATTATCTGTTAAGCGTAGGCGAAGTTTTACCAAGTTCCTGTGGCTGGAAAGCATACATTCTCGACAAATACGGCAAATTATCTCTCAACACTTGGATTCAAATTATAGCTCCAAGCGGAGACGGTAAGTCACTTCCAGATATTGATGACAGAAGAAGAATACGATACTTTCTAAATTAACTCTCTCATTTCATTTATTATGGTTCAAATTATCTTTTCTTTTTTTATATTTTAACATCCACATTTTTAGTTCTATATCAAGACATAGGGATTAGGCAAGCATTAATTTTGGATAATCTGTAGGAACGTGGAGGAGCTCCTGAGGTCACAGGTAGGTTATATTATGTCTTAGTAAAAGCTAGATTAAATCTTAATCCAAACCCAACCCAAAATCTTAACTATTTTGA
>JAUPKU010000127.1 GCA_030837285.1 Thermoproteota archaeon | reverse complement strand
GAAATAGAGACTGGTTGAGTTACAGTTGGCTTCTCAGCCGTTTTATAGATATCCAAATAAAATTCGACCTTGATGTTGGCTATATTCGGATTTTCAAGAAGATCTGACAGGATCCTCGCTGGAACCCAACCACCCCTTGAGATACCTACAATTACATCTGGTTTGAAGCCACTTTCCTTTAGTTTCCCAGCGAGTTCTATAAGGAGTTCGTAAATGTGATTCCAGCTCGGGATTTCAAACTTCTGAGATCCATCCACACTATCATCTCCATAAGTGATTGAAGCAGGCTAGCTGAGGTAAAAATGTGTCTGACAAGTGACCTTTAAGCACAACTATGGTCTACATTGGTAGCATTATCCAGCAAGCTCGTAGCGCGTGCTAATAGTATAATGGAGGTGTTAGAGCCAGCGCTTTCCTCCAAGCACCATTGGTGTTAGTAATTAGTCTCTTTATGGTATGAGAACAGCTGTTAGGATCTGCTGTTTCTCTATCATCTCGTATGCTTTCACTATGTCTGTCATCGGCATTACCATCAATATCTTCTTGAGAGGGATTCTTCCTTGAGCTACATGTTTTGCTGCTTGAAAACGTCTCTCACGATGTGAGTAGGGTTGGACGCCTATTCCTTCGCATCCGACTAGTATTTTTTCTGTGTAGTGTATGTCGTTTGGGTCGAATTGCATTATTGTCCCCGTTGGCGCGCCGCCGAATATGACTATCCTAGCGGAGTTCCTTGTCACATCTAATGCCTGCTTTATGACAACTGGGTTTCCCAAAGTGGCAACAGAGCAGTCAGCCATATTTCCTCCAGTTATCTTACGCACTGCGTCGACTACATTCTCTTTGGCAGGATTAATAGTGTAGGTTGCACCAAATTCTTTAGCAAGTTCAAGTCTGGATTCGTTCATGTCAGTGGCGATTACTGTTGCTCCTGTCCACATTGCTGCGTTCATCTGCATTAATCCCATCTGTCCAGCTCCAGCGATGAGTATTGTATCTCCGAACTTGCATTGAGCTTGATCAAGCACACTATGTATGTTTTCGGCTAATGGAATTATGAAAGGTGCTTCCTCGTATGAAACGTTACTTGGAAACTCAAGTACGCTATATGGGAATGAGGGGTCGAGGTATCTAGCTTCGAGTTTAACGTATTCTGCGTTTCCTTGTCCTCCGCCAATAAGGCGCATCCCCTTCTTTATGTTGGTTACCTCTGCCCCTACTTCGATGACTTCGCTAGAATATTCATGGCAGGTATTCGTTGGTAAGCTTCTTATGCTATGGTCTTTGGATCCTAGTCTATACTTTCTTATGCATGTTGGACATACTTTTGCTGCCTTAACCTTAACAAGGATCTCTTTAGGTCCTATAGTGGGTATTGGTACATCCACTATTCTCAGATCGTCTTTCTCGTATAGTAGAGCTGCCTTCATGAAGGTCTTCTTCCTTACCTGGTTGCTAATTTGCTTTCTAATTAGTACCTGTGTCCTATTTGAGCCTTTGTAATGGTGCTATTTGAAATTGTGACTGTGACTGAGTGTTTTTCGACTCTAGACCAACAGTCTTTTAATCTCAATCATAAATTATAGAAAAACAGTGCACGTGTAGAAAGTGGAAATTGTGGAGCTAGATGTTTATGGGTGATTCATACTTTTTGTCAATAGACTTCGGCACATCATCTATGAAAGTAATTCTGTATGACTCCTTGTTCAACAACGTTTCCAGCATCTCCTCTGAAATGAAGACGGTACATCCTAAAGCTATCTGGGCTGAGCAAGACCAAAACCTCTGGTATCAGAATGCTACTACAGCAATTAAAGGAATAATCGCTAAGATAGGTATTGCATCAACTGATGTTAAGTCCATAGGCATGTGTGGTGAAATGCATGGTCCCACTCTTGTAGATAAGAAAGGTCGCCCCTTCATGCGTTGCATAATATGGCCTGATTTAAGAGCTACTTCTCAAGCTGAAGCTATCAATAAATTCTACGGTAGTAACCGTGTATCGGCTCATTATACTGCTGCTAAGTTATTGTGGATAAAAGAGAATTATCCTGAGATATTAGATAAAGCATACAAGTTCCTTGTTCCAACAGATTTTCTGAGGACAAGGTTTACCGGAGACTTTTGTACTGATGCTACTAACGCAGGTGGGACAAATCTTTTTGATCGTCAAAAGATGGATTGGGATTGGGGTCTGGCGGACCATATAGGGTTGCGCCATGATCTATTCCCAACGATTCGTGAGACGGGGGAGTTCAGTGGACAAGTAACAGAAGACGCGGCTAGAGATTCAGGATTGAGCGAAGGTACGCCAGTCATTACAGGCGGAGGCGACGCTCCGGTTACTAATATGCTTCTTAGTCAACTTGAGGCAAGGAATTGTCTTCTAATATATTTGGGGACAGCTCCAATCACTCGCATCGTTACTAAGGAGGGAAAATCAATATCAATGGGTACTATGAGTGCTGGAGGCGGGGCAAGTCTCAAATGGTTTAATGAGCAATTTTGTCTTTTAGAGGCTGAGCTTTCAAAGAAGACCAATGGAAGTCCATACGAGCTTATGAACCAGGAGATGTCTATGATTGAACCTGGCTCAGAAGGTCTTGTTTTCATACCACATATGATGGGCGAGAGAACTCCTTACAACGATTATGCCCGAGGTGTATACTTTGGTCTAAGTCTTGGTCACACTCGAGAACATATGATGAGAGCTCTTGTGGAGGGAATAACCTTCCAACTTCGGAGTTACTGGGAGGTTGCTAAGGCGAAGGAGGGTATCGAGCCTGACTTCATTATTGTCTATGGTGGAGGTTCCAAAAGTAGATTCTGGAGGCAGCTCATCGCTGACGTCTTTGGCTACCCTGTTTATAAGTTGAAATTCGATGATTTATCTCCTCTTCATCTCGCAGTTATGTCCGCCGTGGCTTCCGGCTATTACAAGAGTGTCCAAGAAGCCTACAACAAAGTGGACCTATCATTAGTCGAGAGATTAGAGCCATCCAAAAGTCAGAAGGATAAGCTTGACAAGGCATATAATCTATTTAAGAACGTTGACAAGTCACTTCAGGGACTCTATACAGCGGAACACGTGATTTTCTAATAGAAAACTTTTTAAATTTTTTTCTTTTTTCATCAAGAAAAAATAAAAATGTAAATCGATTTTTGGCTAGACTTTATTTTCCTTCTCCGTCGCATGTTCTATGGGTTCAATCGTGTTGTTGATACTCTTTTTCCTTCAGGAGCATAATAGACGTAGAGGCACATGAACGGAAGATCGCTAGCATTCTTTATCTCGTGGGAGCCCTTCTGTCCAGAGTGGCAATAAAAAGTTGATCCGGGACTCAGTTGATATTCCTTACCCTCAGAATCAAGTAGCACACCATAACCCTGTATCACATGCTGTAGTTCTTCGCAGTCATGATAATGTGCGTCAAGCTTTCCACCAGATTCGATGGCATACATACCCGATAAAAAGTATTTCGTAGGTGTATTCTCGTCATACAATGTCACAGACTTAAATCCTGGTCTGGGAGATCTAAACTTCAAGTCTTTTAGGTTGATAACGTTTACAGTTTCAGTCATATTCTTTTCTCCATTCTATTTGATGGAAATATGTTATCTTCTATGTGTTAATAAGATATTTGGCGAGATCATGGTTTATTCTTTTCACTTCATTAGAAATGTGTGCTTTAGCTACGCGTGTTGGCAGATCGTGATTTGAGCACTTTAGTACAACTGGTAAAAAGGGTTAGTGACATCGTATCTAATCAGATAAGAAAACAAGGAGTGGTTTGCCTCACTCTCTTT
>JAUPKU010000126.1 GCA_030837285.1 Thermoproteota archaeon | reverse complement strand
TTGAATGTGGTCTTAATCCATTTGACATCTAATGGATATTCTTCTCCGTCTCCTTTTAACCACTTGTAGAATCTTTTGATCGCCACTTTGTAGTCATTTTTTGTCCACGCTGAATAATCGCTTCTTTCTAGAGTAGTGACAAGCTGTTAGATATCGCTTTTAGTGGCTTGGTTAAAGTCTTTTCCTAGCATTTCGAATATTTTTCTTAAAGTCAGAACATACTTTGTCACTCTTGTTACTGAGTGCTTCAGAAATACAGTAATCTTCGAATCGTCCAATTAGGATGGAATTTTCTTTTGAAATTGGATTAGCCAATTTAACAAGTCTCCTACTTTTAATTAACCTTGAATCAAAATCGTGGATGTCTATTCACTTATTCAAGGTAATTCAATTAAATTGAATGAAAAAAGGCTTTTATACTTGTAGAATGGAGCCCCGGGCGGGATTCGAACCCGCGACCAACAACTTACGAGGCTGCCGCTCCGACCGGGCTGAGCTACCGGGGCAGTGATGATTTATGAAGGAAAGAATCTTCCACATTTTTAAGATATTCGGATGATGAATTCTCATGGTTTTTCTGATTTTCAGGAGAGTTCTTTATATCAGAGTTTACTATGGTTTAAAGTATAATGATTTTTTGTGATACAAGACCTAGTGTTGCTAAAAAAGTGAAATTCTATTAACTGAATCTAAGCTTATAGTAGCTTCGACTAGAACGCAGCAAAGACTAGAGGTGAGGACACCATTAGAATAACTATTCTTACAGACAAAGATAAGGAGAAGTTAGCATTGGTTATGAAACACTGATAGGAAGGATCAGGGATACGGAAAACGTTAGAGATGTAGGTGCTTTTGTATTGATTGGGTTTTTAGGGAGTTCAAGTAATGACTAGTGAACTTTAAAGGCAAAGCTCTTCGACTTGGGTATTTCTTTAGGCGCTGTTTTAAAGATAGTTATATATATGAACGTTGATTGAAGAATAAATGTATAGTATAGGTTCAACTGCTATGAAGATGGCATCATGAAGGCAGATGAGATTTAGGGAATACCTTTCTCAATAAAAGTGAAGAAAATATTCTTTTACAGAAAATCTAGAAAGAGTCCCACATACTTGCCTTATTCTTTCACTTATTCCATTCTAATCATTTATCTCGTAGTTTTTATTCAGGGAGGTTTGAAGTCAAACATAAATGAATAGAATTCTAAATAGGCAGTACTAACAGTTAAAGTAATACAATAGTCATTTACTCAGTTAGTTTGGGTTGTGAATAACAATGGAGCGACCAATTATAGGTGTGACAATTGGAGATCCAGCGGGTATAGGACCTGAGATTGTATTAAAAGCACTCTCTAATTTAGAACTTTATAAACTCTGCAAACCATTAATTATAGGAGACTTGAAGCTTCTCCAACAAATTTCAAAACAATTGAGTTTAAACTTATCATTTAATGTTTTAGTCCATCCTCGAGAGGCTAAAGGTGAAGCAGGAACAATAGAAGTACTTAACATTAAGAATGTAGATTTGATGACGCTTCAGATTGGCAAAATTGCTCAGGAAGCTGGAAAAGCCGCTGTTGAGTACATAGAAAACGCTGTCAAGTATGCGTTGGCAGGGGAAATTGACGCTATTGCTACGGCACCAATTAATAAGGAGTCAATAAGATTGGCTGGCAGTCGCCATATCGGACACACGGAGTTAATAGCGGATCTCAGTGGCTCAAATGAGCCTTTGACAATGTTTTGGGTACGTGGCGTACGCATCTTCTTCTTAACTAGGCATCTATCGCTTCGTAAGGCTATAGATGAAATTAAGAATAGTAAGATTGTTAGAACGGTGTTCGTTATTGATAAACTTCTTAAGGATATAGGTATAAGGAAGCCTAGAATAGCGGTGGCTGCTTTAAATCCTCATGCAAGTGATGGTGGATTAGTGGGTGATGAGGAGGAGGTTGAATTGATACCTGCAGTCAAGGAACTTCAACTGAAAGGTATAAATGTTATTGGTCCTGTCCCCGCAGACTCAGTTTTCCATCAAGCCTTCTCGGGTAAATACGACGCAGTTCTATCTCTTTATCATGACCAAGGTCACATTGCTGCAAAGACAGTAGACTTCTATGGAACGGTTTCAGCTACACTTGGGTTACCTTTTATCAGGACATCAGTTGATCATGGAACCGCCTTCGACATTGCGGGTAAGGGAATAGCAGACTCAAAGAGTATGGAAGAAGCAATTAAAGCAGCAGTAGACTTGCTATCTCCGAAGAGAAAGCGGAAATAAAAAAACAGCAAATATTCTTCTTCAGAAACTTGTTTTTTAAGTATAACGAAAATGATTCAAAGAAGAGCCTAATACCTTTCTTACAGTTTAATGATGAATTTAGACTAGAGAGTGTTGCAATAGAGGGAAATGTTTGCCAAAGATTTCAGAACTAGGTGAAAGAAGGATAATCGAGATCATTGTTCAGAACCTTGACAGGTTCCCGAATACTGCTGTTCCATTCGGAGATGATGTTGCAGCACTGCCTATAAACGATGAGCTCCTTGCTGTTTTGAAAACAGATATGCTAGTTGCAAAGACAGATGTACCACCAGGAATGAGTCTTCGACAGATGGCTAGGAAAGCCGTTGTGATGAATATCAGTGACTTGGCAGCCAAAGGTGTAAAGCCCATTGCGCTTCTAACTTCCCTCGGTTTGACGAGAGATGTAACCGAGGATGATGTAGTAGAGATTACACATGGATTGAATTCTGGAGCAAGGGAATATAATGCTTACATTATTGGTGGAGACACAGGAGAGGCGTCGGATATAATTATTTGTTGCATGGTCTTTGGGACTTCAAATGTAGGAAGGTTGATTACTAGGAGTTGTGCTAAGCCAGGTGACATCTTAGCTGTAACAGGCTTTTTTGGTAATACTGCGTCGGGATTGAAGATTCTTTTAAATGAGTTCAAGGCTCCTAAAGAGTTTAGATCCCAACTCCTAGAATCAGTGTATATGCCTCGAGCTAGGCTTAAGGAGGGATTGGCTCTTGCCAGGTCTAATACTGCTACCGCATCTGTTGACTCCAGCGATGGTTTGGCAGTCAGCCTCCATGAGCTTAGGAAGATGTCTAAAGTCGGTTTTCGCATAACGAATCTTCCATTGGCTCCTGAAGCGAAGGAATTCGCTAAGATTAATGGACTTG
>JAUPKU010000015.1 GCA_030837285.1 Thermoproteota archaeon | reverse complement strand
CTCCGAATTAGGATAAGAATAAGAAAGATTGCGGATTTCAATGATTGGAGCCAATATTTTTACTTCCCCTAACCGATTCCATAAAGAACGCCATATCTTTCAGATTTTTGAATAATGGTAATTATTATATTCAAAAAGGTTTTGTTTAACCACAAAGTTAACTCAGGTATGTGAACTAAGTTATATGAACATTCTCAATTTTTCAAGCTTTTTTTAATGAGTTTGAAGCATTCTCTAAGAGCTACTTCAAGGTCGCCTTCTCCATTGAATCCAGCGGATGTACTATGACCTCCGCCAATACCTTGTACGTGGTTTCCCAAAGGCTTGGCAATATCATTTCCAAGATGAATCCCTGTTGTTATATAAAACTCATTTGAAGACCTCATACTTATTCTCAGAATCCCTTTCTTAATCCCTCCCACGACTGCAACATGAGTGCCAAGACTCAATAAACCTCTGGCTGCAGAGGCTTGATAAGATCCAGTATGAGATACTGTTAACAACCACTTGCCTATCCTGTAAATTCGTAGCCTATTTGCTGCTTTCAATCTAGCAATACGCTCAGAGGAAGTCATAGGTAATGATAGAGTGGACAGCGCTTCCTCAGCACTCGCTCCGCAATTGACTAGTTCAGCAGCAACTTTGAATGTATTAGAATTTGCAATAGTGAAGTGCTTAGTATCAAAAATTATTCCTAGAAAAAGTGCTTGCGCCTCGATTCTATTAAGTCTTACCTTAGCTTCTTTAGACAATTCGAAGATGATCTCGCAAGTTGAAGAAGCTTTGTCATCTATAATGCAAAGAGCAGCTTGATTTTTAGTCTGAGGATGTAATGGATGGTGATCAATGAGAATCAACTTCTTCCCAGTATTCTCAATACGCTTCATCCAATCGTCTAACTGTTTGAGTGTACTAGTGTCTATCAGGAAGATGACTTCAGCTTCCTCAATACGAGGTGACATATTGACGTCTATTGGAAGAGTTCCGAGGATTTGTTTAGAAAGTTTACTTAAACCTTGAGCAGCAATCTCAATCTTAAGGTCTGGCTTAATCTTTCTGAGTACTTGAGAAAAAGTATAAGCAGAACAGATTGCGTCTGGATCTGCATTGTGGTGGCAGAGTAAAACTACGAAATTGGAATTGAATCTCTCTAAAAAATCCATTATGCTTTGGAATCGCAAGACTCTTTTTCCTTAGGTCTAACTAATTTAATAAAATCCAAGAAAACAGTGTAATATTGATTAAATATAAAAGAATAAATTGTTCTTTTTATTGTAGCTGGCTACCGGATGATGGCTTCAGCCTCTCCTGGATCAATTGCTGTAGTTCTTTAACTCTCTCTTCTGCTCGTGTCTGCTGTCTTGTTAAAACCGTTATCCTCGTCTCCACAAGCTCTTTCCGCTCATGAAGTTCATCCATGACTTTCTTTTTCTCAGATTTTAATAGAAGAGATCCTACTGATTTATATATGATAGAATCATCAGCCATCTTCTCAAGCTCGTTGAGAGCTCGATCTACTTCTGATCGCTCAAGTTCTAATTGTTGCCTCTGAGATACGACGACCTGTAGAGTCTGTTGGAGCTGTTGAAGACGAAGAAGCTGTTCCTGTAACTGTGGTGGAAGTGAGCCTATTTCACTCATGGACAATTCCTCAATTCTCTATTTACATCTCGACATTGAATGCTAATGGAGAATCATTGGCGTATTATTTATGTGTTAAGGTTAATTCATCACCATTCCGAAAAACACGAATGTATTCTTTTATTCTAATCTCAACTCGGTCATAAAAACAATTACCATTTAAATACAAAAAACTCGTTTGGAAATATCACTGTTAAAATTTTTAGTAATCACCATTTGATGATTTCAAAGTTTGAAGGAGAAAAGAATAGGAAATTACCGGATTATTTTTTTAGAGTAAAAAAACAAAATTTACACAAAATCAGTTGGATGTATTAGATATGATCTTCTCTCAATGATTCCTTAGATACAGACCAGGAGTCCTCTCTTACTATCTTGATAAAACTGTTTTTTAGGGTTTAATAATCTTCTTTGAACCGTGTTCGCATTTTAATATTCGACTGCCCGTATGGACGAATACAAAGGTTTTTCCAATAACAGCATTGGTTCTAATTTATGATAGATGATAATTGCTTTAGTAGAATTATCCAGCGAAGGTAGCTATTGATTATAGCTCTGAGTCTAGATTTGCTTTGAGCTTCAAAGATTAAAATGAGTGTTGAGGCTTCAACGTCAATCTGGATTCTTGCTCCTGACTTCTGGGAGGAAAGAGATTCTGGTTTCAGAGCTTGAAAGATCGCGTTCGTCATCTTCCTCGAATTCAATTCGAGTCTAATTATCGCCTTCTGATTTTGAACGTCCAAGACAATCATTTTCCTTCTTGTGTTTCTTGACGTGGCGAATACTGAACTATAAGTGTTGGACCTACTTCTTTAGCTTTGGGTGGCATCTTAAAAGAGATTTCTGTTTCATATTCAGATAATGGGGAAACGTGGATTGAAGCTTTAAAATCTGAGTTGTCGAAGTTTTCTAGATAAGGTATTCTAAAGAAGTTTGATAATTGAAAAGCTAATTCTTTAATTTTTTTCTCGGAGTTCCAAGACGATGTTACAACCATGCTTCCTCGTATGAAAGTCTTCTGTCCAAGTTCTTCTTGAAGCTTTACTCTCTTCAGATAAATGTTGGGCGAAGTTAGCTCTAGTTGACCAAAAACGTTTTTATAGAATTGTATTCTACCGGGTCCCCCTTGACGGCGATCTATAATTATTACTCTATCAGCCTTGTACTCTATCGCCTTTTCAGCAAGACATCTTATGCTGAGTTTTCCCCTATTTATTCGAATAGTACCTGGTAGAACTCGGTTAAGGTCTTTGCAGAGGGATCTTATCCTCTGGGTTGGCCTATGTGAAGTGGTTATCAGTATCATAGTTAACTCCCAAACAATTATTGATTAACTTAATTTGAACTATGTGAATTTGCCTATTCTTGTTTATATCTCTGAGCTCGGAAACCTTATCTCACAGCTACTGTAACCTATTTTATCTCTATGGAAGTGTCGTTTGAGTTATGTTTTGTACTCTCATCCTCTCAGAGAAGAGAGAAGCCGCGGAAAGAATCGCCAGAGCGTTGGACGATAGTGGAACACCAAAGAAGCTTGTAGAACATGGAGTACCCTACTTCGAAGCGATGCAGAAGAATAGACAAATCCTTGTTGTTCCCGCGATAGGACATTTATATAATATCGCTCCTGAGAGGGGAGGAAGATTCTATTATCCCGTTTTCAATATCTTATGGAAGCCTACTTCTCAGGGAAGCAGGGAAACACATGTAAGGAATTGGATTAAAGCTATCTCAAGTTTATCTAAAGAAGCCTCTGAGTTCATATCGGCTACAGATTATGATATTGAGGGGGAGGTCATAGGCTATACGATACTGAAGTATGCCTGTGGAAATAAGGAAGCCAATGCAAAAAGGATGACTTTTTCAACTTTGACAATGATTGAACTTAGGGATGCCTTCCAGAAACTTTCTTCAAATATTGACTTCAAGTTGGCGGAGGCAGGTGAAACCCGCCACATTATAGACTTTCTTTGGGGTGTGAATCTCTCTAGAGCTCTTACTCTAGCAGTCAAGAATTGGGGTAAGGGATTTGCAATTCTCAGTACAGGTCGTGTTCAAGCACCTACTTTGAGATTTCTGGTTGACAGGGAGAAGGAGATTCAAAGTTACGTACCTACTCCCTATTGGGAGGTTCATGCCAAAGCCAGAATAGGCGGAAAATTTTACGAAATAGAGTTTGAAGAAAGTAAACTCGATAGCGAGGATATGGCAAGGAAGATTGTTGAGGCATGCCTTGGACGCGAAGGCCTAGTTGAGGATGTTGATACGAGAATATTCAAGCAGAGCCCTCCTACACCCTTTGACATAGGAACACTTCAAGCAGAGGCATACAAGTTGTTCGGGTTTACTCCGAGTAGAACTTTAACCATTGCCGAGAGACTCTATTTGGACGCTTTGATCTCTTACCCGAGAACCTCAAGCCAGAAGTTTCCACCTCAAATAAACTGCAGAGAAATCATCATGTCACTACAAAAAAGCAGAGAATACGCTGCCTTCGCCTCTGAATTGCTTAAAAAAAGGGATTTGAAGCCAAATGAGGGAAATAGGGATGATCCAGCTCACCCGGCTATTCATCCAACAGGAGACCTTCCCGAAAAAATCCGGGATTCATCCCAATTAAAAATCTTCGATCTTATCGTCAAGAGGTTTTTTGCAGTCTTCAGTTCTCCTGCGATTAAAGAAGGAATTAGGATAACTATTAAGGTTAATGAAAATACGTTTTTCCTCCATGGAAGACGTATCATATCTGAGGGATGGCTTAGATTCTATGAACCTTATGGCCAAGCTGACGAAGTTATCCTACCTACCTTAGAGAAAGAGCAGAAAATCACTATTACAGAAGTGTCTTCCAAAGAAAAGTACACTGCTCCTCCTCCGAGATATAACCCTGCTAGTTTACTCAAAATGATGGATGATGAGCACCTTGGAACCAAGGCAACCCGAGCAAACATCATCGACACTCTATATCAGAGAGGCTACTTAAGAGAGGAGAGGATGGCTGTTACTGAACTTGGTTTCAATGTCATCGAAACCTTAGAAGAATACGCCTCGGGGATACTCTCCGTAGACTTCACAAGAAATCTTGAGGACAAGATGGAAACGATAGAGAAGGGAGGAGGAAGAAAAGAGGAGATTTTGATAGAAGCTGTCCAAAGGCTGAAAACTATTCTTGAGGATCTTAAGAATAGGGAAGAACCTATTGGCGAGGAACTTGGCAATGCAGCAAGGAGGGCAAGAGTTGATGAATCAGTTGTTGGGATATGCCCCGTATGCAAGACAGGGAATCTTCTTATTATACATTCGATGAAGACGGGAAAACGCTTCATCGGCTGTAGTAACTTCGCTAAAGGATTGTGTAATGCTTCTTTCCCTCTCCCACAGTCGCCTTACACTGTCAAGTCTCTCAAAAGGAATTGTAAAGTATGCCGATGGCCAATGGTTTTAGTGAAATCTAGAAAGAGACAACCTTGGAATCTATGTTTAAATCCTTATTGTCCAACAAAGGAGCATCAAAGAAGAGTTTGAAACTTTGCCCAATATGTGATAGAAAGGCTGAAGGCGAATATTGTAATCTTCACGAAACTGCTTACAAGAATATTGTTCAGATGTTTGAGAAATGGCAGTCATCTAAAGGTATAGACTGGAAGGAGTATCTCGGGAGGATAGAAGTAAATCCGAATTCAGGCTCATGGGTTTTAGAAGTATGCAAATACCTGCTTT
The DNA here is from genome assembly GCA_030837285.1 of Thermoproteota archaeon. Taxonomy (GTDB): domain Archaea; phylum Thermoproteota; class Bathyarchaeia; order RBG-16-48-13; genus JAUPKU01. The sequence continues at coordinate 21,847 of JAUPKU010000015.1, read as the reverse complement.
CTAGAGAAGAAACGTCATGAATTTTCATAAGAATAGTAACCTTTAAACTTCTGAAGCTTACAAGAGTAAGGACGTGAAATAAAAATTTGGAAAAATTCAGATTATCTGATATCAGCAAGAGAATCAGAGAATTCCGACTGCCAACTACTAAGTTCAAGATCAGATCCACAATGATAATACTCGTACTCGTTACTATGGCTATTTTCCTCTTTGGAGGAGGATTATATGATATTGTTAATAGCCCACTGTCTAATCCGGGTATGAGTTCGGGAGAAATACAAGCGTATATGGATGCTGTTTATGACAGCATAAGTTTGATGTTATTCCAAGTAATAGGTGTGGGCGGAGGTTTTCTTGCATACAGAAGCACTCGCTACGCATATAGGCCAAGAGAAGCCCGGATGTTTCTCCTTATAGGTGTGACATTATTATTTATCGGCTTTACTGGCGCCGAGTTACTTTTGTTGATGAAAGGCGCTTAAGAATCCGAAATTAATCAGTTCCAACTATCCCCCTCTTGTTAAGTATGTAGTGATGACTTGAGCCAATTTCAGATGTGTTAAGCCCTTTTTCGAGTATAACTTCTTTAACTGAGGGCTGAAGAGTGTTCTCAAGGCATAGTATGTTTTGAGACCAGAACTTCAGAACCCTCGTGGCTACAGGCTCTGTCAACTTTTTAAGTTCTATTTTTTGGACGATACTATGTACCTGGCTGAGTACGAGTATTGCGACATTATGGGTTTTGACAAGCTCTCCTAGATACGCAAGTTGCCTGTTCAGTTCTCTGTTCAAAGAGAAGGCCTTGTAAACTGGTCCTAGTTCAACACGGTAAAGAGAGGTTATAGTGTCAACTACTATGAGGACTACGTCTCTGGTAAGATAATTATTTAGATTCTCGATTAGAATTGACTGCTCATAAAAGGAATGAGGTTTAAGGACGAAGATGAATTGCGAGATAGTGGAGACATTAGGGTATGCTATCTGTGAGAGGCGGTTTGCTGAGAAGCTGTTATCTGAATCTATGAATATTGTCTTCAAGCCATTCTTTGCGGAGTTTACGGCAGATTGGATTGCCAAAGTCGTCTTTCCCGTGTTAGATTCTCCGTAGGCTAGAGTCAGTTGTCCAAGTGGTAGACCCTTTCCCAAAGTCTTGTCAATCAATGTGCAACCTGTGGAAATGCCTTTAGCCATGGATCACTCAAATCCCTGTTCAAATTCGATAGAAGAGACTGCTTTGTTAATTAGAATAGCGGGAGTACTAAGGATATAAAGGTGCAATTGCCACTTTTCCTCTGGAGCATAATATATTTGGTTAAGCAGAATTCAAGGATTATCGCTGAAATCCACTACTAGGTTTATGGAAAATTCTCGAAGACCACTATGGATTCACATCCCGATGTTGAGATAGAAGAACTGGAAAGAATAGCTAGAAAATATGAAGAAACCCTTATTGCAAGAAACGTCTCAGCAACTTTCTGGAGACTAAGCAGGATTGGTAGCATATCAAAATACAGTAAGGTCATCGTTGAAGTCATGGGATATAATGAAGAATCAATTAGTTGCTGCATAACTGAAATATTCAAAGAGTATGGAAAGCCTGATGAGATTCCAACTCCATTCTTCGGAGAGAAAAGGAGGAAAAAAAGAGTTTTCGACGATGTACTGAGAGAACATGAAAAATAATTGGTAGTTTTTGAATTAACAATTGTCTCAGTTGTATTAATGTCATATTATAAGAGGACTCTTCAATCCCGATATTACCCACTGTAATTCATGGAGAAATGAAATGGCAATAGTTTAAACATGTCAAACAAACTATTTTCCAGAATAATCGCAAAAGAATATTAAAAATCGCTAGCAGACCATTTTTAAGATAACTGTCTTACCATCGATAGAATTCGATAATGCAAGGTTTGCATTAAAGAATAAAAAGAAGCCTATAACTATCAAATATTGGAGGAAGATAATTTTTGTCAACGAGAGATGTCAAAATTCTAGAGACAATTCCGGTAAATAAGATTAAGTACTGCATTATCGGAGTTCCTGACGTAGGTCTAGTCGGAGCAATAGCTGCAGGCTACATCATTCGCTCTCAAAAGATGACTGAGATTGGGCACTTGGAATCGGATATTTTCCCACCAGTGATTGTCGTACACGACGGGGATCTCAAGTCTCCATTTAGAATTTACAAAAAAGACGATTTGGCTATTATAATATCTGAGATTCCTCTCGATCCTAGAGTTTTGCCTCAGACGTCCCGCTCAATAATAGATTGGGTGGAATCCAAGAACGTTGAATTGCTAGTTACTATAACGGGGATTGGTGTGCAGAATAGGATGGAGATTGAAGTTCCGGCTGTCTTTGGGGTTGGGAACACTTCTTCAGTGAAAGAACTTTTTGCCAAGGGAGAGGTGAAACCCTTTGAGGAGGGATTTATGGCTGGATTTCATGCACTCATTGCAAGGGAATCTGGAAAAAAAGGCATCCCTAATTTAGTATTATTGGCTCAATCTCACTTTCAGTATCCTGATCCTGCAGCTGCAGTATCTATTATTGACGTTTTGAAGAAGCTGCTAGGATTGGATGTCGATACTAAGGAGTTGCTGAATGAGGCAGAGGAGATTCGACTTAAAACTCGGGAGTTGATGCATAGGACAAGTCAGTCGATGGAGGGCATGGGGAAGGGACAAGAGCAAGAGATACCTATGATGTATGTTTAGGAGACGATGAAGGATGCTAAAACGTAGAAAAAGTTTAACTAGTGAGTTTGATGCTTTAGAGAAGGAGATAGAGTCCACTTTTGAAGATGCCTTTAATCCTATGTGGGATAATAAGAGCAGGAGACTTGAACCTCTAGCCCATCTACGAGAGACTGAAGATAAGGTTATTGTCACAGTCGACTTACCTCTAGTAAAGAAAGAGGATATCCAACTGAATTTAGCCAACGATGTATTGGAAGTCGAAGCCACCATGCAGCGGAGCATCAGATTTGAGAAATGGGGGACAGTTCAGAGACAAACCGAATTTGAGAGCTTCTATAAGGCTATGAAGTTACCTGGACAACTGAATATAGACAAGATAAAAGCTACTTTCACCAACGGAATTCTTACAATAGAAATACCGAACAAGGCAACAAAATTCAAAATAGTAGTTAAATGAGTCTATTGACAAGAGGACTTTCTAAGTCTAACCTTAGAGATTTCAGTTTGGATCTTTATGTGTTTCTGTGCTCTTCTCCAAATCATATAACCTCTTTAATCCTTCATACAGGACGGCGACTCCGTCCAAGTACTCTTTAACTTCAATATTTTCGTCTGATGTGTGATCTAAGTGAGAGCTCCCGGGACCATAGGTGATAACAGGTATCTTCGTTTTGATGCCAAAGAGGTTCATATCCCCAGTCCCCGTCTTCCTTAATAGAGACGCAGGCTTGCCACTAATCTTCTTTATGGCAATAGACATGGCTCTTATCAGTGGTGAACTCTTATTTGCCTCAAAGGCAGGATTTGAGTCTTCTAGCGTAAAGCTTACTGAAGTGCCGGGGTTGGTTGCCTTGTATTTCTGGGCTGATTCCTTGACAGCAGCAAACACCTCTTGAGGTGTCAGTGGAGGAGGAAATCTGAGATCAATATGAAACTCGCATTTCGATGGGACGGTAGAGGAAGCGTCTCCTCCCTTGATACCAGTTATGCACGAGGTTAAAGAGTAGAAGCGGCTCTCTGGTTTCTCTAGGAGGAAGTGTATACCTTTTATCATGTTCCAGAATTCGAAGGCTTTTTCGACGGAATTGTCAAAAAGCCAAGGCGCAGAAGAATGTCCAGTCTTCGTTTCAAATATGATTTTCAGATGGAGGCTACCCTTATAGGCGATGGTTATGTTTTCCACGCCACTTGGTTCGCCGAAGATGGCGTAGTCAGCTTGAACATTCTTTGAAAGGAGATGTCTAACGCCTCTTCCAGCCCCTTCTTCGTCAACTAGTCCTGCCACGATGACCTTTCCAAGAAAACCTTCTTTCTGCAGTAAAGAAGTAGCTAAAATCATAGCTGCAAGAGGCGCCTTTGCGTCAACAGCTCCACGTCCATATATTTTGCCGTCTGTGTGTTTAACTGGTAAGTATCCTTGAATTGTGTCCATGTGACCACAGAGGAGTACAGATGGCTTTCCAGTTCCTATTTCGCCAAAGACGTTTCCCACTTCATCAGTCCATGAGTGAAACCCTAAGCTCCTCATTTCTTCAAGTAAGAAATTGGATATTTCTTTCTCTCCGCCGAATGGACTGTAAATCTCTAGGAGTTTAGTTAGTAGGTTGACCGCGTAGTTTTGCACTTTCCTCTTCTCCGATAACTACATCGAGAACATCTACAACTATATCGATCTGCTCTCGACTAATGACCAATGGCGGTAGGAATCGGAGTATGTTTCTCCCAGCATCTAGAATGATGACACCTCTCTTAATTGAACCTAGGATAATATTGAAAACGTCGAAGCGGAATTCCATTCCAATCATTAATCCCAATCCTCGAACCTCTCTAACTATCTTGTATTTTCCCTTCAGGACGTCTAGTCTATCCTTAAAGTATTTTCCCAGAGTTGCTGCTCGCTCAGGAAGATTCTCTTCCAAGACTACGTCGATAGCAGCTGAAGCAGCAGCACAAGCTAATGGATTGCCGCCAAAAGTGCTTGAATGATCGCCTACCTTGAAAGCAGCCATTATATCATCTCGGGCTACGGTGACGCCAAATGGAACACCGCCTGCTATGGATTTTGCAAGGCAAACAATGTCAGGCAGTATACCAGAATGCTCAAACGCAAACAGTTTTCCTGTCCTTCCGAAGCCTGTTTGTACTTCATCACAGATGAGGAGAATCTTCTTCTCGTTGCATATTTCTCTTAGTTCTCTAAGGAAGTTTTCAGGAGGAAGCTTTATTCCACCTTCACCTTGGATTGGCTCTACCAAAACTGCGGCTGTACCATCAGTAATCGTCTCTCTGACTTTTCCAGAGTCACCGTAAGGAACGTGCTTGAAGCCTGGAACAAGGGGCTCATAGGGGCTACGATACTTCCTATCCCAAGTTGCTGAGAGGGCGCCCATCGTCTTACCATGAAAAGCTCCCATAAACGCAATTATCTCTTGTTTTCCTGTTGACTTTCTGGCGAGTTTAATAGCGGCCTCAACCGCCTCAGTTCCACTATTGGAGAGGAAAGACCTGTCAAGGCCTTTAGGAGAAATCTTGGCTATCTTCTCCAGAAGCTCCGATCTAGTATCATTATAAAGCGAGCCATGGCACGATATAAGAGTTTCAGCTTGTCGCTGGATGGCTGCAACAACTTTCGGGTGGCAATGACCTACAATGCAGACACCGTAGGCTCCCATACAATCAATGTACTCTTTGCCATTTATATCCCACACAAGAGCGCCTTTTCCTCTAGTGATCACCAGAGGCCTCTTTGAGTAAACATTCGCCATATATTTCTGTTCAATATCAACTACTTCTTTTTCATTCATTAACTATCACCGTTCCAAACTTGTGTTCAATAGCTGAAGAAATTGGTCTTTCAATAAGACCCGAAGTTATTATTACTTCTCCGACACCCATACTTAAGGCTTCAAGAGCAGCATAGACCTTCGTAATCATACCCGGTCCTATCTTCGATAGCAGCTCCTTTGCCTCTACAGAGGTCAATCTTGGAACTATCTTACCATCTAGTATTAAACCTTCAACATCCGTTAAGAGAATCAATTTATCTGCTTTGACGAAGCCTGAAACATAGGCAGCAGTCCGATCTCCGTCAACATTCAAGGGTTCAAACTCTTCGCTGACTGCGACAGGAGATATGACAGGAACGTAGCCTCCACTCAAGAGAAGACGTAACAATTCAACGTTGACTTCATAAATCTTGCCAGTGTAGCCGCCATCAATAGCCCGTCTGCGTCCACGCTCATCGATGATAATAAGCTTCTTCTTACGCTCAGCTTGAAGAAGCAGACCGTCTAGACCAGATACACCTACAGCAGGTATTTTGTGACTCTGAAGTCGCAGAACCATTTCCTTATTGAGTTTCCCCGCCATCACCATAGTGTATATGGAAGCAGTCTCCTTGTCAGTGTATCTGCTCCTAAAGCCATCTGGAGAAACCACGAATTTCTGTTCCTTTCCCAGCTTGGAGGCTATTTCGGTGACTTCGACACCGCCACCATGGACTAAGATGAACTTATGGGTAGAAAGAGAGTCGCGAATATCAAGAATTACTCCTTCCGGGAGACCTTCCTCGATGACTCTTCCGCCTGATTTAGCCACAATCAACATTTCATATCACACCATGCTTCAAACTGTACAAATAAAAAAGTTTTTTAGCGTTCTCTAATCTTCTGGTAGACACTCCAGCCACTCACACTCTGGGCGCATTTAAGCAAAGGAATAGCTACGTTTATGCCAGCGATCAGTCTTGTCTGCTCCCAGAATTCAGGGCATGAATTCGCCTCATGGAATAGAATGTTATTCTTACCCCTCTCTACGCTCTCCTCAATTATCTTTCGAACACTCTCATAAGCTTCAGCACTCTTATATTTTTCATATGCAGTCTCTAAATGCTTATTCCAAGTGGCGAAATCATGATTCTTCAAACCAATATCTCTCTTAACTTCTCTGACGCCTTCGAATGGTGAGACCAGCTTTTCCAATTCAGACTTGATATACTCGTCATCTACAAATTTATCAGCGCCTATATTGAACATAGCATCAAGAGCTAAAAGCCAAGCCTCATTCTCCTTACCTACAGCTTTACCACATTTCACAGCAACATCTCTTGCGTCCAAAGGCAGATTCACACCAAAAACCATATTCCCAAGATAAGTATTTGTTCTAAAATCTTTGAAACCAGCCCGTGCTAATGCGACTGGATAACAGTATGGAGGCTTTCCTCGTTCTTTGGAAACGATGATTCTCAAGTCGTAGAACCATTTTTCGACAAACTCTTGAGCGACGAAACCCACGGGATTTATTATTGAGGGTTCAGTACAATCCAAGAAACTAACCAGATCTTTCCTTTCTCTCGCAAGTCTAACAGCGTTTCCATGTGTCCCGCCATCAGGCTTAACAACAACATTCTCATTTCCAAGGTCACTTTGAATTAGATCGGCAATATCCTCTTCATTATGAAGCTTGACACCAGCCGTAGACTGGTCATGAGAGTCACATGGGACATAAACTGTCTTAGGTATCTTAACACCCATCTTCCAGAATTCTGCCAGGGTTCTAAATTTACTAAAACAGAGGGACTCAATGGATAAAGAGTTAATTACGTACTTTCCAAGAGCTTCCAAAATGCTTGAACCATATAATCTGCGGTTTTTACTTTGCGTACGATTCAGGACAGCATTAGTATCCTCGATAAGTTCCCGGAAGTCTCTCCCCTTACTTTTAAAGTTGTAGCCGTCATTCCCGATGGAGACTGCGACTTTGCGAAAGGGAATGTATGATAGTTTTATCCCCATTTCCTCAGCCGTTAGCTTTATACCAAGCTCATCTGTTTCCGCATACTCATATAGAATTGCAATACTCAATTTATTAAGATCCCACTTCTCTATGCTAATTCGTGACTTATAGATTTTAGCGATTCAACAGTGTCTTTAGCAAATAGGTTAGAATAATTATATGCTTTTTGGTTGACTTTTCAAGAGAACAGTTAACAGTCGGATGCGAATTCATTAACAATAGCAGTAAAAGTAATCTGGGTTTTATGATCACCCTAATAACGGATAGAATTATCCTGGAATTTCCTCTTTTCAATTTAATCACAGATAATATAGTAGTATGAGAAAAACAAAAATCTTAAAAATAGCGGGATAATTTGAATGAGAAAAAGAAGAAGGTTGAATGTGAAGATATGGTTAAAGTTGTATGTCCCGATTGTGCAGCGGAATTCGACATTCCAGATGACGTAATGGTTGGAGAGATTGTGAGTTGCCCCGACTGCGGTCTTGACTTGGAAGTTGAAAACGTTGAAGGAAGTACAGTAGAAATCCAGAAGATTGCGATTGAAAAGGAAGACTGGGGAGAATAAAGGCTCTACATTACTGTGAATTTATTTAGAAATTTGTTTTTTAAGGATAAATAGTAATCCAATTCTTTGTTTTACATTGAGCTTAACTCAAGTTTTTGAACAATATCAACGAATATATAATTGACCATTCAATTCAGTTTTCCCGAAAGAAAATGAGGAGTAATGATGAAAGAGAGATTGGTCTTAGCTTATAGTGGTGGATTGGATACGTCAGTCATTTTGAAATGGCTGCTAGAGAAAGGCTATGAAGTCATAACTTTCACCGCAAACTTAGGGCAAGCTGATGACTTCGAAGCCACAAAGAAGAAGGCTCTGAAGATCGGAGCAAGCAAGGCAATTGTTGAAGATTTAAGGAAAGAATTCATTACAGACTATATCTTCCCAGCGATTAAGGCTAACGCAAAGTATGAGGGAAGATACTTGTTGGGCACCTCGCTAGCTAGACCGCTAACTGCTAAAGCACAGATTCTCCTAGCGAAGGAAGAAGAAGCAACTATTCTAGCTCACGGATCAACAGGCAAAGGTAATGATCAGGTAAGATTTGAATTCGCATATAGAACATTGTATCCACAAGCAAGGATAATTGCGCCATGGAAAGACCCTGAGTTCCTATCAAGATTCAAAGGTCGGGATGATGAGATAGAGTATGCCAAAGCAAATGGAATTCCCGTTTCTGTAACCAAGAAGGATCCATGGAGCACAGATGATAATATTTTACACATAAGCTACGAAGCCGGAATTCTAGAAGACCCTTCCTTAAGACCGCCGGAAACAATGTTTAGAATGACAACCGCACCGAAAGAAGCTCCAGATAAGGAGACAGTACTCGAGATTGAATTTAAGAAGGGAATCCCGATTTGCATTAGAAACCTTAACGATGAGAAAGAAGAACATACACCTCTAGGATTGTTCGCCTATCTGAATGAAGTTGCCGGCAAGAATGGTGTTGGCAGGATAGATATGGTTGAGAATAGGTTTGTAGGAATGAAGTCCAGAGGAGTCTACGAGACTCCTGCAGGAACAGTACTACAAGCCGCTCATAGAGACTTGGAGAGTATAACCCTTGACCGCGAAGTAATGTACATCAAAGACTTTATCACCCCTATGTTCGCCCGAGCTGTGTACTTCGGCTACTGGTTCTCTCCTGAAGTCGAATATATGATGAAGATGGTAGATGAGTCACAGGAAAATGTTACAGGCAAGGTTAGAATCTCCCTCTTCAAGGGAAATGCGGACATTATTGGCAGGGAATCTCCTATTTCTTTGTATGATCCAGAATTAGCAAGTATGCATAAGGAAGGTGAGTACGACCCGACGAAGGCTAGAGGATTCATAGACGTTTCGGCTATTAGACTTCAGGCATGGGCGAATTTGGAGAGGAAGAAGGGCAGGAGCATACCCTAACACCTTTCTCATATATTTAGCGACACGCTGTATTACTTCCACTTTTTTAAAGACTACTAAAGCTTTTAAGCTTTAGACCAAGGTTTAGAAGAGGATAATCATGTCCAACTTATTTCGGAAGGGGAGACTGACTTCTGTTAGAAAAGATGTCACTCGATTCACCTCTTCTGTCAATAGCGATAAGATGATTTTAAAACCTGTGGTGAAGATTAATCAAGCCCACATCATCATGTTGATTGAACAGAAGATTATTAATGCCTCAGATGGCAGAGCTATTCTTGTGGCTTTGGCAAGCATTAAGGATATGAGAAAGAAGATCGTAGCTGAAGATGCTCATATGTACGTAGAGGAAGAGGTCACCAATTCTGTTGGACATGTTGTAGGAGGGAATCTACACATTGCTAAGAGTAGAAATGATCAGGTGTCAACTGCAATTCGAATAACTCTCCGGGAAAATCTGAACACTCTTATTGAATCAATTGTTAAAATGCAAGAATCGATTATTACTTTAGCTACAAAGCATGTAGAAACCATTTTTCCGGGATACACTCATCTTCAACCTGCCCAACCTGTAACTTTCAGCCATTATTTAGTTGCATATGTTGACGCTTTGGAAAGGGATGTTTCTAGGCTTGAAGAAGTTTACTCCAGGGTTAATCAATGTCCCATGGGTGCATGCGCGATAGCTACTACCAGTTTTAAAATAGACAGAGAAATAGTTGCGAAATTACTAGGGTTTACTGAGATACTTGAAAACTCGATTGATGCAGTTAGCGCCAGAGACTTCATACTAGAAACTATGGCTGCTATCGCGATTCACTCTGTTAACGTTAGCCGTATTGTTGAAGACTTGATACTCTGGAATTCCTTGAACTTTGGTTTAATCGAGATTCCCGACGAATTTGCGTCTACAAGCAGTATTATGCCACAGAAGAAGAATCCAGATCCCTTAGAAGTCATAAGAGCGAGAACGGGAAATGTCATCGGCTGCTTCTTAAACTCTGTCACCATCCTTAGGGCTTTGCCATCCGGTTACAATTTGGACTTCCAAGAGGTAACTCCTTTACTTTGGAACTCCTTTGAAATAACAATGGAAGCGTTAGATTTGCTTTCCAAACTCCTCCCTAACCTAACGATATATGAGAAAACATTGGAGAAACCCGTATTCAATCTTATCACTTCAACCGAGTTGGCAAATATCCTTACGAGGAAATACAAAGTGCCATTCCGGACAGCACATAGAATTGTTGGAGCATTATGCAAGCTTGTAATTGATGAGAGGATCCCTGTTTCAAGAATTACCCCCGAACTCCTAGAGAGAATTACACATAAATCAGCGGGAATTCCCTTGAAAATTTTAGTTGAAGACTTGAAGTCCGCCTTCGACCCGATGAAGTTTGTAGAGGCTCATTCCACCATTGGAGGACCCTCCCCCTCGAGAGTGAAAAAGGCAATAGAATCCAGAAAAGAGAGAATTAACTCTACAAGAAAATGGCTAACCCAGACGAGATCAAAGCTTGTGGAAGCAGATGCAAGCCTAGAGAAAGCTATCAAAGTTCATACTATTGAAAGCAGTGTATGATAAGACAAGTTAAGAGAAGTAATTATGGTCGCAGAACCTATTGCAGTAGCAACTGTTTCCGGAAAGGCATACTACATTATTGTGTCTGAATTGAAGAAGAGAAGAATAAGCTTCTTAAGTCTGAGATCAGACGAAGCTGTACCATTGGGAGTGAAAGTAGTCATTACAACAGCTTCTGAGAGAGAAAAAGTTGATTTTCCTCATATCCTGATATTTGAAGATTTCAAAGATACAGAGGAGCTTATTGAGCGAGCTTTAATGATTATTCAAAATAAGGACAAATACGAGGAAGTAATTGTTGGAGTAGATCCTGGAAAGAGGTTGGGAATAGCGATTACAGCTGATGGAAAAGTATTAAAAGTTTTGACTACTTCAAGTATTTGCGAAGCGACATCAAGCATCATTCGCATACTTGAAATTATTGGTGGAGACAGAAAGGTAGTAAAGATTGGCAACGGTGCAAAAGAATACCAGAAATCATTATCCGAATTGCTCGACAAAAACCTAACATCAGACGTGCTATTAGAGTCTGTAGAAGAGTATAGGACGACGAAAGCCTCAAAAAAAGCAGAAAGTTGGAGGAAAGACTTGAGAGATGGAATCTCAGCCATCGAGATAACCAGGCGAAGCGGTAGAATAATAAAAAGGAATGAAAAAAGTGAACATACAGGTGGAAAAAGGAAAAGTTCTCTTAGTTAGCGGTCCTGCTTCAGTCATAACATCCGAGGGAAAAATGACCCTCTTTGGAGCTAATCTTCCTTTGGGAAATAAAGTTGTAGTTAGGAAGAAGCGGACATTACCTTTTGAAGCAGAAGAAAACGCTGTCCTTGATGTCACTTTAGGTGGAGAAGCTCAAATCGAGGAAGTCACAGGAAGCACTATCCCTAATTGCTGGAATAAAGCAGTAAAAGAAATTCTCTCTTCAATTGGACTCAGTACTACAATTATATTAGGGGATATAGACTGTGGAAAGACTAGTTTCTGCACTTTTCTAGCAAATAAGGCATTAAATACAGGGGTCAGGACAGCTATTATAGACGGTGATTTAGGACAGTCTGATGTCGGATCACCTACGACTGTCGGAATGAGTTTAGTATCCAAGCCTATAACAGACTTGTTCACTTTAGAACCACATACATTATTCTTTGCTGGTCTTACAAGTCCAAGTGGTGTAACTGAACGTCTTATCACAGGGATAAGAGCTCTAAAAGTAATGGCGAGTGAAATGGGAATAGGTGTTATAATTATTAACACCGATGGTTGGGTCAAAGGGGACGAAGCGAAAAACTATAAGACTGCTTTGGTGAAGGAGACTCATCCCGAGGCAGTTGTTGGGATACAGCGGAATGATGAAGTAGAAAACATTCTTTCCTACGCTGAAAAAGAGGGATTTAATGTCTTTCGAATTGCCTCACCCTTATGTATTAAAAAAAGAAACAGTGAAGAGAGGAAAGAACTAAGAGAACAAGGTTATAGGAAGTTTCTTGAAGGAGCTACTCTTAGAAGTCTACCCATGGGATGGGTGGAGATGGAATACACACCACTTGGAACTGGAATGCCTTTGGTAGCAGATAGGTTGAAGGACGTCGAAACAGTCTTAGGACATAAACCGTTATACTGCGAAGAAAACTCGGAAGAGCTCTTTATAGTTTCAAAGGAGAATGACAAAATTCACCAAGAAGATATTATGAAAGTGGTTGAAACCTTCAAGAAGAGGTTGTACATAGTGAAAGATGGCGATGAAAAGGGGCTTATAGTAGGGCTACTAGACAAGAACAAACAGTTTCTGGGTTTAGGCACTATTGAAAAAATAGATTTCGAGAATAGAGTATTGAGGATTTACACACCATATAAAGACAAGATTGGCATTATTCAATTCGGCCAAATTAAAATCGATGAAAAAGGAAAAGAGGAAGGAATAGTTAAATCATTCTCAACATAGTTATTTATATTCCAAAATATAGCCTTCCTGCTAAAAATGGTGGAGGTTCAACCTCAATAATTTTCTGAGATACCCTATTAATATCGTAACTAACCAGCTGATGCTTTATGTTAATCTTTTTATAATCTATTTCTATGATCATGTAACTTGCTTTAGAATTCCCTGACCTAGGTTGTCCAACAGATCTTGGAGTAATCACATAGCCTTCAGGATAGTTTTCTACGAAGGGTATGTGTGTGACCGAAGATAAAAAATTTGGCGCCTGTTTTTCTTAGAAAGCCTCTTAATACTTCTTTAGGAGTTTTTGGTGGAGAATAGATGTATTCGTCAAAGAGATTATTCGGACTACCATGACACATAAAGATTCGAAAAGTGTTAATAATAAACTCGATTTTTTCAGGAAGATTCAAAAGAAAATTACGAGCATTCTGAGTCAACTGCCCGTAAGTCCAAAGGCAGCTTATTTTCGCATAGGAGTTGTATCCAGTAGGTGTTCCTTTGGCTGAATCTCTATCATGATTTCCTAAGACCGACATCATCAAATGATCTTGAACTATAGTTATGGACTCTATCTGCCATGGATTATAATCTACGATGTCACCTGTACATAGAATTCTATCTACTTGGCCAACGTCTTCTAAAATCTGTTCCAACGCCACCATATTTGAGTGAATATCACCAAGAAGAAGTATTTTCTCAATGAATACTTCCACAAGCTAGTTTTTAAGAATCATCTCTACATTGACTCCTAAACTTTTAGCCGTTGCTAGAAGGCTACTCCACCATAGATCATCTATGAAAATTCCTTCTACTCTTCTAGCATCTTCTTCAATCCACTCAGGCTCTCCAGGGAGAAGAATCTCTTTGAATCCGGGTCTCTTAGCTGAAGACTTCATATTGCTTATCATTGAGTCAATATTAGCTTTAAATTCGTCGATAGTACAATAACCAGTAGGATCTATAGCTGTAAAGACATGCCCGAATCCTTTCTCACTAAGGCTACAGCCAGATCCTATGGCTCCAGCCCAAGCCTCTATTATTACACTTAGACCGTAACCTTTGTACTCGCTGCTAGGATAACCGAAGCAGACTGGTACCGACTCGCCTGTACGATAGGAACCGGGATCTGTGGACCATGTACCATCCTTTTTTATCAGCCAACCTTCAGGGGCCTTCTGTCCTCTAACAGCCATCACGTCTAGATGACCCATTGCCACCCCCGTGGTAGCCATATCTAGGATAACTGGCTTTTCTTTACTTGCAGGAATGCCTATGCAAAGGGGATTAATCCCGAGTCTTCCTTCAACGCCCCCATAAGGTGCTGCTCCGTGTCCGCCTCCTCTACATATTGTAATACCTATCATGTCTTCTCTTACTGCCATTAGAGAGTAGTAGAATAGAGCGCCTATGTGACCGGGTCCCTTCACACCTACAGACCCCATCTTGTACTTCTTCGCCTTGACTATTGCCATAGCCATTGCCTTTTTTCCAGCGACGAAACCGAAGCCGCCTCCATCATCAAGCATAGCAGTAGTTTCTGTTTCTCTTAGGAAGCGAATTGTTGCGTTTGGTTTAATCTGTCCTTTCTTAATGCTATTGATGTATCCGGGAATAGCTCGAACACCATGTGAATCAACTCCATGAAGACTTGATGCAACTAAGATATCCGTAACAGTTCTAGCATTTGCTTCTGAGGTTCCTACGGCTTTAAAGATGGCTTCGCTAAGCTGTCTTAGAGGTTCTTCTCTAACTCGGACCATTTTTATCAAAGAATAATACGTTAGATTGCTATTTCTAATTTGTGGCGTATATAATACAAAATTGTAAGTTAAAAAAAATTTTTTATAGGAGATAATTGAGATGCAACTATTTGCTAATTGAGCTTTTCTTCCGAGTGTAGTTTAATAGTCCCCCGAAGATTAGGATTTCTCTCAATCGTTTCGATGTGGGAATGTGTAGGGATATGGTTTCTGAATCAATTTTGGCGTCAACGCTTAATTTGTTACTATTTAGCTGTTTGATGATATTTCCAATGTGAATTTTGCTACCCAGTTTGAGAGCTTCGTAGTCTTTGGATTCACTGAATTCCATAGGAATAATACCGAAATTTATGAGATTCGCATAATGTATCCTTGCGAAAGACATTGCCAAAACAGCCTTGACTCCCAAGTACATAGGCGCCAGAGCAGCATGTTCCCTGCTAGAACCTTGACCGTAGTTTTGACCTGCTACTATAAAACCCCCCTTTTTCTCCCTTGCTCTTGCAACAAACCCTGGGTCAACTGGTCGGAATACGTATTCACTTATTGCTGGAACGTTACTTCTAAGAGCCATCACAGCCGCTCCTGCAGGCACTATGGCATCTGTGCTTACATCATCCCCCACTTTTATCAGGACTTCACCCGCAAGGTCAGTCTCCAGAGATCCTCTAATTGGAAGAGGCTTGATATTTGGTCCTCTCACTATTTCTACTTCACTTGGTTTAGATGAGGGAGAAATAATCATCGAATCGTCAATGACGAATTCTTTAGGCCATATGACTTTAGGATATTCGCCTAGTTTGCGAGGATCGGTTATCTTGCCGAATATTGCCGCTGCTACGCAAACTTCTGAACTTGCTAGGAAAACCTTATCGTCTTTTGTTCCACTTCTCTCCGGGAAGTTGCGATTGAATGATCTAATTACATTCGAATGAGTCGGAGGTGCCGATCCTATGCCTACACATCCATCGCAACCATTCTCGAATATTCTTGCGCCGGCAGTTATAAGACTCTCCAATCCACCGTCTCTTGTGATATTTTGTAGAACTTGTCTTGAACCTGGGTTAATATGAAAATCTACACTGGAATGAGCATGTCTTCCTTTCAAGATTTTTGAGACAACCATAAGGTCTCGATAGCTAGAATTAGTGCATGAACCAATGATTACTTGACTGACTTCTGTGCCTTCAACTTCACTTATCTTCTTTACGTTACCGGGGGAGCTAGGACATGCAATCAGAGGCTCTATTTCATCTAAGTTAATCTTGATGTTCTCATCATAAACAGCAGACTTGTCAGCTTCAAGGGGCTTCCAATCTTGCATCCTTTTCTGTAATACGAAGAAGTCTCTAGTTGTTTCATCAGATGGAAATATTGATGATGTAGCTCCGAGTTCTGCGCCCATATTTGTTATCGTAGCCCTCTCAGGAACGGAGAGAGATTTGATTCCTTCACCATAATATTCGAAGATACACCCGAGTCCACCCTTAACGCTTAATCTTCTCAGTAATTCCAATATGATGTCCTTCGATGAAACCCATGGCTTTAGTCTTCCTTTGAGTTCAACTCCCACAGTCTTAGGCATTTCAAAGTAGAAAGCACCTCCACCCATAGCAACCGCTACATCAAGACCGCCTACGCCTATACCCAACATGCCGGCGCCTCCAGCAGTGGGGGTATGACTATCAGCACCTAGTAAAACCTCCCCCGGAATTGAGAATCGTTCTAAGTTGACTTGATGGCATATGCCATTTCCAGGTTTGGAAAAGTATATTCCATATTTTGAGCAAAAAGTTTGTAGGAATCTATGGTCGTCTGCATTCTCAAAAGATACTTGTAGTAGATTGTGATCTACATATTGGACAGCGCGTTCACATGCTGGTTTGGGAATATTTAAAGCTTCAAATTGCAGACAGGCCATTGTCCCTGTAGTATCTTGAAGTAGAACTCGGTCAACGTTTATTCCTATCTCTTCACTTAGCTTCATCTGCCCATCAGCTAGATGCGATGAAAGGATCTTTTCTGTTAGAGTGCGAGCCATATCATTTACCTCTCCATATTAATTATGACATACATAGATAATACGTAACTTAGTATTTCCATGACTCATAAGAATTCACTTATTAATATTTTACTCTTAACCAAATATGCTAATAACAATATAGTAGACATGAAAATTCGCTAAATGAATCAGGAAATATTGATTGTAATGTATTGTCTAAGATCTGCAATTTGATTGGGATTGATTAATACATATTTTAAACTTACCCAAAGATATTTTAGAGCAAAAATTGTTCTTACTAAAGATTATACTTTTTATCAATCAATTGGACGCTTGATAAATGGAAAGGTTATAATATATTTAGAAGTTTTAATCGGTTTTAGATGATTTACGTCTAGAGGAGAGAGGAAGTTGGCAGAAAAGGATGTTGAAATTGGCATCATTGGTGGTACGGGCATGTATGATCCCGTCATAATTAAAGAGGCTGAGGACAAAAAGGTCTATACACCATTTGGACGGACGTCGGATTTAATTTCAGTAGGCTTTTATGAGGGGAAAAAGATAGCTTTTATTCCCCGACATGGGAGAAAGCATCAGATTCCACCTCACAAAATTCCTTCTAAAGCTAATATCTGGGCGTTAAAGGAGTTAGGAGTGAAAAGAATCATCTCACCATCAGCCGTAGGAAGCCTCAGAGAGAACTATAGGGCAGGGGAGTTTGTTCTTGTTGACCAATTTATAGATAGAACTGCAGGTCGCCCGGATACATTCTATGATGGAGGACAAGTTTGTCACATTTCAACAGCAGATCCTACGTGTTCAGAACTGAGGACAATATTTGTTAAGTCAGCCAGAGAATTGGGGATACCCTTTCATAATAAAGGAACTTATATCTGCATTCAAGGCCCTAGATTCTCTACGAGAGCTGAATCCCGACTCTTCAGAGCTTGGGGTGTAGATGTAATAGGTATGACACTTTACCCTGAAATCGCGTTAGCAAGAGAAGTAGAGATATGCTACGTTCCGGTTGCTATGATTACAGACTATGATGTTTGGGCTGAAAAACCTGTCTCAACAGATGAAATAATCAGGACAATGGAGATGAACGTTGATAACTTTAAGAAACTTATAATGCACACTATCCCTAAGATACCTGAAGTAAGGAAATGCTCCTGCAAGGATGCATTAAAAGAAGCCCTTTTATGAATTTCTGGTAATTTTTTGAGTAAAATCTTATAAGCTTTAGCTTTTTAAATAGTTAGAGTTGAAAATATCCAGAACTGAAAGGGAGGTCTGAACATGACTGAAGAACAAAATATTGTCTACGTTGGAAGAAAACCAGTAATGAGCTATGTACTAGCAATCATAACGTACTTTAACGCGCCTAATGCTAAGGAGGTCGTATTGAAGGCAAGAGGTAGAGCCATAACCACTGCGGTTGATGTTGCGGAGATAACGAGACGTAGATTTATGGAGAAAATAAAAATCAGCAAAATCGTAATTGGGACCGAAGAAGTCAAGGAAGAGGACGGAAGAACAAGAGCTGTGTCTACTATAGAGGTTTTACTCTCTATTTAAGAGACATGACTTCTTAATCGCCCATCACGAAATGATATTTATTTTAGAATAATAGATGGGTGAGTTCTTTATCTTTAATTTTTTTGATTTGAGAGGCTTTAGAATTCATAGTAGTCTTAGTTGTTTAGTTATCTTATCCACGTCTTCTGTTTTTGCAGGACCTATTCCTAGTGCCGTTGGGGTGTTTGGATTTATCTGAGTTAACCCTCTATCGATGACTAATGAATTGGGAATTCGTAGTCTTGAAGCTTTATCCTTTAGGTCTAAAAGTTCCTCGAGAGATTGAACTTTTACAACAACTTTCTTCGCTCCTTCAGAATGCCATGATTTCCAGAGGTTTGGATTCCGAATTCTTACTTCTTCCGAGGAGTCTAGACATGCGTGACAGGCCTGGCTTACCATTTTTCCAATACCCATCTTCAAGTCCTTTCTGATGACGATGACTTGTTTCAATCTAAAGGTTTCAGCCAATGTTCACTCATCTTCATCCTATTCTTTAAGCCCTAAGAAAATCCATGTTCTCACTAAAACCTTTTACAGTAATTGAAAACTATAAATACTTGAGTATGATGTATCCAATAAGTTCATTTACCATCAAGTTGGTGAATCTTCTAATGCCTGTATGCATCTGGTGTGGTCATTTGATTATGCCACGCGAAAAAGCTGTAAAATTCCCCTGTCCTTCATGCGGTGAATTCGTCATGTGGCGATGCGAAAAATGCCGGGAGTTCGGACGGCATTATAAATGCCCGAAGTGTGGTTTCACAGGTCCATGAAAGGTGATCTTGTATGGGCCAGATAGTTGTGACAATGAAGATTTTCCCAAGCGACATAATCATTGACTTAAATAAACTCAAAGGATCTATAAAGCAAGCTCTCCCAAAGGACGCTTCAGTCTACAGATTCGATGAAGAACCAATAGCCTTCGGGCTGGTGGCGATAATAGCTCACATAATCTTGCCTGAGTCGAATAGTGGCGATATGGACAAGGTTGAAGAGAGTCTTAAGAAAATAGAGGGAGTAGGCGAAGTAGAAGTAGTATTAGTTAGAAGATTTTGAAAGTTTATAAGTCGTTATCCAATCTTCCCCTAAATAAGAAAGAATGGATTAATCTTTTCTTTAAGACTGCATTTCCACGAAAACCTGTATGAAGTAAGAGGCAAGTGAATAGAAATTAGTCTAAGGGGGTATTCTTTGTCTAAAGAAATACGGCTAAGAGTTGCTGAAGCAAAACAGCGGGATGCTGGCAGAGGGAAGGCTAGAATAGATGACACTACAATGAGAGCTTTGGGAATTGTGGCGGGCGACCTCATTGAGATGAAAGGTAAAAGAGCAACCGCAACTGTTGCTTGGCCAGCATATCAGGAAGATCAAGATAAAGAACTGATTAGAATTGATGGTTTGATTAGAAAGAATGCTGGTGTAGCTATAAACGAATTCGTTGCTGTAAAGAAAACTGAAGCAAGAGATGCACAAAGTGTTTCATTAGCGCCTATTGATATGCGATTGAATGTGGATCAAGACTTTGTTAATTTTGTCAAGAGCAGATTGGCGGAGACTCCTCTTATGGAAGGCGACTCTGTATTCGTGGTTATCTTAGGAAGCGCAATTCCATTTATGGTAGTTCGAGCTAGACCTTTTGGAGTAGTGAGAGTTACTCCTTCGACTACACTTCAGGTTTCAAGTGAACCTACAACCGAAAAGAAAGGCATTCCAAGAGTAACATATGAGGACATTGGGGGTCTCCAAGAGGAAATTCGAAGAACACGAGAAATGGTTGAACTCCCCCTCAGGCATCCAGAGCTATTTCAAAGGCTCGGAATAGAACCTCCTAAGGGCGTACTACTCCATGGTCCACCTGGGAATGGTAAGACACTTTTGGCCAAGGCAGTCGCGAATGAATCTGACGCAAACTTCTTTGCGATAAACGGACCAGAGATCATGAGTAAATTCTATGGAGAATCTGAAAAGAGACTTAGGGAGATATTTGAAAAAGCACAAGAGAACTCTCCAGGAATCATTTTTATAGATGAGCTTGACGCTATTGCACCAAAACGTGAAGAAGTCACAGGAGAAGTTGAGCGACGAGTTGTAGCACAACTCTTGGCATTAATGGATGGTCTTGAAGCAAGAGGAAACATTATTGTTATAGGAGCTACGAATAGAGTAAATGCTATAGATCCCGCCCTTCGAAGACCAGGCAGATTCGATAGAGAAATCGAACTTGGTGTTCCAAATAAACAAGGGAGACTTGAGATACTACAGATTCACTCTCGTGGTATGCCTCTATCTGAAAATGTTGATCTGAAGCGTTTAAGCGAGATGACTCATGGCTATACTGGAGCTGATATTTCTGCCCTTTGCCGTGAGGCAGCTATGAAGGCTCTTCGACGCTACTTACCAGACATTAATCTGGAAGATGAGCATATTCCCCCTGAAATACTTGAAAAGATGGAAGTTAATTTAGACGATTTTATGTCTGCTTACAGAGAAATAACACCCACCGCAATGAGGGAAGTCTTCATAGAGATCCCTAGCGTTCATTGGGATGAAGTTGGCGGACTAGATGAGGTTAAACAGAGCTTAAAAGAGGCAGTAGAGTGGCCAATAAAGCGACCTGAAGTATTCACAAAGATGGGTATAAGACCTCCGAAAGGCATCCTCATTTATGGCCCGCCTGGTTGCGGTAAAACGCTTCTGGCTCGAGCAGTAGCCACCGAAAGCGAGGCAAACTTCATCAGCATTAAAGGTCCAGAGATCTTTAGCAAATGGGTTGGAGAGTCTGAGAAAGCTATTAGAGAGATTTTCCGGAAAGGTAGAACAGCTGCTCCTGCAGTCATTTTTATCGACGAGGTTGACTCTGTTGTACCAAGAAGAGGAGCTGGAAGCTCAGATTCAGGTGTGACTGAGAGAGTAATTAGCCAGCTTCTCACAGAAATGGATGGTCTTGAGGGTTTGCAAAATGTGGTTGTAATAGCTGCAACTAATCGACCTGATATTCTAGACCCGGCTCTTCTCAGGCCTGGAAGGTTCGATAGACTGATATATGTTCCATCTCCCGACTATGAGAGTAGAACGCAAATCTTTAAGATACATTCGAAGGGAGTCCCTCTGACGAAGGATTTTGTACCCTCAGATGTTATAAAGGCTACAAAAGGATATTCAGGGGCAGATATCCAAGCATTATGCAGAGAGGCAGCCATGATCGCATTGAGGAGAGAAGCAAATGAAGTTTCCATGGAAGACTTCAAGAAAGCCATGGATAGGATTGGACCAAGTGTTACACCTGAGATGGAAGGGTGGTATCTAAGTGTGGTTCAACAGTTTAGAAAACCAGTTAAGCCTGCTACACCTATAGCATAGTGGTGGAGAATCTTGACCAGATATTGGGATTCACAGCCTTTGCATACTACGATCAGGGAGCTCCTTGATAAGAAACAGGGTGTTATGACAGACGACGTGCTATACAAGGCTTTAAATTCGGCACATAAGGATGTTAGTCTAAGAGATTTCAA
>JAUPKU010000125.1 GCA_030837285.1 Thermoproteota archaeon | reverse complement strand
TTGATAATGTCTTCATGATGGCTAACAATAACCAGTACGTCAGTTATTCCTCCATCTTTGAGGGATACGAGTAGGTGCTCAAGTGTCGGTTTGCCAGCA
The DNA here is from genome assembly GCA_030837285.1 of Thermoproteota archaeon. GTDB lineage: Archaea > Thermoproteota > Bathyarchaeia > RBG-16-48-13 > JAUPKU01. The sequence continues at coordinate 7,191 of JAUPKU010000125.1, read as the reverse complement.
AGAGGAATCATATGTTTTGAGCGGGTTAGGGTTAAGGGTCGAAGTCTAGTGCCTTCACCAGCAGCAAGTATAACACCCTTCAAATATAATCCTCCAACAAAACCCTATGAATCCATAACGGCTAAAAGTCTTTTCCCAATTGACTGCCGGGGATATCTATTTCGTTATTTTTGGAATGAACTTCTGCAGTGCATCTCTCTCAAGAACTTGCTGCAACTGAGACGTAGTCAAGCCTTTGATCACATCTCCGAAAATATCACACCTGTTCCTCTTCTTCATTTCTTCGAGGTTTCTTATAGTAAGCTCAACTTTATCGCCGGAAGGCAAACTGACAAAGACATGAAAAAACTTCTCAGTCTCTCCTCCCTCAGTTCTAAAAGTGTACCCCGTCTTAGAAACATTGAATTTAGCCCTAATCACATTCAAAGCAATTTCAGGATCATTACTATAAATTGTGATGTCTATGTCGCTTCCTTTTCTAGCGGTTCCACGCCAGACGCTTCCAATAAGCCTTGGATGAAAGACTTTAAGATCCGCCATAACATCCAAAGCTTGTCTTCGAAGCCTAATAAGAAGATCCTTCCTTGAATCGCCTTCCATCGCTTCAGCTACATTGTCTAATTCGAGGGCAACTTCAAAATTGCTAGGGAGAACGTTAATACCTAAAGTCCTAGCAGCTTCTTCTTTGGCTTGTTTGTACTCTTCAACTATCTTATAGTATAAGAGCTTTGCTGCTTCTCTTGCTACAGTGGTTTTTCTCTCTTCCTTGTTCCTAGACATTTATTCTCATACCGAATCATTGTAAGTGATAGGGTAAGAGAAGGGTCTGGATATTTTTAGACTTTGGCTTCTACTACTGTGGAATCTAAAGGCTTGCTAGCTGGGACTAAGACGAGCTTTGACTTCCTGATTCCCACGTGTCGCAAGGGGGAAAACTTCTTTGCTTCATTGTATATGTCAGATGCTATTTTTCCGAGAATTGACTCTTGAACAAATTGGTCGAAGTTCAGACTTTTAGCCTTCTCATCAATAATCTTTCGGATAACACTCCTCATTACGATTATCTGGGATGTTCTGATCCTTGAGACGGATAGAGCAACTACAGAGACTCTGAGTTTATAACCGTCTTTTGTAGTAATATTTATGATACTATCAATTCTCGTGCTTCCTCTTCTCACAAGGCTTCTGAGATAGTCCCGCGAATACTCATGACCTTTGAATATGGTTTCAGCGTCGCTACCTTTTATGCCTGTTACTTGGAAGTAGAGTTTCATGTACTGTTGATTAAAATCACCAGTGATATCATAAAGGGTTGTCTCAAGGATTCTTCCAATAGTTTTGGCTGGTTCGCTACTTGGACTTGATCCTATCAGTGCTCCACCAAAATATGGAGGAGTAATAATGTTATACCATTCCTTTATTTTCCACTTGTCTTGAACCTTTCTTGCCCTCTTTGACAAACAATATCCTCCAATGCACCATTAACTTGAAGAATGAACACTGAGTGTAGCTTAAAAGTTTTCCCTTGCAGATATGCTTTTACCCAGTTTCAAGGACATTCTCAGCAACTTTAATACAAGAAAACAAGTCATCAAGCGTAGCTAACAGCGTTTCAACCCCTTTAGTCGAGAAGACTCTCGTGTAAACACTTCTTCTCTTTCTAGTGGTCTTGACGATCAAGCCCGGGGGAGAGCTCTTGTTATCAGGTTCAACAGCTTTAACAATAGCTTCTGCTTCATTCTCATCGTCGTAGTTAAATACTATTTCAGCCAATGCTGTTTCATCTTCGTTAACAAGCCAAGGCAGAATCAATGTCAAATCTTTCTCGCATATGGATAAATCAGCTGCATCTCGAGTCGATTTTTCTTTGGCGTTGAAAGCTATGCTTAGGCCAGCTCCGTTAAAGAGGGAAATGTCAAATCGGCTATCTCCTATGACTACACACTGTTCCACTCTCACCTCTGCTGTGGATGTCAAGTCTCTCAATACTTTGTCTTTATTAAATAGGTTAACAACTTCTTCGCCTTCTCCTGTGAGTAGTCCTGAATCATCGGTTAACAACTTATTTGAGAAGCAATAGTCAATCTTCAACTCGTTCTTGATTCTGTCAGCAAGGACCGAGATTCCACTACTTATTATGGCTGTTTTGTATCCTGCTTTTTGAAGTGTTGAGATTGTCTCTTGGGCACCCTTCATAAGAGGTGCTTCTTCTAAAATTTGTTTAATACGGCTTATATTGGGGCCATTCCATAATCGGATATCGGATCTCATAAACTCCTTGAAGTCAATTTGGCTATGTACGCATTTCCTAAAATTCTCCTCGTTATCAACTCCAAAGGCTTTATGAACTGCTTGCCAGCTACTTTCGATATTCACTAAGACTCCATCCAGATCAAAGACAATCATCTCCATACCTGCCAGTCTTCTCAACACTACCTTCACCCTAGACTTACCTTTGTTCACTCTTATTTTATTTTTACTGAAATGGCTAATCTTATAATAAAAACTTGTACATTTTTTGTTCATTTTAATATTATAAAAATTATCTATTGGATAAATAAAGTGTGTTATTATAAATATTTGTTTAGTAATGCCAACAAAAAGTTTAAATATGTTCAGGCTTGAAATAGATTTCGTTACAAATAAAAAAATCAGTAATTCAATCTATGGAAAGAAAGAAAATGAAAAATTTCAAAGACGCAGTCTGGAGTAAAAACGTCACTGACTGATGTAGTTAAGAAAATCCGAGAACAAGAAATCAAATTCGTTAGACTCCAATTCACAGACATAAATGGCATGATAAAGTACCTCGCAGTAAACAGCAAGAATATTGAGACCATTTTTGAAAATGGCCAATCATTTGATGGCTCATCAATCACAGGTTATAGACCAATCGAAGAATCCGATATGGTTCTATTCCCAGATCCCACAACCTTCGCGGTTCTTCCATGGCGACCAAAAGAGAAATCCAGCTGCCGCCTCATCTGTGACATATACACTCCACAAAACAAGCGATTCGAAGGAGACCCGAGATACATACTTGAAAAGGCAATTGATAGTGCGAATAAGGCAGGCTATACGTATATTTGCGCTCCTGAGCTTGAATTCTTCATCGTTAAAGAAGGTGAAAACGGAGGACAGCCTACACCCATAGACTTAGCAGGTTACTTTGACTTCCACCCATCTGATCTTACGGAGGATATTCGCCGCGAAATAGCTGATATGGCAGAACCGTTTGGCATTGAAATCGAAATTAGTCACCACGAAGTTGCCCTTGGACAGAACGAGATTGACTTCAAATACGGTGAGGCTCTCGTCACTACCGATCGCGCTATCACAATGAGGATGATAACAAAGATCGTTGCAGCTCGAAATGGTTATTTAGCTACCCATATGCCCAAACCCTTTGCCGACATCAACGGCTCAGGCATGCATACTCATCAGAGCCTTTGGAACAAAGACGTCACCCAGAACCTCTTTTACGCTGATGATCCCCAGAAGGGTTACCTCTCGGACATAGCACGATACTTCATAGGTGGACAGTTAGCCCACGGACGAAAAATGGCTGCAGTCTTGGCTTCTTGGCCAAATAGCTACAAACGCCTTATACCGGGTTATGAAGCGCCAGTTTATCTCGCCTGGGCGCATAAGAACCGCTCTCCTCTCATTCGAGTGCCCAACTTTGGTGGTAGAAAAGACGCTGCACGATGTGAGATAAGATGCCCTGATGGGTCTGGTAATCCATACCTCCAGTTCGCAGTTCTGCTTACTGCTGGTCTAGACGGTATTAAAAATAAGATTGATCCTGGCGATCCTGTGGAACTAAACGTCTATCACATGAGTTATGAGGAGCGTAAATCCAAGAATATTATCTCTCTTCCGGAATCGCTAAAAGAAGCTTTGGACGAGATGGAGACAAGTGATCTCATGAAGGACGCCCTAGGCGAGACAGCCTTTGAGAACTTCTTGCGTGAGAAACGAAAAGAGTGGGAACTCTACCGCGTTGTAGTCACAGACTGGGAAATCAACCGCTACATCAAACGTCTTTAAGAAATCCAAAAAGCGAAATGCAGCTGGCTGTAGGTGCACTGGCTTATTTCCAAATTATTTCTCTTATTTTTTACTAATGCATTCTTGTAGCCGATTTCATTATTAAATAGGATTCAGGGATAAAGCAGTGCACAAATGAGTTTAACTTAGCGTGTGCTGAATGGTTATTGCTAGAGATTACAATTGTTGCTTGGAAGTGCGCACTTCCTAGGTTTCTATTTATCTATGATTCCTTATAGTCTAACTGGAACGCCGTTCTTAGATAAGTATTCTTTCACTTCTCGAATGGTATATGTTCCATAATGAAAGATACTTGCGGCCAGAGCTGCGTCCGCCTTCCCGATGGTAAAGGCATCGAGGATATGCTTAGGGTTCCCAGCTCCGCTGCTCGCTATGACTGGAACGTGGACTTTTTCAGAAACAGTCCTGAGAAATGTATTGTCATATCCTTGTTTAGTACCGTCAAAATCAAGAGATGACGCCATTATTTCGCCTGCCCCAAGTTCAACAGCCATTTGAGCCCATTGAATCGCATCTATCCCAGTAGACTGCAGTCCACCATAAATGAAAACATCCCACCAACACTTCCCCTGAGGAGTTGACAGAACAACTCTACCAGTTGCCTCATCTTCATCATTCAAATAGACTCGCTTCACATCAATTGATGATACGATACACTGGCTCCCAAACATCTCAGAGGCTTCTAAAATAAGATGAGGCTCTTTTACCGCAGCTGTGTTAATCGATATTTTATCAGCTCCATTGAAAAGAATTTCTCGTATATCTTGAAGGTTTCTTATTCCTCCTCCGACCATGAATGGTATAAAGAGTTCTTCAGCAGTCCTTTTTACAACATCTAGTAAGATGTTCCTATTCTCATGTGAAGCAGAAATATCCAAAAGTACCAGTTCGTCCGCTCCCTGCTCATCATATTCTGAAGCTAATTTCACTGGATCGCCAGCGTCACGATGTTCCACAAAGCTGATGCCCTTGATCACTCGACCATTCTTCATATCAAGGCATGGAATAATCCTTTTAGTTAACATCGTTCAAGCTCCTACCTCTTGACATAATCAACGAAGTTTCTCAAGATTCTTAAACCTACTTTTCCAGATTTCTCAGGATGAAATTGAGTGGCAAATACGTGTCCTCGAGACACTATTGAGGCAAAGTCTACTCCATAATCCGTTAATGCAACTATTTCCTTCTGATCTTTTGGTTCGGCGTAATATGAGTGCACGAAGTACACGTATGAGTTGGATGGTACTTCTCTTACTATAGGATTATTAAAGTCAACTAGTTTCAGGGAATTCCAACCCATGTGGGGGACTTTTAAAGTGTCAGGCAGGCGGATTATTTTTCCCTTGAGGACATTTAGACCCTCATAGCAGCCTCCTTCTGTACTCTCGGTGAATAGGAGTTGAAGTCCTAAGCATATGCCTAAAAGGGGTTTACCTGAATTTACCTCTTCAGAGATTGCGTTGGAGAGAGGTCTTATATTGTTTATAGCGTCTCTGAAGGCTCCTACTCCTGGCAGAATTAAGGCGTCAGCTTCTCTAATCTCTTTCGCTTCAGTGGTTATATAGGCTATACAACCAGTCTTTTCAATACCTTTTTGAACGCTTCTAATGTTCCCTAACCCACTGTCGATTATAACTATCTTGGGCATTTGACTCTCCTTCAAATATTGAAAAGAAGAAAATCAAGATGAGGAATTCGTCTTAAGAACATGACTACTTTACCAATCCGGATTTTTTGACAAGTTCTTTAAACTCGTCATCTTTGAGAGATGATTTTCTCTCGCCAGAAACATATACGGCTTTAATCAACTTAACTAGGCTTTCGAGGCGTGGATCGTTCTTCTCAATGTTTTTTCCCACCATTTGTTCAGCCATATGTTTTACAATAGCGGATCCAGACTGCTTTCCAATAGTCAGTTTTCTAACGTTTCCAACCAGCTTGGGAGGAAAGGGCTCATAAGTTTCTGGATTCCTCAAAACACCATGTGTGTGTATTCCCGACTCATGGGTAAAAGCGTTATCTCCAACTATAGCCTTGTTTGGTGGTATAATAACGCCAGTAGCATAGCTAATATAGTCAGCTACCTCCTTGAGCCAGTAAAGGCCATTCTCATATTTCTCGAAGCCATAGTGAACGTAGAGGTTCATCATGATCTTCTCTGTCTCAGCATTTCCTGATCTCTCTCCCATTCCCAACATAGTAGTACTAACGTAGATATCATCGAAAACACCCTCGGCAGCTCTAACTGTTGCTATTGAGTTTTCAACAGCGTTTCCCAAGTCATCATGAGCATGAATTTCAACACCTTTCATCTTGGTTTCTTCCTTAATCTTCCTAATCTTCTGTGGAATGCCTGTTGGTACAGGGGCCTGAGTGTCCGAAGAACCAAGTCCAACCGTGTCACATATCCTATAAACTTCAGCTCCAGCTTCAGCTACGCTGTTTATGAACTTTCTCTCGAAATTCCAATCAGCTCTTGTACTATCTTCTCCATGCACGAACACGATTAATCCATGGTCTTTAGCGTATTCAACAGTGTCTACAACTCGGCGGAGCAATTCGTCAGGAGTCGTGTCGGGCCACTTCGCTTTGAAGTGGATGTCTGAAACAGGATGGGAAATACCTACTTCTTTGAAATCGAGTTTCAAAGCACTATCAATATCTTCCCTTACAGCTCTACACCACGCAGTCAATCTCGCTTTCAAACCCAAATCCTTTATGAGTTTAATGGCTTCTTTGTCAGGCTGCTGATAATGATGCAACTCTATCCTCTCAACGCCTATCGCGTCCAAGAGATATGCTATGTGAGTTGCGTGTCTCGGGGAAACAGCAGTTCCAGGCATTTGAACTCCGTCTCTAAGGGTGCAATCATCGATTATGGGATTTACCTTTAAACCTAATCTATTGTAAAATGGAATAGAAGAAGACACGTTCTTAGCCCCATTTATAGATTGAATTTATTATTTGGATTATCTTCTCAAATCTTATGTAATAGAATTTAAATGTAATGCTTTTAAATCGCTAAACCTGTGTTAGCGCCTAAATTTTTTCTTTGAATAAACTTATTTTATCTTTTTAACAACATTATATTTAAAATTTAACAGAATCAGATGTGTTGTC